>CAZPHF010000063.1:0-15743 GCA_964586115.1 uncultured Flavobacteriaceae bacterium | reverse complement strand
CAATTAGACATTGGCGTTAGGAAAACACCGAATACAACAAATCATCTCATGGAACCTGGTCCAAAAGATAAAAAGGTCTTATCGTTTAAAATCAAATGAGATACACCTCAACAAGCTTATGTATGGGCTTGACAAGGGGTGGAGGAAGATAGTGCTGATCGGCAGTTTTGCTTTCTTCAGGACTTTCAAATAGCTGGCTATAGGTGTTTATAAAGATGGCAGCAAAAACCTGTTGCTCCATTTGAAGTTCATGAGTTAAGCTTAACTCGTCCTGACCTTCAAGTGTTAGTTCTTTGTCTGCACAACAGTTCTTTTGAACCCCTTCACAGTCAGAAGACGAAGTAGGTAGGGGCATTTCCATTCCACAGGTATCTGCCTTTTCAAAATAACTACTATCCACTAAAGTATCACCACAATAGTGCATATGCATGGTAAAAGACAAGGTGGAAAATAAAACCACCAAGGCCATCGATACTGCAGATATTTTATGGATCATTTTTTTCATTAGTTGCAAAATTACAATAAAATTCGATACGCCCGGGAATAAATTTGAAAACGACTATGAATTCAAATTCTATTCATTGGGTATATAACGTATTTTAAATGAGGATATTGGGGAGGTGGTGGACAATGATGTAATGATACAATGCTACAATGGATGAATGTTCAATAAGTTTTAGTTTCATAATTAAATGAATACTGAATACCTCCTCACCGGTAGGTATTCGATATTCCTTGCGGTCAGAACATTTTGTTAATTTATTATCTTAAGAATAAGTTAATATTGAAGTATATTGTAGTTCCAAACTTGATTAATGATCACTGTCGTAGCCGCAATTCTTAAAAAAAACAACACCTACTTTATCGCCCGACGGGCCTCGCATAAAGTTCATGCAAGGAAGTGGGAATTTCCAGGCGGAAAAATCGATAAGGGGGAAACACCAGAGAAAGCCCTGGAAAGGGAATTGTTTGAAGAGTTTGGCATTCGTACAAAAACAGGGAAGCATGTGCTTACGAATCAATTTGATTATGGAACTTTCCAGATTGAACTAATGGCCTATGAAACAGTGTATATAGAAGGTTCTTTTCAATTAAAAGATCATGATCAAATCGCTTGGATTAGTAGAGAAGATATGGAACAGTATGATCTGTCAGCAGCAGATGTTGCGATTTGGAAAGCGTTGTTGGTTTAATTGTCATATGCTTTAAAAATTGGTATATTTACTTTTATAAATTAAAACTCTTGGCCTAAGCCCTTATTTTATGCTATTTTTTGTGATTATGATAATTGTTTAAAAATTACAATTAAGCGTAGCAAGCTTAATTTTTATGGCTTTAATTTATTTTAGTTTTCAATTAACAAAAATTTAACAGGTGAAAGCCTTTTAAAAATGGGTTTCGCTAGAATCCCATTAAATTTAAACCTCATTTACATGAAAAGAAGAAATTTTATTCAATTATCAGGATTAGGAGCAGGAGCGTTATTGGTGCCTATGTCAATGGCGGGAAATAACATTTCCGCAGAAGCTTTACTTGCACCTGGTATGGATGTGATCGTCAAAAAAAGGATGGCGGATGTTGCACTGAACACAGCCAAATCTATGGGTGCAACTTATGGCGATGCCAGAATTGGAAGGTATCTCAATCAATATGTATTTACAAGAGAAGACAAGGTTCAAAATGTAGTGAATACTGAATCCTTTGGAATTGGGATCAGGGTCATTGCCAATGGAACCTGGGGATTTGCCTCTACCAATGATGTGACAGAAGATGGTATTAAAAATGCTACTATGCAGGCCGTAGCTATTGCTAAGGCCAATTCAAGAATTCAAAAGGAAGACGTCAAACTAGCTCCGGTTGAATCATACGGAGAGGTATCGTGGAAAACACCTATTAAAAAAGATTTCAAGGAAGTACCGGTAGGTGAAAAGGTAGATCTTTTGCTTTCTGCTAATGCAGCTGCCATGGATAATGGAGCCAACTTTGTCAACTCAGCCTTATTTATGGTCAATGAACAAAAGTATTTTGCTTCAACTGATGGTTCTTATATAGATCAGGATATTCACAGGATCTGGCCCACTTTCGGGGTAACAGCCATTGATCGTGGAGCAGGTAAATTTAAATCCCGTCAGGCCTTGAGTGCGCCAATGGGTCTTGGATATGAGTATATGGATGGGCTTGAGAGCGAAAAATTGGAAGGACCTGAAGGCTTAAGGTTATATAGAAATAGTTATGATATCATAGAAGATGCAACCCTAGCTGCAAAACAGGCAAAACAGATGCTGAGTGCCAAATCTGTTGAGGCAGGTAAATACGATCTTGTACTTGAACCGAACCATCTTGGATTGACAATCCATGAATCTGTTGGGCATCCATTAGAATTGGATCGTGTTCTTGGTTATGAAGCCAATTATGCGGGAACCAGTTTTGCAACTTTAGATAAAATGGAATCCAAAAAATTCAAATATGGAAGTGATATAGTAAATCTTGTAGCAGATAAGCTGCAGCCAGGATCACTTGGAGCAGTTGGCTATGATGACGAAGGGGTAAAAACCAAAGAATGGGATCTGGTTAGAAATGGAATTTTGACCAATTATCAGGCAATACGTGATCAAGTACATATGATTGGTCAGAATGAGTCTCATGGATGTTGTTATGCACAGAGTTGGAATGATGTTCAGTTCCAGCGTATGCCTAATGTTTCACTGGAACCTGGAAAAGAGAAATATTCTATCAATGACATGATCAAAGATGTGGAAAAAGGAATTTATATCGCAGGAAGAGGTTCTTATTCGATAGACCAACAGCGATACAACTTCCAATTTGGAGGCACAGTGTATTATGAGATTAAAGAAGGAAAAATTGTAGGTATGCTCGATGATGTGGCTTACCAATCTAATACGCAGGAATTCTGGAATTCATGTGTAAAAATATGTGATGAGAGTGATTACCGTATGTTCGGATCGTTTTTCGATGGTAAGGGACAACCTTCTCAAATCAGTGCGGTGTCGCATGGATGTTCTACCTCAAGATTTAACAATGTCAATGTTATCAATACAGGAAGAAGTATTTAATCAATCATTTTACAAATAATAAAAACATTATGGCAATATATACAAAAGAAGAAGCAAGGCAAATTTTGGAAAAGGCATTGAGCTTTTCTACAGCAGATGCCTGCGAAATAAATATAAGTGGTAGTGAAAGCGGTAATATCCGTTATGCGCGAAATACAGTTTCTACTTCCGGTCACAGATCTAATCAGGAACTTGTAGTTCAAAGTAATTATGGAAACAAGGTGGGTGTTGCCACCATAGATGAATTTGATGATGAATCACTTAAGAAAGTGGTTGAAAGAGCTCAAGAGCTTGCAAAGCTTTCACCAGAGAATCCTGAATTTATGGGTCCGTTAGGACCACAGGTGTATGATGAAGGAATTCAATATAGCGATGCAACAGCAAATATTACTCCAGAATTTAGAACCAAAGTAGCTGAGAGTAGTATTAATCCTGCAGCAGCAAAGGATGTAACTTCAGCAGGATTCTTTAATGATTCCTTAGACTTTGAAGCTATGATCAATTCTAAAGGACTTTTTGCCTACAATAAAAGTACCAGTTCAGATTTCACTGTCACTATGAGAACGAATGACGGTACTGGATCAGGTTGGGTAACCAGAGATTTTAATGATGTCTCTAAATTTGATGCAGCTGAGGCGTCAAATACAGCTATTGATAAGGCAATCATGTCTAAAGAAGCAAAAGCCATTGAACCAGGAAAATATACAGTGATTTTAGAGCCAGCGGCTTCTATCGGGCTATTGGAAAATATGTTTCGTTCACTAAATGCCAGAAGAGCCGATGAAGGTAGAAGTTTTATGTCTAAAGAAGGTGGAGGGACCAAATTGGGAGAAAAAATTGTAGATGAGCGTGTCAATGTATACTCAGACCCACTGGATCCGGATGTTCCGACTTCGACTTGGAATGGTGAAGGACAACCTTTAAAGAAAACGGTTTGGCTTGAAAATGGTAAAGTTAAAAATTTGTCATACGGAAGGTATTGGGCAAAAGAAAAAGGAGTTGATCCAGTTCCATTTCCGCCAAACGGAATAATGGAAGGAGGAGATGCATCATTAGAAGATTTGATCAAAAGCACGAAAAAAGGAATTTTGGTAACGCGACTTTGGTATATTAGAAGTGTTGATCCACAAACACTGTTATATACAGGTCTTACGCGTGATGGAACTTTTTATATTGAAAATGGAAAAATTAAGCATCCTGTGAAGAACTTCAGATTCAACGAGAGTCCAATCATCATGCTTAATAACCTTGAAACTTTAGGGAAACAGGTGAGAATAGATGGTAATTTAATACCTTATATGAAGGTACGAGATTTTACTTTTACCAGTCTTTCCGATGCGGTATAAGCGAGTATAACTAAATATAGCTGGTTGTTTGATTTGATCTTACAACCAGTTTTTTATTTGAAACAGCTCTCTTTTAAAATCAATTTTTAAGCTAAATAATAATAGCAATGAGTAATGATTTTTTCTTTACAAGATTGCAATACGAATCAGGTGACTGGGACGTCGATCAAAGAATGCCCTCTAACTTCCTGAATTCACTTGTTGAGTACACCACGTTGAAAGTTGATACCAAAGAAAACATCATTCCTTTAAGCAGCGATGAGATTTTCAAATGCCCGTTTTGCTATATTTCAGGTCATAAGCTGGTGCAATTCACCAAAAAGGAAAGAGAGAATTTTGAAAAATACATAAGAAACGGAGGCTTTGTTTTTGCAGATGATTGTAATCATGACATTGATGGCTTATTTGCCAAATCATTTGAACAGCAGATGGAAGTGATATTTGGTCCTAAAGCCTTAAAAAAAATCCCTAATGATCATGAGATCTATACTATTTTCTTTGAGTTTGAAAATGGTCCACCAACCACTTCTCAGGAATTAAACGGCTGGGGGGATGATATTGTTCATGACTATTTGAAGGCCGTTGAAATTGAGGGGAGAATAGGGGTACTATACAGCAATAAGGACTATGGTTGTGAATGGGATTATGATTTTAGAAATAAACGCTGGTACAAAATAGATAACACAAAGTTTGGGGTAAATATCGCCATGTATGCGATTACTTCATAAATATGAAATAGAATGGATAAAGAATTACTTGAAATTGAGCAGGAGTTAAAGGTACTCAATACCAAGCTTGCCGATCTGAAAAAAGAGATCGGTAAAGTTATAGTAGGTCAGGAAGAGACTGTTGAGCATTTATTGATCACTTTTCTTGCCGGAGGTCATGCTTTGTTAGAAGGTGTACCTGGTTTGGCGAAAACCCTGATGATTAAAACTTTGGCTCAAACCATACATCTGGAATTTAGTCGTATACAATTTACGCCAGATTTGATGCCTTCAGATATTATAGGTACTGAGATACTCGAAGAGGACCACAGTACAGGAAAGAAGTTTTTTGAATTTAAGAAAGGACCCATTTTTGCGAATATCATTTTGGCTGATGAGATCAATCGAACGCCTCCAAAAACCCAGGCGGCTCTTTTGGAAGCCATGCAGGAATTTGAGGTTACTTATTCGGGGAAAACCTATAAACTTGACACCCCATTTTTTATACTGGCTACACAAAACCCTATTGAACAGTCAGGAACCTTTCCTTTACCTGAGGCCCAACAGGATCGATTCTTGTTTTATATAAAAATAGGCTACCCCACTGAGGCGGAAGAAAAAAGTATTTTAGTGAATACCACAGGCAGAAAAAGAGAGGCTGTAAAAGCGGTGATCACAGGTGAGGAGATCATTCGATTGCAGCAGCTTGTGAGGCAGGTACCCATAAGTGATGGTTTGGTTGACTATGTCAACAGAGTGGTCAGGGCGACAAGACCTGCAACGTCACCTATTGATTTTGTAAAGGAATGGGTTGATTGGGGTGCGGGCCCGAGAGCCGGCCAAGCCATGATACTCACCGCAAAAGCAAGGGCTTTACAACAAGGGCGCTTATCAGTAACACTTGATGACTTGAAAAATGTAGCCTATCCCGTTCTTAGGCACCGGATCATTATTAATTTTAAGGCAGAGGCGGAGGCCATCACTTCTGATGATGTCACAAGAGAACTGTTGACAGCCCTGGAGTTTTCTATAAAGGATAAAAAATAAGTGAAAAAGGATTATCATCAATTATTACAAGCTAAAATCATCAACAATATGTCAGGATTGGCATTGATCTCTAGGGTGATTGTAGATGGCTACCTTTCTGGGCTCAACAGAAGCCGCAGGGTGGGATCAGGTTTGGAATTTAGTCAGTACAGGGGCTATGAGCCGGGTGATGATTTACGCTTGTTAGACTGGAAAATGCTAGCCAGATCGGGACGGTATTATTTAAAACAATCTGAAGTAGAAACTCATATAGCCGTAAAATTTATAGTCGATTCGAGCAAGTCCATGCTCCATAAAGAAGAAGGACTTTCTAAAATGGAGTATGCCAAAGTAGTGATCGCCTCTTTGGCTTATTTAGCCCAAAATCAAGGAGATGCAGTTGGTTTATTCGCTTTGAATGATAAACATCTCCACAGCCTTTATGGCACCGTAAAAAAGCAACATTACAAACGATTGTTGTTGGAGCTTACCAAGATTCAGAATGAAGGCAAATGGCCCACAGACCCAATGGCTTCACAAAAACTACATGATCGAAGTCATAAGGAATTGATATTTTTCGTCACAGATATGTATGAATATGATTCAGAACTCACAGCATTTATAAAGCGGTTAAAAACGGTGAGAAATGAGGTGATTGTGCTTCAGATCATGGGTAAGCAGGAACTCGAGTTTGATTATAAGGGGTATGTTATTTTTGAGGACCTGGAAACAGGAACAAAGCTCAAGGTAGAAACCAGTGCCGCTAAAAAGGAGTATTTAGATGCCATGGAGGTGATGATGACTCAGGTCAAAAACGAATTGCTTTCGGAAGGAATTAGTTATGAACTGTTCAAATTAGATGATAGGATCGAAGAGGTTTTAAATCTGTTTCTGAAAAGACGCAATAAATTACTGTAAGATGGTTTTTCTCAATCCGGTTTTTCTTTGGACTTTATTAGGGCTTTTAGTTCCTATAGCCATACATTTCTGGAGTAAAAGAAAGGTTAAAACCATCAAGATAGGGAGTATACAGTTACTTAGAGAGCTGAATCCGAAACAAACCAGGAGCATCAATTTAAATCATTGGGTCCTTTTAGTGTTGCGTATGTTGATCTTAGGCTTGATCGCGATGATTCTAGCCATACCCAGCATTGAATTTAAAAAAGGCGAAAGAAGTATTACTTATTTGGTGGAGCCTTCACTGCTGGCTTCGCAAAAAGTAATTGCTATCCTGGATACCATAACTGATCACCAGGTCAGACTGTTGGAAAAAGGATTTCCACTGCTCGAAGAAAGCGAATCACAAAACAACCGTCAGGCTCCTCCCAATTACTGGCAACTCGCCCAGCAGATGGAGACGCTTCAGACCGATAGTATTATAGTGCTGACCAAAGGCTTACTGTCAGGTTTTAAAGGGATGAGACCTGAGCTAAAAGTTCCCATTCATTGGCTGCTGATCGAAGCTGGTGAATCATCTTCATCACCTGTTAGGGCGGTTCTAAGCGATGTGCAACTATTGCTGACCTCAGTAAAAAGTGACCCTAGTGTTTTGGACTATAAAGAAGAAATGTATGCATTAGATAATGATATTTTAATTATTGATAATGAGGAAGATAGTATTTCAATTAAATTTGATAACAAGACTGTAAAACTACCTTTGAGTAAGGCAAAATTACAGCAGGTATTGATCGTTTATGAAGATGACTTTTCAGCCGAAATGATTTATCTAGGAGCAGCCTTTGAGGCGCTTTCCAAATACCTAAAACAAGACATACAGCTAAGCGCAGTTAAAGATGAACAGAAAGTAGACATTGGGTCATTTGATATTTTAGTTTGGCTAAAGGAAGAAACAGAAATACCATTTGAAGGGAAAAAGCTGCTATGGCAACCAGATGAATTAGCACCTGAACTAATTGAATCTGGCGCTTCTAATGATCAATACCTACTCAGGCATCATCTGGATGCTGAAAACGTTGTTGACCAGCATTTGGCTGAGCAATTAATGGATTTACTGCAGCTTCATGATCAACTGCCCATCAACATGGGAGCTCTTGATCAACGCACCATGGATATACAAGAGGTACAAGCGTATCTGATCAATGGAAATAATGCGACTCATCCAAAACAATTAAAGGACATATCATCCTGGCTTTGGGGCCTGTTACTTTTAGTATTGCCGGTAGAGCGAATTTTGTCAAAATACCGTAAACAATGATCAGATCAGGGCAAGACATATTGACGGCAATCCATAAAAAATGGTTACTCAGATTTCTGTTAGAAATCGTTTTATATGGAATTGGTATGGCAGCTTTGGTTTATGGACTTACTAAAAGTCTGTTAGTTTCGGTGATTACCTTTGCAGGAGTGGTACTACTTGTATCCATGTTCCTGAAACCATGGAAATACAGCCTCATGCACGTTAGTAAATACCTTGACGCTAAACTTCCTAATTTGGAATACAGTACTTCTTTACTTTTGCAGGAACAAGATGAACTAACACAATTAGCAAAACTGCAAAGTGCAAGAATCAGCAAGGAATTAGCGGAAACAATAAAGGACATGCGCCCCGAAAGGAGTATAATAAAGGCGGTTATAACAGCAGTCTTGTTAATTATTGGAGCCTGGTTGGTCAGCTATTTTGCCCTAACAGATATGCTTAAAGGACCTTCTCAAGGGCTCCCAGAACAGGGTGTCATATTCAGTCCGATAGATACTACCACAAACATTTCGGATCAACCATCGCTTATAAAGCAATCAATAACGGTGCGTTATCCTAGCTATACAAAACAAGCTATTAAAAGAAGTGCTGATATGAATCTTAAGGAACTGCAGGGATCGACTATTACCTGGTATCTGGAGTTTGATAAAAAAGTGAAGAGTGTCACAGTGCAGCGTATGGGAGAAAATAATGAGATGACCTTAACAAAAGATGCTTATCAGTTTTCGTCAAAGTTGGCAAGTTCAGGATTCTATAATTTTAAGTTTATAGATACCTTGGGGAAATCTTATTTTTCTGAACTTTATAGCCTCGAGGTTGTTCAGGACCAAAGCCCAACCATTGAAGTATCCGGCTTGTCACAGTTCACTTCTTTTGATATTGACCAGATCAAGGAACTTAATTTTCAAGCGCTTGTCTCTGATGATTATGGTATTGCTAGTGCGACGATTATTGCTACGGTAAGTAAAGGGTCAGGAGAGTCTGTCAAGTTCAGAGAAGAACGACTTAGTTTTGACAACACAATTCCTGAGGCAGGTAAAAAGGCTGCGCTTCGCAAGAAAATTAATCTGGACGATATGCAAATGACTCCAGGTGATGAGCTCTATTTTTATGTGGAAGTTACTGATGTAAAACGTCCAAATCCTAATATTACAAGAGGAGATACCTATTTTGCTAACATAAGAGATACGGTAAGCGATGTATTTGAGGTAGACGGCGCAATGGGGGTTGATCAGATGCCTGATTACTTTAGAAGTCAAAGGCAACTGATCATTGATACTGAAAAACTGATCAAAGAGAAACCAATCCTGTCGAAAAAAGAGTTTAATTCAAAAAGCAATGAATTGGCTTTTGATCAGAAAGCCTTAAGGATCAAATACGGAGAGTTTATGGGCGATGAATCTACCCTGGGAATCAACTCTACTGAAGAAGCTCATGATCCTGAAGAAGAAAATGTGCTCGCCGAATATGAGCACGCTCATGATTCTGAAAATGAATCCAATCTGGTAGCGGAAGAACACGAGGAAGAACATGGTGAAGGAGAAACTGAAGAAGATCCTTTACATAGTTATGTGCACGATCATGATGACGCTGAAGAAGCTACTTTATACACCAAATCACTTAAAGCCCAGTTACGAATGGCTTTAAATGAGATGTGGGATGCAGAACTTCACCTTAGGTTATACCATCCTGAGGAGTCATTACCCATTCAATACCGCATACTCAAACGCCTGCAGGATATTAAAAACAGCGCACGTATTTACGTACATCGCATTGGCTTTGATCCACCTCCAATTAAAGAAGACAAGCGCCTTACAGGAGATCTCAAAGAGGTATATAGTTTTAAAAAAACGGAAGCTTTGGAAAAGGAAGAGCCTTATCCAGCTGTTCGATCTTCTATTGCAAGGCTGGAAGCATTGATCAGAAAGCCTGCATCGAGGTCTGAAAATGATAAGCTTCTTTTTGAAGCCGCTGGTAATGAAATGGCTGAACTAGCCATAGCACAGCCAGGTAATTATTTATCTACCCTGCAAGCCCTTAAAAAACTTGGGCAGGGCTATCAAATGTCACAAGGAGAAATGATCGGGATTCAAAAAGGATTGGTCTTGGCCTTACCACCTGCGGCAGCAAGCCCTGAAAAAAAGCGCACAGTACTTGGAGCGCTCAATGAATTGTTTATACAAGAACTGGAAACCTATGATTGATCAATTCACATTTGGGCAAATTCATTTATTCTGGCCGATTATTATTGGGTCAGTATTCTTATGGCTGGTCTTTATATGGAAAGAATGGAATGGTAAAACTGGCTCCAGGTTTTATATAAAAATATTGGTAGCACTGCTTGCCATAGGAGCCTTAGCGATGATTGCTTTGCAGCCCAAAATGCGAACAGTTGAAAAAATAGGTTATAGTGCTATTCTTAGCCCAGGTTACCAAAAGGCGCAACTGGATAGTCTGAAAAAAGTATATAAAAGCATAAAACTTATAGACTACAAACCGGGAAGGGACCTGTCAGCAAGCCTGCAAAAAGGCCAGGAGGTTTTTGTTTTGGGACAGGGACTGCAAGCTTATGACCTATGGCAATTAGATGATGTCAAGGTGCATATGCTCTCTGGCACTTTACCCGTTGGGGTAACGCGATTAAAATATGAGCAGCAAGATGTTGTTGGGAATGTATTTAGGGTAGAAGGTGAATACCACAAGGCCGAGAAAGGGCAACAATTGGTTTTGATGGGACCGGGAGATATACCTTTAGATTCGGTGCAACTTCGAGCAGTCGAAAACCAAAGGTTTAACTTGAAAAGCCAACACCTTGTGGTAGGGAAATTTGAGTATGCCTTTGTTGAAAAGGACAGTATAGGAAATCAATTATCCTCGGCTCCGTTATCGTTTAATATAAAGGATAAAAACAAGTTAAGCATATTGATGGTAAACCAGTTTCCGAGTTTTGAAACCAAGTATCTCAAAAACTTTTTAGCCGAATCCGGGCATCAGGTCATGGTCAGGAGTCAGGTGAGCAAAGAACGCTACAAATATGAATATTTCAACACAGGGCAAAAAGGAACAATTGGGCTTAGTACTAAGACCTTAAGCGAGGTAGATCTACTAATTATTGACGCAGCTTCCTTGCAAAAGGCATCAAAAAGTATGCTTGAGCGCTTGCAAACTGCTATTGCAACCGAGGGCCTAGGTGTTTTTATTCAGGCAGATGTGACTTCATTTAATGCCAAAACACCACTTCTTGATTTCTCTTTTTCAAAGTTCGATGGCAAGGAAGTAACTTTTGAGGCTTATCCAAAAACATTCCTTGCTACATATCCATATGTGTTTAAACATGAGCACTTGCTCGAAACTATTTACAAGTCAGGACCAGGTATGATCACGGCATATAAAAGATCAGGCGCTGGCCGAATTGGAACAACGGTGCTTCAAAATACTTATGAATTACTCTTAAAAGGAAAGGCTGAAGTGTATCAAATTATATGGTCAGCAACCATTAGCAGTATCAGTAAACGCAAGGCTTTGGAAACAGTTTGGGAGCAGGATGAGCTGATGGTGCATCAGGATGCACCATTTAATTTTAATATCAACACAACTCGTGAAAGCCCTTTAGTAAAAAGTATTGAAGGATTCAGTATTCCATTGGCCCGTAACATAGAGTTGAAACAACGATGGAGCGGAACTGTGTTTCCGCGAAAATTGGGCTGGAACAAACTGATCATGAAACATGACAGCACAGAAGTGTTAGACTTTTATGTGATCGACTCTACACAATGGACCTCAATAGGTGTCAGTAAAAGGATTAGTGACAATAGAAGGTATTTCGATCAAACAGGAAATAGCAGTAAAATGGCAGCATCCCTCAGACCTGTTCAACCCTGGTGGTTTTTTGTGATCTTCCTGGCAGCCATGGCCTATCTATGGCTTGAGCCAAAATTGTAGTGAGCAATCCCATGGTATATTTTCTATGGTATCATGCTTTCAAAACCGTTATTATATATTAACTTTGCAAAAAATTTCAAGCGCCTTATAACATTAAAGACTTTCCTATTTATAAGCTCCACTTAAACTTATTTTCATGCAAACTAAATTGATCTGTTCTGATATTGACGGAACCTTATTGAATAAAGACCGTGAATTATCTGCAAAGACCATTGCCGTGATCAAAGATGCAGCGCCAATTCCATTCATATTGATCTCTTCAAGAATGCCGCAGGCCATGGAACATTTGCAAGAAGATTTAGAGATTACGCATTTGCCATTGATCTGTTTTAACGGGGGATTGATTGTTCATGGAGAACAGGTACTGCAAAGTACCGAGATCAATCTGGACATTAGCAAAGCCCTGGCTGATTTCTGTTCAGACACTCAGATCCACACTAGTTTATACCATGGAAGAGAATGGTATGTGCCTGCCATGGATTATTGGGCTAAAAGAGAAAGCAGCAATACCAAGGTGATTCCGGAGGTTCAAGCGATCGAAACTACACTCAGACAATGGCAAGCCGAAGAAAAAGGTGCCCACAAAATCATGTGTATGGGAGATGCAACTGAAATAGATGCCTTGGCCGCCTTTATCGAAAACAACTTTAATGAGCAGATCATAGGCTACCGATCAAAACCCACCTATCTTGAAATCTCCCCTAGAAGTATTTCAAAGAAAACAGCTTTGGTAACTTTAATAGCACTACAATATCCAGAACTCACACTAAACAATGTGATGGCCTTTGGCGATAATTATAATGATGTCGACATGTTGAGCGCGGTAGGAGTAGGTGTAGCGGTAGAAAATGCCATTGCTGAAGTATTGGCTGTCGCCGATGTTGTGACATCCACCAACAAGGAAGATGGAGTTGCGGTGTTTTTGGAAGGAATGCTTTGTTAGCTGCAATGCGACAATGCTTAAATAAATTATTATATCATTGCATCATTGCATCACTGCATCATTAATTTTCATATTCGATAGGAAAATATTATCTTCACAAGCTATCCCCAAATCCATAAACTATGAAATTACAAAGACTATTATTTACCCTATTATTTTTGGCATCAGCCATAGGCTGGTCTCAAACCAAACTTATCGAAAAAGTCAGCAAATCTGCTGATGAAGTGGTTATTCCTTATGAAAAATACCAACTTAGTAACGGATTAACCTTGGTGATTCATGAAGATCATTCAGATCCATTGGTGCATGTAGATGTTACCTATCACGTGGGCTCTGCAAGAGAAGAATTACAAAAATCAGGCTTTGCTCATTTCTTTGAGCATATGATGTTTCAAGGTTCTGAGAATGTAGCCGACGAAGAGCATTTTAAGTTGATCTCTGATGCAGGGGGAACGCTGAATGGATCAACTAACCGAGATCGTACAAATTATTATGAAACAGCTCCCAGCAATCAATTAGAGTTGATGCTGTGGATGGAAGCAGATCGTATGGGCTTCTTTCTTGATGCGGTAACTCAGGAAAAATTTGAAGTGCAAAGAGAAACTGTAAAGAATGAAAAAGGGCAAAATTATGACAACAGACCATATGGAAGATGGAGCGAAGTAAACGCAGCCTCTTTATACCCATACGGACATCCGTATTCATGGTTGACTATCGGGAAACTGGCAGATCTTGATCGTGTTAATGTGGAAGATCTTAAAAAATTCTTTATGCGATGGTACGGGCCTAATAATGCGACCCTTACCGTTGGTGGAGATGTGAATCCTAAGGATGTGATCAAAATGGTCGAAAAATACTTTGGCGTGATCCCTTCAGGTCCTGAGGTAACTCCTTTAAAACTTGATTTACCAACTCTAGATGCTGATCGCTATGTGAGTTATGTAGATAAAAACATTCGTTTTCCAGCCATGATGGTCACCTTTCCCACAGTACCGAGATTTCATCCTGATGAAGCAGCATTAGATTGTTTGTCGGAGATTATCGGAATTGGGCAAAGCTCATTTTTGTTTAAGAAATTTGTATTGACCAAAAAAGCAGTTCAGGCCTCAAGCTTTAATAGTGCGGATGAGTTAGCTGGTGAATTGGCTTTCTTTGTGATTCCTTATCCTGGAATCGCTTTGGCTGATTTTGAAAAAGAAATGAGACAGGTGCTTGCAGAATTTGAACAAGCGGGCGTAAGTGATGACGATATCACTAAGTTTAAAGCCAATCGGGAATCAAACTTTATCAATGGTCTTGCTAGTGTAAGTGGGAAAGTATCTCAACTGGCGAGTTATGAGACCTATTTGAGTAACCCTAACGGGATCAAAAATGATCTGAAACGTTATCAGAATATTACAAAGGCTGATGTTATGAGGGTTTATAATCAATATATTAAAGGAAAGTCAGCAGTGATTTTAAGTGTGGTACCGGAAGATGGAACAGCACCAGCTCAAGCTGATAATTATACTGTTCCAACCTCAGGGGACAATCCTTTTCCTAAAATCGATTATTCGGGTTTAAGCTATACAAGACCAACCGGAGATACTTTTGACAGAAGTATTCAACCTAAACCCGGCGCTTCTCCTTTGGTTCAGGTACCGGAATTCTGGTCAGAAAAATTGAATAACGACATGAAGATCATTGGAACCAAGACCGATGAAATTCCAGTGATAGCAATACAATTGAATATCAATGGTGGACATAGAATGGATATGTACACTCCTGATAAATCTGGTTTGGCTGTTTTAACCGCGTCTCTAATGAATGAGTCAACTGAGAACTTTACCTCAGAGCAAGTTCAGGAGGAATTGCGAAAAATAGGAAGTAGTATCAATGTATATGCAGATGATTCGCAAACAACTATAGCTGTCAATACCTTAAAGAAGAATCTGACTAGAACCATGGAAATTGTTGAAGAAGTATTGTACCGACCTAAATTTACCCAGGAAGATTACGATAGATTAAAGAAGCAGCAAGTGGAAGGTTTGAAAGCTAATGAGAAAGATCCTTCCTCAATAGCCTCTAATGTTTACCGTAGGTTGTTATATGGAGATGACCATATTTTTTCAGTACCAAGCGGTGGAATTGTAACTTCTGTCGAAGCGATTAGCTTGGATGATGTCAAAAATTTCTATGCCAATTATTATGCACCGGAAGTGTCAGAATTAGTCGTGGTAGGTGATATCTCTCAAAAGGAGATTATGGCTTCTGTGAGTTTTTTAAATGAATGGAAAAACAAAGGCGTCAAGCTACCTGAAATGCCAGCGGTGACCGAACAGCATAAAACAAAGATCTATCTAGTAGATAAAAAAGAAGCTCCACAATCAGAAATCAGAATTGGATATGTTACTGACATGCCATATGATGCGACAGGTACTTATTTTAAATCGTATTTGATGAATTATGCCTTAGGTGGTGCTTTTAACAGTAGGATCAATTTAAATT
>CAZPHF010000062.1:0-15750 GCA_964586115.1 uncultured Flavobacteriaceae bacterium | reverse complement strand
AGATTTCGATGAGAGTGATAGAAGGAATATATGATGGAGTAACCACTTCGGAATTAGATAACCTTGCAGCTGAAATTGCTGCCACTTTAACAACTACGCACCCTGATTTCGCAAAAGTAGCAGCGAGAATAGCTGTTTCCAACTTACATAAAAGCACTAAAAAATCATTTAGTGAAACAATTAAGGACCTTCATGATTATGTAAATCCAAGAACAGGTAAAAAAGCTTCAATGATCGCTGAAGATGTCTATAAAATCATTATCGATAATGCAGATAAACTAGATTCAACGATTATATACAACCGTGATTTTGGTTATGACTTCTTCGGTTTTAAGACACTTGAAAGGTCCTACCTTTTAAAGATCAATGGAGAGATTGTTGAAAGACCTCAGCATATGTTAATGAGGGTTTCCGTCGGAATTCACAAAGATGATCTCGATGCTGCTATCGAAACATACGAATTGATGAGCAAGCGCTATTTTACTCATGCTACTCCTACACTGTTTAACGCCGGTACGCCAAAGCCACAGATGTCTTCATGTTTTCTTTTGCAGATGCAGGATGACAGTATCGAAGGGATATATGATACGCTAAGACAAACGGCGAAAATTTCACAATCGGCGGGTGGTATTGGACTTTCTATTCATAACGTAAGAGCCACTGGATCCTATATCAGAGGAACTAACGGTACTTCTAACGGTATTGTCCCAATGCTGAGAGTTTTCAATGATACGGCTAGATATGTCGATCAAGGAGGAGGAAAACGCAAAGGATCATTTGCTGTTTATTTAGAGCCTTGGCATGCGGATGTTTTTCAATTCCTTGATTTAAAAAAGAATCATGGTAAGGAAGAAATGAGGGCGAGAGACTTATTCTTTGCCATGTGGATTCCAGATTTGTTTATGAAACGTGTAGAAGAAAATGGAGAATGGACTTTAATGTGCCCTAATGAATGTCCTCATCTTTTTGATACTTATGGAGATGAATTTGAAAAATTATATACCAGTTACGAAAAAGTTGGAAAAGGAAGAAAAACGATTAAGGCACGAGAATTATGGGAAAAAATTCTTGAAGCTCAGATTGAAACCGGAAATCCCTATATGCTCTATAAGGATGCGGTAAACAGAAAATCAAACCATAAAAATCTTGGTACAATTCGTTCTTCTAACCTTTGTACTGAAATAATGGAATATACGGCTCCTGATGAAGTGGCTGTATGTAATCTTGCCTCAATCGCTCTTCCAATGTTCATATCAGAGGAAGCAGATGGCAAAAAATTCTTTGATCACAAAAAATTATTCAAGGTTACCAAAAAGATCACAAGAAATTTAGATACTGTTATAGATCAAAATTTCTACCCTGTTCCGGAAGCAGAAAACTCAAACATGAGACACAGACCGATAGGTATCGGGATTCAAGGTCTGGCTGATGCTTTTATTCTGTTGAGGTTGCCATTTACAAGTGAAGAAGCTAAAAAGCTCAATCAAGAGATCTTTGAGACCATCTATTTTGCAGCTTTAACTGCTTCTATGGAACTAGCTAAAGAGAAAGAACCTTATTCATCATATAAGGGATCTCCGATCTCTCAGGGTGAATTCCAGTTTAACATGTGGAATATAAGTGAAGATGAACTTAGTGGAAGATGGGAATGGAAAAAACTTAGAGAAAATATCATAAAAAACGGTGTAAGAAATTCCTTGCTGGTTGCTCCAATGCCAACAGCATCTACTTCACAAATTTTGGGTAATAACGAGGCTTTTGAACCTTATACCTCGAATATCTATACTAGAAGAGTATTGTCTGGAGAATTCATTGTAGTAAACAAACATCTTTTAGAAGATCTAGTAAATCTTGGATTATGGGATAATGATATGAAAGAAAACATCATGCGTGCCAATGGTTCTATTCAGCATATTGACGCTATTCCGCAGGAATTAAAAGAGCTCTATAAGACTGTATGGGAAATGAGTATGAAAGATATTATTGATATGGCTCGCCACAGAGGATATTTCATTGATCAATCGCAATCATTGAACTTATTCATGAAGGATCCTGATTACGCCAAACTGACTTCAATGCATTTTTATGGCTGGAAATCCGGTTTAAAAACAGGTATGTACTATTTAAGAACAAAATCTGCAGTTAATGCAATTCAGTTTACAGTATCTAAAAAGGCAGCTGAACTGCCTGCCGGAGCGGTTGAGGAACAGCCATTGACAGGAGAAGAATTAAAGGAGATGATCATCAAATCAAAAGAGAATCCTGATGACTGCCTTATGTGTGGATCTTAAAAAGATTCTGACGATTAAAAAAAAGAGGAATCTAAATGGATTCCTCTTTTTTGTTTTCTATAAATGGACAAGACATATCCAATATGTCTTATTTTTTATTCATTTAACAACTATTCCCCTTTTGAAGTCGATGCTAAATCATATGTTCTCTTCAAAGTCCTCAAAACTACTGGGTTCAATATCAGATCCGTTTTTGATACAACAACCTCTTCCATCTCTATAGGTTCATAACCTATAAATTCTATAATAAGTGTATATTTTCCTTCTAAAAGATTGAACTCAAAAGCCCCGTCCAATGATGTTTCAGCATTGATATCAAGACCTTTTACTTTTATATTTGCAAAAGCCAGTGGTTCCTTATTAAAATCTCCATCGAGCACACTTCCCTGCACACTTGTGCCCTGTGCAAATCCTATAGTCGAAATAAGTAAGCCAAAAACAAAAGCCACAATTTTCATAAAAATATTTTTGACAAAGAAATTCAATAAATCCCATTCATAGGTTAACCTATTGTTAAGGAATTATAATGAATTGGTTAATCTCTGGTGACTAAATTTAATTTCAATGTTGTAAAATCCTCTTGTAATTAGTATGTTTATATAATAAACTTCTTTTATGATCAAACGATGGATCTTTCTAATTGTCCTTATACTTTTGGGGCTCGTCTTATTTTTTAATCCAAATTTTAAGACAATCGCGGCAGGTGTATCAATTCTATTATTCGGAATGATCACTTTAGAAGAAGGATTTAAAGTATTTACAAAAGGCCCACTTAAGACTATTTTAGGGAAAGCCACAGACAAACTTTATAAAAGTATTTCCCTAGGTGCCTTAGTCACGGCATTTATACAATCCAGTTCTCTGGTATCCGTGATAACGATATCATTTATTAGTGCTGGTTTAATTACCCTGGCGGGAGGTATCGGTTTAATTTTCGGAGCCAATATCGGGACCACCGCTACGGCCTGGCTTGTTGCCGGATTTGGTCTCAAGATTAAGATTTCAATACTTTCTATGCCCATGCTGATCTTTGGAATCATCTTCTCTTTTCAAAAGAGCAATTCTCTTAAGGGAATAGGAAATATCCTCACAGGACTCGGCTTCTTCTTTCTTGGTATTCATTTTATGAAAGAAGGGTTTGATGTTTTTAGCAAATATTTTGACCTGACCGTTTATGCTGTTCCTGGATTTTGGGGGATTGTCATCTATACTGGGATTGGAATTTTTATTACAACTATCTTACAATCAAGCAGTGCCGCTTTAGCCTTAGTACTTACAGCCTTGTCTGCCGGCCAGATCGAATATGAAAATGCTCTCGCTCTTGCAATTGGAACCAATATAGGAACTACTATTACCGCTTTGATTGGTTCAGTTGGATCAAATATTGCAGGAAGAAGACTTGCATTGGCACATTTAATTTTTAACTTTATAACAGGAATAGTAGCTCTTTCATTAATTTACCCATTGACAAGATTGGTAGACAAATTGGCTGAAATTATAGGCATAAGTCAAGATGATTACACTTTAAAATTGGCCCTATTTCATACTATTTTTAACATTTTGGGGGTCATCATTATGGTGCCTCTTATTAAAAAGCTCGAGTCATTGCTCCTTCGCTTGGTTAAAGATCATAGAATCAGAGATATAGATGAGCCAAAATTCCTTAACAGAGCAGCCCTGGAATTTCCTCAAACCGCAATTTCTTCACTTGAAAATGAAACAAAATATCTATTCGAAAACGCGATCTATGAAATTGTTACGCACTCTTTAAACATCCATAGGAGTGACATCTTATCAGATATGAAACCAAAAGTTCTTGTGAAAAAATCACAGACTGAGATCGATATCAATATAAGAGATGTTTATGCACATAAAGTCAAGGCTATTTATGGCAAAATCCTGAGGTATGCCACCATTGCACAATCTGAGCTCGAATTAAGCAAAGAACAGCATCAAAGAATTTCTGAAATTAAAATTGCCAATCGAAAAATGGTAGAAGTCATTAGGGATGTTAAGGAACTGAGAAGGAATATCTCGGTATACACCTATTCAGACAATCAATACATAAAAAAAGAATACAATAATTTCCGCAGGATGGTTGTAAAGGTGTTTCGTGCAATTTATCTGTTTAAACTTGATGAGAATAAAGATGACCACTACGCCAAGCTGATTCGAATGAGAAACAAAGCAAAAGAAGAATCAAAAATGGGAAACAAAAACATCAACAGCCTTATCAGACATAACCGAATTACGACTGATATGGCTTCTTCTTTGGTAAATGATCATGACAATATAAATGACATGATCAAAAAACTTATTGAAGTAGGCGAATTGCTGTACAGTGAAAAAGATAGTATCCTTGAACCCGCATAGTCATCAGTATATTTCCCAATTGATAAAGTAAACCTGTATTACCTTTGTTTGTTTTTATCATGTTCCTCAAAATAGAGATTCAGAATATTAATACATGCTAATATCAAATCCTTGGTCTCCAAAAGAATAATGAAATACAAGGTTGTGTTCTTTGGACTCGTAGAGTCACTTTCTCTGGTTCTTTCAACCTGTTTTTGAATAGACTCCTTCACTTCATCCAATAAAGCCTTCTTTGAGTCTATAATCTCCGGTACTATTTTATCAAAGGACCGGGAATCAAACACCTCACAGATGCTGGAAAATAAGACCATTAATTTGTCATTGATCTCAACAAGTTCTTCAGTTTGTCTCTTCTTGAGTTCCTTGTGATGATTATTCACGTGCTTATGACATACTTTAGCAATAAGACTAGATGATTGGGCTACATCTTGCAGACTTCCTATAACATCAATATAAAACTTACTGGCACCCAGATAAGAATCGTCGAGTTCTTTGATAAAATAGAAAATATCATTCTGCAGATCTTCAACTTCAGATTCTAGTTTGACAACGGAATCTTTGGCTTTACTGAGCTTCTTAAGGTCCTGATTAATCAAGCCCTTTATTGAAGTTGAATTGATCTTCCCTACTCGCTTTAAGGCTTTTGATATGTTGTCAGCACTTTCCTCAATTACTCCATGAATAGAATAGCTTTCTGCCTTATTCAAACTATCTTCTTCCTTAGCCTCCTTTGACTTTTTACTGTGTTTGATATAATTTCTTGATAGTAATAAAACAGCCAGTAACAATAATACTGCAATCATGGTAGCCCCTCCGAGATGAATTAAATAAGCAACAGTTCCTGCCGCAACAAATGCTATCAGGGCAGTAAAAAACCAACCTCCAATTACATTGAGAACTCCTGCGACTCTATAAACAGCACTTTCACTTCCCCAGGCCTTGTCTGCCAAAGAAGTACCCATAGCAACCATAAAAGTTACATAAGTCGTTGACAGAGGTAACTTCATTGAAGTGGCGATAGAAATAAGAACACTGGCCACCATAAGATTTACAGCTGCCCTAACCATATCAAAGGCAGGAAGCTCGTGTTTCTTTTCTTTTGACAATTTTATCACTGGTTTTCGAAATTGTTTGTCAATTTTTCTCTGTAAGGTATCTGGCACTACAGTGGAGGTATAATCAGAAATCATCATGGTTAATTTAACCAGATTACGCGATAAAAAATGAGGCTCAAATCTTTCTTTGGTGTTCTCCTGACTGGATAAATCAATAGATGTTTTTACAACACCTTTTGCCTTACTTGAGAACCAGAGTGTAAGTACCATAATCAATCCGGCAGCAACCAGAAACAAAGTTGGCGTTGGCACTTTCTTACTCAATACATTCATACTGAATTCAGTGGCAGGAATTCCTGAGGCACTCCACGCCTCATACGATTGCCATGCCGCTATCGGAACACCTATAAAATTCACAAGGTCGTTACCTGCAAATGCCAAGGCTAAGGCAAATGTTCCAATGATGATGATGATCTTATAAATATTCAGTTTAAAGACAACAACAGCAAGGTAGGATAGCATTGACCAAACTACAAAGCTTATAGTAATGATTAAAAGAGTCTTTCCTTCAATCATTGGCTGAATATTTGCGTAATAATCTGTCCCTTTTAAACCCTTTATAAAAATAAAATAGGTAATTGCTGCCAGGGCAAACCCGCCAAAAACTGCACCAACCCATTTAGCCTTTTTTTCAAAATCAAACGAAAGTAATACTCTGGATATATATTGTACAATGGCTCCAACCGAGAAAGCAACTACAACCGACAGTAAAATTCCTAAAATTATTTCGGTCGCCTTTTCGGTATTGATATAATTTACAACATCTGAAAAAGAACCATTATCGGCACCTATCTTTATCAAGGCCATAGCCACAGCTGCCCCTAATAATTCAAATACGATCGAAACTGTTGTCGAAGTTGGCATTCCGAGAGTGTTGAAAAAATCAAGCAATAAGATGTCCGTAATCATCACCGCCAAAAATATAATCATGATCTCATTGAAATAAAACTCTCCGGGAACAAAAATTCCCTTTCTGGCCACTTCCATCATTCCACTTGAGAAAATAGCTCCAAAGGCGATTCCAAGACTGGCAACAATCATAATCGTTCTGAAAGAAACGGCTTTGGAACCCAAGGCAGAGTTCAAAAAGTTGACGGCATCATTACTCACTCCAACCACTAGATCTGCAACGGCCAAAACGATCAATGCAACGATCATTAAAAAGTAAATGTTATCCATTTTATTAAGGTCTAATTAGACTCTAAATATAAAACAGAAAACAGAATAATTTCGATTTAATTAGAATATTGTTACAATAAATGCAATCCCAATACTGTAAACCTTTAACACCTGCATGTTTTTTCAGGTGTTAATCCTCTGAAAATATTCAAAATAATGTATCTTTCTAAGCTTAAAAAACAGACCATGAACTGGGAAAAATTATTGTCATTAAAAAGATTTGGCGATCAGACCACAAGAAAAAGAATTGATCAGGATGAGGCTCGTTTGGGCTTTGAAGTTGACTTTGACAGGATTATTTTTTCTGATTCATTTAGAAGCTTACAAGATAAAACTCAGGTTGTTCCCTTATCAAAAACAGATTTTGTACATACCAGACTTACCCATAGTTTGGAGGTTTCAGTTGTGGCTAGATCTTTGGGTCGTATGGTGGGTAAATATGTAATTGAAAAATATCCTGAACTAAGAGAAAAGGGGTATCGTTCAAATGATTTTGGTGCCATTGCAGCAGCAGCAGCTTTGTCTCATGATATAGGAAATCCTCCTTTTGGGCATAGTGGAGAAAAGTCTATAGGAGAGTTTTTTTTATCTGGAAAAGGTCAACAATTTAAGAAACAGCTCAACCCAAAACAATGGCAGGACCTGATCGATTTTGAAGGGAATGCAAACGGGCTGAAGATTCTTTGTGAATCTGTCAATAATATTCAGGGAGGTTTAAGGCTTTCGTATGCGACTTTAGGAGCCTTTATTAAATATCCCAAAGAATCATTACCGAAAAAACCAACTCAGCACATTGCCGATAAAAAATACGGCATATTCCAATCAGAACTGGAATTCTTTAAGGAACTCACAGAAGAATTGGGTTTGAAAAGAACTGGAAACAAGACTGATATTTCCTTTTCGAGACATCCACTGGCTTATATTGTAGAAGCTGCTGATGACATTTGCTATACCATCATTGATTTTGAAGATGGCATTAATCTTGGATTAATCTCTGAAGATTACGCTTTAGAATATCTGATCAATCTTGTCAGGGATACTATTAACACCAAAAAGTACAATTCTCTGCAGAATACACAAGACCGTATCAGTTATCTAAGAGCTTTGGCCATAGGAAACCTTATTCAGGAAGCATCAAGAGTATTCATTGAAAACGAAGAAGACATCCTAAAAGGAGATTTTCAACATTCTCTTCTTGAAAAATGTAAGTACGAAGCACAGATCAATGATATCATCAAACTAAGTGTAGAAAAGATCTACCAAAGCAAGGAAGTCATTGAAAAAGAAATTGCCGGCTACCAGGTCATTGCAGATTTATTAGAAGTTTTTATTACTGCTGCAAACAATAAACATGCGCATCAACTCTCAAATTATGACAAACTTATTTTAATGCTATTACCCGATAGGTATAAGAAAACCTCTGATGATCTGTATAAAAGAATTCTTAGCATATGTAACCTCGTTGCAAATTTTTCTGACAGTTACGCCATATTGTTGCACAAAAAAATTAAGGGGGTTGATCTTGGATAACAAAGTATCCTAGAAATTATAGATAATCCCTATACCTAGCTGCTGTTTTAACTGAAGCCTTGGCCCGAGTGTCACAACCTCTCCGTCATCATTGGTTTCTTTGATTTTAATGTCATCATCATAGATCAAATGGCTCCTGAAACTTGCTTGAAGTACCTTGTTGATTTTGAATTGAAAATTAAGGATCCATTCAACATCAATATTTCCAAATTTATTGATATAATCTGTATAGAGCTCAAGATCGTTAACCATTGCCACGTTTTTAAAAATCTCCTTTTCCCATTTCGTTCGAATCAATATGCCCAGTTCCTGTCTTGATCTTTCCCCTGGTTCAACACCAAAAGCCCCTTCATTTGATAATGTTTCATCGAACACATAGGTTGATTTCAAAGTAAGTGGCGACATATAAACCGAAAAAAGTTCCTCCTTTAAATTATACTGACTTCCAATCCCTAAATGAACATAAGCAGGAGCAAAAAATCTCGAGATCGGATCTTTGTCTTCGGGTTCCTTAAATCCATCTGTAAATTGCGTCCTGAAATTGAACTGAGCTGAAAAATACCAGTTAGAAAGGGTATCTTTTCTATAACCATAAGAAGACGCCAATCTGATTTCATCATCCGTTTTAATCAAACCTGTATTCTGTTGATTATTTAAGCCATACCTTGCAGAAACTTCATTTTTCCACAGAGTATAAATTTTTTCATAGATTCTTGCGAATTCTACTTTAAACAATCCCGAAACCGAATTTTGTCCTCCAGAGTTCCAATTGAGAAAAGAGACCTGATTCAAATCAAATCCAACTACGTTCTTATGATTCCACCAAACAGGATCCTTAGCTTTTTTGGTTCGTTTAATACTGACAAGCTCAATAGCGTTTGAAAAACCTATGGTATCAATCCCAAGGGTCTTGATTTTTGAAAAATAATCAATCTTATTAGGGATGGGTATATATGAAGTATCCCCCGAGAATTCATCAATTGCCATTCTGTACTTTGGTGTAATAATTATATCTCTGCCATAGGCATTATTTTTAGTGGAATCTTTCCGAATAATATAATAGGGTCTTAGCAAAGAATCTAACAAAGCTCTTTCAATAAAAAGCATTTTTGGCTTATTGATTGAATCTGATTGAAGACTGTCTAATGCTGTATCATTCCCGGTGTAACCCTTTGCTACCAATAAAGTGCTGTCAATACTTTGGTTAATTAAAATGCTGTCTATAGCAATTTTCATCTGAACAGTATCTTTGATCTGGGCACTAACTCCGGAGACAAATAAAAGAAAAAAAAGTATGTTAATATTCCTGATCATCCAAGCAAATAAATAGGCGAATTTAACAATTATTATAGTTCAAAATTCGATCTATAGTATTTTCAATACTGTTTTGATCCAGGCCAATTGTTTCGTATAACTTTGACATACTTCCATGCTCAATAAACCGGTCTGGCAGCCCTAAACATTCGACTTTTATATCAACATAATTCCCTTGATTTTTAAAAGCTAAAACAGACATCCCAAAACCTCCACTGACAACTCCTTCTTCAATAGTAATAATCTTTCGGTGCTTGGAAAAAATCTCAATTAATAAATTTTCATCTAAGGGTTTTACAAAACGCATATCATAATGCGCTACATCTCCATATTTTTCCTTAGCGCAGATCTTTTCTATTGTCTTTCCAAAAGGTCCAACAGATAAAACGGCCAGTTCGCTTCCATTTTTAATCCTTCTCCCTTTACCCGTTTCAATCTTACTAAATGGTTTCTTCCAGTCTAAATGAGTCCCTCTTCCTCTGGGATATCTTATGGCTAAAGGAGTTTTTAGATCAAACTGTGCACTATACATGATATTCCTTAGCTCCATTTCGTCCATAGGACAAAAAATGACCATATTCGGAATACAATTTAGATAGGACAAGTCAAATGCACCATGATGAGTAGGTCCGTCTTCTCCGACCAAACCAGCGCGATCTATACAAAAGATTACGGGTAAATTCTGTAATGCTACGTCATGTATGATCTGATCATAGGCTCTTTGAAGAAAAGTAGAATAAATCGCACAAAATGGTAGCATTCCTTGTGTGGCCAATCCGGCAGCTAAAGTAACGGCGTGTTGCTCAGCAATTCCAACATCAAATGCTCGTTCAGGAAATTTTTCAATCATGTATTTAAGTGAAGATCCTGTGGGCATAGCCGGAGTTATGCCCACTATATTTTTGTTCTGTTCAGCGAGTTCCACCAGAGTTAATCCAAATACATCCTGGAATTTAGGCGGTAAATCAAATTCATTCTGATCAACAAGTTCTCCTGAAAGTTTATCAAAAGGGCCTGGAGCATGGTAGGTGATCTGGTCCTTTTCTGCCTTACTTAACCCTTTCCCTTTTGTGGTAATCACATGAAGAAGTTTTGGTCCCGGAATGCTTTTAAGTCTCTTTAATTCAGCAATAAGGTCATTAAGATCATGGCCGTCAATTGGCCCGGTATAAGAGAAGTCAAGCGCTTCAAATACATTCTTTTGATGGGCATCCATTCCTTTCTTGACTGAAGTAAGATAATTCTTTAGAGCTCCCACATTGGGGTCAATTCCCATTTCGTTGTCATTCAAAATGATCAATAAATTTGACTTGGTAACCCCAGCGTGATTCAATCCTTCAAAAGCCATTCCGCTCGCGATACTGGCATCTCCAATAATGGCGATATGCTGTCTTTCTTCTTCTCCTTTCAATTTAGAGGCAATTGACATTCCTAATGCAGCTGAAATCGAGGTTGAAGAATGACCTGTTCCAAAGGCATCATATTCGCTCTCTCCTAATTTAGGAAACCCTGATATCCCTCCAAATTCTCTGTTTGTATGAAATGAATCTCTTCTACCTGTCAAAATCTTATGGGGATAGGCCTGATGTCCAACGTCCCACACCAACAGGTCATTTGGTGTATTAAAAACATAATGTAAAGCGATAGTCAATTCAACTACCCCCAGACTCGCTCCCAAATGTCCTTTTTTAACGGACACTACATCAATGATGAAGTCTCTTAGCTCCTGTGCAAGGGGCCTGAGTTCAGCAATCGATAATTTTTTAAGATCATCTGAATTGTTGATATTTTCTAAGTATTTTTTAATCACGGATACAAAACTACAATTATCTTTGGTGGAGCCAAAATAATAAGTTTCTTATATTCTATGCACAACAGCCCGATTGGAATTTTTGACTCTGGAGTAGGAGGATTAACCATTTATGAAGAAATTCATAAACTTCTGCCATATGAAAACATCATTTATTTGGCAGACAGTAAGAATGCGCCATATGGAGAAAAATCCAAACAGGAAATAATAGATATCAGTGTAAAAAACACTGAATTCTTGTTGTCAAAAGATTGTAAATTGATTGTTGTTGCATGCAATACTGCCTCTACAAATGCTGTTAAATACCTTCGAGAACATTATGCAATTCCTTTTATCAGAGTGCAACCTGCTATCAAGCCGGCAGCTTTAAATTCTAAGACAAAAGTAGTGGGCATTCTCGCTACTAAAGGCACCTTAAAGAGCGAGCTGCTTTTTGAAACCTCTCAAAGGTTTGCGCAGGGCGTGAAAGTAGTTGAACAGGTAGGGGAAGGTCTTGTGACATTGATCGAATCTGGCAAAATGCATTCCTCCGAAATGACACGTTTGCTCAATAAGCATATCAATCCAATGCTGGATAAAAATATAGATCATTTGGTTTTGGGTTGTACGCATTACCCCTTCCTTACCGATCAAATTAAGAAGATTGTAGGTAAGAGAGTAGATATTCTAGATTCAGGAGAAGCTATCGCGAGACAAACTAAAGTGATCCTTAGGGAGGAGAATTTACTTAATCTTGATAAGGTTGCCATCAATAGAATCTTCTATACCAATAAAAAAACCCAGGTAATGCAGCAAATTCTAGATGAATTTGATGAGGGATTTGAAGCCATTAAAACAAATTTCTAAACATGGAAAGTCCATTTACACACGAATATTTTATGAAAAAGGCCCTGATAGAGGCCCAAATGGCCTATGAGAAAAATGAGGTGCCTGTTGGTGCCGTTATCGTAATTGGCGAAAAGATTATTGCAAGGGGCCACAATCTTACCGAGAGATTAAACGATGTTACTGCGCATGCAGAAATGCAGGCATTTACGGCAGCTTCAGATTATCTCGGAGGTAAATATTTAAAGAAATGCACACTATATGTCACCTTAGAACCTTGCCAAATGTGTGCCGGTGCCAGTTATTGGACACAAATTGATCAGATCATTTTTGGAGCCTTTGACCCTCAAAGAGGTTTTCAACATTATCAAACCACTTTGCATCCAAAAACGAAAGTTACGGGCGGGGTGTTGGAAAAAGAATGCAGTGAACTTATCGATCGTTTTTTTATTGAAAAACGGAATTTGAACTAGTCCTCTTTTTTTTTATCAGGCGGATTCGCAAAATCTTTAAAGGAATAATTCCTTAGGTCCTTGTTCTTATAACGGTGATAGATAAACATGGGCATCAATATAAATGCAAATACCAATACCCCAATCCCAATGACTTTTTCTCCGGTTCCTACAACAGAGGAGTTTAAATAGAAGCCATAACCAATCAGGCCAAGAGCTAAAAAAAGAATCAATTTCAATCCTGTTTTCATACAAGTGAATAAATTAGCTGCTAAATTACAAAATGTCTTATCTTTAATCCTATATAATTTATAATTTGCTCAATTCATTGAAATACCTGGTTTTTTTATTTCTAATCCTGTTATTATCCTGTACCATGTCAAGCCCTAATTTGTCTGACAAGATCGTCATAGCCCATAGAGGTGCTTCAGGTTATTTACCTGAACACACTATGGAATCTAAAGCAATGGCCCATGGCATGAATGCTGATTATATTGAACAAGATGTAGTACTGAGCAAAGATGATGTTCCCATTGTTATTCATGACATCTATTTAGAAGAAGTTACCGATGTGGCCCTTATATTTCCTGAAAGATCAAGAGAAGATGGCCGGTTTTATGTGATCGATTTTAACTTAGACGAACTAAAGAAACTTTCGGTTAATGAACGTATTGACCGCACAACTAAAAGGGTCGTTTTTCCAAACCGATTTCCCATGAAGAAAGCCAACTTCAGATTACATACACTTCAAAATGAAATTGAACTGATTCAAGGTTTGAATAAAAGCACAGGGAAAAATACTGGGATTTATCCTGAGATTAAAAATCCGGGTTTTCATAACAAACACGGTAAAGATATTTCTAAGATCGTGTTGCAGGTTTTGAACGAATATGGCTACAAACAAAGATCAGATGCCTGTATACTGCAGTGTTTCGATGCCAAAGAACTTGAAAGAATTCGTAAGGAATTACATTGTAATCTATTTTTAACTCAATTGTTGGAATTTCCCGAAAGTCTCGACAATCTTGAAAAATATGCAAGTTACGCAGATGCCATCGGGCCTTCTATTTCACAACTTGTGATTGAGTCTCATGGAAAATCTTTAGCAGACAAAAAAAATCTTATTCAAAGGGCTCATAAACTGAATTTAAAAGTCCATGCTTACACTTTTCGACAGGATGAACATCCCAATTTTGAATCATTTGAGGCCTTGCTACAATTCGGCTATTATGATTTGGAACTTGATGGGGTATTTACTGATTTTCCTGATCTTGTTGTAGATTTTTTACAACATTAAGTGTTTGTTACATGTATCAGTTTTCTCCTGTAAGCAGTAAGTAATCTGGATTTAGAGATATATCCATAATATTTCCCGTTTTTTATAACTGGCAGATTCCAGGCCCCTGTCGTCTTAAATTTTTTCATGATCACCTGTGCATTATCCTTATCAATATTGATAATACCTGCATCAGCATGCATTAGTTCTGAGGCTTTAACTTTATCATAAATCGTGGTGTCAAACATAATATGTCTGATATCATCTAAACGAATAACACCTAAAAACTCATGCTCTTCGCTCACAACAGGGAAATGGTTACGGGATGATTTGGTAACTGCATTTTTAAGAATCTCTCCTAACTTCATTTCGGGAGTTAAGACAATAAAATTAGTTTCTATAATTTTATTAATGTCTAACATCATCAAGACATTATTGTCTTTGTCATGCGTTATAAGCTGACCTCTTTTGGCTAATTCAGCTGCATAAATATTATGTGGGATATACTTTTTCGTTATTAAAAATGATATTGACGCGACAATCATTAAAGGAATAAAAAGTTCATATCCTCCTGTTATTTCTGCAATTAAAAATATAGCGGTCAACGGTGCATGCAATACTCCAGCCATCAAACCAGCCATTCCCACCATAGCAAAATTGGTTAATGACAATTGATGAGAGAATAAATTACTGTTATTAATCATCATTGCAGTTAAATAGCCAAAAACACTTCCTGTAAAAAGTGTTGGGGCGAACACTCCACCAATACCTCCGGCACCGAAGGTGAACGACATGGCCACAACTTTAAACAATACCAAACCCACCAGTAAAGACACAACAACCCAGATATTATCCGTTACTGTATGAAATATGTTGTTTTTAACAACAGCATCAATATTACCCTTAAGCACATTGTTTATGGTAACAAACCCTTCCCCAAAAAGAGGTGGAATAAAATAAACTACCGTTCCTAACAAAACACCTCCTATTAGTAAACGCTTATAAGGGCTTTTAAATCGTTTAAAAAAATTCCCTATCCCAAAATATACCTTGCTGAAATAAATGGAAACCATGGCCGTGGCCACTCCTAAAAAAATATAAAAGCTGACATCTGATAAATTAAACTTATCCTGCACCTGAAAATGCAGCAAAACATCATCTCCAAAAAAGAAATAAGAAGTTAAAACTGCAGTAATTGAAGCCAACAACAGCGGTATCAAGGAGGCCATGGTCAGTTCCAAGCTAAATATTTCAACAGCAAAAACGATTGCTGCTATGGGTGCCTTAAATATTGAAGCCATCGCCCCAGCCGCAGCTGCACCGATCAATAAGGTTCGTGTTGTTTGATTCAAATGGAACAAACGAGAAAAATTGGATCCTATGGCAGCTCCGGTTGCAACCGTTGGTCCTTCTAATCCTACAGATCCCCCAAAACCTACAGTTAAAGGGGCCGTTAATAAAGAAGACCACATATTACGTCGTGGTATCAGTCCTTTTAATTTGGAAATGGCATATAAGGTAGAAGGAATACCGTGTTCAACGGGTTTTTTAACAATGTATTTAATACTTATCAGCACCAAAAACA
>CAZPHF010000061.1:10061-15755 GCA_964586115.1 uncultured Flavobacteriaceae bacterium | reverse complement strand
TTTTACAAAAATACTATTTATAGCATTGTATACAAATTTAAGATACTTACTTTTCTTATCCTTATTTATTTGTTTTGTAAATCAAGCGGCTCTGGGTCAGACAGAACAAAATAAGGATGGTGAAGAAAACAATATAAATAGAACTGATAGTATCAGGGTCTTTGACGCAAATAACCCTGCGTTGGCAGTCATCGACACGACAAAAACAGATAGTCTTCAGGTCACTCCTGAGTACCTCGAAGACAATATTATTCACAAATCCAAAGATTATATTTCCAATGATTTCATCAAACAGCAAGCTACTTTATATGATGAAGCAGAAGTATATTATCAGGATATTGAGCTGAAAGCAGGAAAAATCATTATCGATTACAAAAACAGCCTTGCTATAGCAACGGGTATTTTTGACACAGCCGGAGTCTATATCCAGCGTCCTGAATTCAAACAAGGACAACAGGCTTCCACTCAGGATTCTCTGATTTACAATTTTGCGAATAAAAAGGCATTGATCTATAACTCCAAAACGGAGCAACAGGGTATGATCATTACGGGTGATATATCAAAAAAAGAAAACGATAGTACTTTTTATATCAATAGAGCCAGATTTACAACCTCACAAAAGGAAAATCCTGATTATTATGTTCAAACCAAAAATATAAAGATCGTTCCCGACAGTAAAATTGTAGGAGGTATGAGTAACTTAGTGATCTCAGATGTTCCAACCCCTTTGATTTTACCTTTCTTTTATTCGCCGCTCACCAGCGGAACCGCTTCTGGTTTTATCATCCCTGTCTGGGGTCAGAACAATAACCAGGGCTACTTTTTACAAAACGGAGGGTATTACTTTGCCATAAACGACTATTTGGACTTGGCATTATTGGGAGACCTATATACCAATGGCAGCTGGGGTGTGCGGGCAGAATCGAATTATAACCTAAGGTATAAGTTTACGGGGAGCTTTAGTTTGCGCTACGAGAATCTGATCAACAGTCAAAAAGGATTTCCTGATTATAGTAAGGCTACTAATTTCTTTATTCGCTGGTCACATAGCCAGTCTGCAACCTCAAATCCAAATTCACGGTTTTCGGCCTCTGTCAATTTTGGTAGTAGTAGCTTTTTTCAGGAATCGATCAATGAATCAAGTTCGCCCTTTTACTTAACTAATACCTTTGCCTCTTCGGTATCTTATTATAAAAAATTCGTCGGAACACCTTTTAATATGAATGCTTCGATGACCCATACCCAAAATACCAATACAGAACGTATTGATATGAGCCTCCCATCACTTGTGCTGAATATGGATAGGATATACCCATTTGCTCCTAAAGTAGGTTCTAAAAAGAATCCTATCCAAAACCTGGGCCTAACGTATAGCATGAATGCACAAAACCGGATTTCCACTACTGACGAAGAATTCGGAACAGCTAAAATGTTTGATGAAGCGCAATCAGGAGTTAAACATGATGTCTCTCTGAGTACCAATGCCAAGGCGCTAAAATTTATAAGTCTTGCTCCTTCCATTGTTTATAAAGATGTATGGTATTTTAAGACTATCGATAAATATTGGGATGACACCACCAATGAGGTTGTAACCGATACGGTGAATGGCTTTGATTCCTATAGAGAGTATTCTGGGGGCATCTCGGCCAGTACGACAGTATATGGAATGGTCAACTTCAAAAAAGGGCGTTTACAAGCGCTGAGACACGTTATGCGACCTTCGGTTTCTTATAGCTACAGACCAGATTTTAGTAATTATTATGATGAATATCAAGCCAGTATAGACCCTGATGACATCAGAGAATACACCCGATTCCAAAACGGTATTTACGGATCGCCTTCAAAACAACTGTCAAGCTCCATTGGCTTGTCATTGAACAACACCCTTGAAGCTAAAGTAGCTGCCAAAGAAGGAGAAGAAGATCAAGAACCTAGAAAGATCAAGATCCTGAATAACCTCAATTTATCAACGAGCTATAATATAGCGGCAGATTCGTTAAACTGGAGCCCTATGAGAATGACTGCAGGAACACAAATGCTCAAAAATAAGCTGGCAGTAAATTTAAATGCATCTTTTGATCCCTATGCCCTTAATGCCAATGGAACCAGGATCAATGTCTATAACATCAATAACGGTGGAAGCCTGTTTAGATTCACCAATGCCAATCTCTCGGCAAACTATTCCATTTCAAGTAAAGATCTTGCTAAGGATAAAGATACCAAAGGAGGTTCAAATTCAAATGGGAACAATGTAGACAGCTCCTCAAATATGTTTGGAGAAAGCCTGATGAATCGAAACCAGCAGGTCAACACAGATGAGGAAAAAGTAAAAAAGGCGACGCTTTACAGAACATCGATGCCCTGGGATTTAAAGGTTCGCTATTCATTGACCTACAACAACTCTCAAAGACAAAATGATATTACGGCAAATTCGATGCAGGTATCTGGTAATATAGAATTCTCCCCTAAATGGAGAGTTGGGGTATCATCAGGTTATGACTTTGAAAATAGCGGAATCACCTATACCCAGCTTCGTTTTGAAAGAGACCTTGACAGCTGGCGTTTTAGTTTTAACTGGGTTCCTTTTGGTGACAGGGCAACTTATTACTTTTTCATAGGGATCAAATCAGGTCCACTTAGCGATCTGAAATATGACCAGCGAAAAGTACCAGATAAAAGGTTATTTTAGAGATTGAATGCTTCAATAAAAATTTTAAAATTTGAAGATTTGGTTGAATAGTTTTTATTGTAACAGAGAAATCAAAATATACTATACGTATGAAAAAAATAATAGAAACCGTAAATGCCCCTGCTCCTATCGGGCCTTATTCTCAAGCTGTATTATATGATGATACACTTTATACGTCGGGGCAAATTGCCATCGATCCTGCCACAGGAAACTTAGTAGCAGGTGATATCACTCGAGAAACAGAACAGGTTATGAAAAATATTGGTGCTGTACTGACAAAAGCAGGAATGGACTATGAGCATGTACTGAAAACGACCATCTTTATAAAAGACATGAATGATTTTCAACAGATCAATTCGGTTTATGGTTCTTTTTTCAACGAAGCCACTGCACCGGCCCGTGAGACTGTCGAAGTAGCCAGATTGCCAAAAGATGTCAATGTAGAGATTTCGGTGCTTGCCAGAAAGTAAGTGAGATTCATAAATTACAGAAAAATAAACAGGGGAAAAATCTCTTTTATTTTTTTAGTTTGCTGGCATGAGTCGCGGCCAATGTCATTATTGGATGCCTGACAATTTTTCCTAATGTAAGATTGTACTCGTCTAATACCTCAACAATTTCATCATGAAGAAAATGAGCAATGGACCCTACAAAATAAATAGGTACATTTTTACTTTCCTCGAACTGTAAAATTTGGTTTTCCACGAAGAAGCGCAATCCGTCTTTAATGATTTTTTGGGCATAGTCGCTTTCTTTATTCTCAATCAGAAACCTGCCAACACTCGCTAAATACGTGTTGGGATTATCCTTTCTATATAAATTTTCTTTGATTACATCGGGCCTAAGGTCATGTTGAGCTTCAAACTTTTTAGCCAGATCTGCTGGCATCTTGTGATAGGCATGATCTTTTATGATCTGTTTACCATAATAATTTCCACTGGCCATATCCATCAGCATATATCCAAGAGATACAATCTTTTGATGGGTCACTTTCCCGTCAAAGTAGCTACAATTGGAACCTGTACCTAAAATACAAACCACACCGGGAGTATCAGTCTGAAGTGACTTTACCGCAGCAATGGTGTCTTCATAAATTTCAATATAAGCATTGGTAAATATATCCTCAAAAATAGTTTTTAAAAATTGTATCGCTTTTTGGGTTCCGCAACCAGCGCCGTAAAAATAGATCTCTTTAACATCATCCTTGATATTCCTAAGCTCTTCTTTTGTGATGATTCGGTCATACAACGTCTTCTTCGTGAACACGGCTGGATTCAACCCTTCCGTATCAATTTTAAAATAGGTTTCTCCTTTGTCGTTAATCGCGATCCAATTTGTTTTGGTCGAACCACTGTCTGCTACTAATATCATGTGTGAAAATTTGAAATGTAAAAATAAAAAATGCTAGTCAATTAAAACTGATATTTATTATATATTATTAAAAAGTTAACAAATTAATACAATATCGTTTTCCTTGATTTTACGTTAAAAAGGACTGGATTGCAAGCTGGTAACTCTTAAGACCAAACCCGGCAATAATCCCTTTTACATTTGGCGCAATATAGGAAGTATGCCTAAAAGATTCTCTTTGATACACATTCGAAATATGTACTTCCACAACCGGGGTTGAAACACCTTTTACCGCATCACCTATTCCTACAGAAGTGTGGGTATAGGCGGCTGCATTCAAAATGATTCCATCGAAAGAAAAGCCGGTTTCATGAATCTTATCAATTAACTCACCCTCAATATTTGACTGGAAATATGACAGTTCTACATCGGGATATTTTGCTTGCAAACTATTGAAGTAATCTTCAAAAGTTTCGCTCCCGTATACCGAAGGCTCCCTTTTTCCCAAAAGGTTTAAATTAGGACCATTGATAATGATAATTTTCATGAAAATCTTATTTTAGAACTTTGTTTCATAAGGGAAATATCCATAGTGCGAAACAAAGAATTATTGGTTCTTGTTCCCAAAAATAGCATAATTTTGCACATTGCATAAGCAAATCGAATGATTATTGATCGACCAACTCACTTTATCTTATGACCTGGAAGGATGCCATAAAAGATTATCAGTACTTCTTGAAAATCGAAAGAGGACTTTCTGAGAATTCCATCAAGGCCTACAGCCAGGATATTCACAAGCTGACTACCTTTCTTGAAGATCAGCAACTACCAGTATCTCCAATCGAGATTGGCAGTGAAATCATAGAGCGGTTCATCTATCAAAGTGCGAAAAAGGTCGCTCCTAGATCTCAGGCAAGAATGATCTCGGGTTTACGCAATTTCTTTGATTATCTCATTTTTGAGGAGTATCGAAAGGAAAACCCGACTGATTTGCTTGAAGGCCCAAAAATAGGAAGAAAATTACCCGATACCTTGTCGGAACAAGAGATCAACGAGATCATTGCCCAAATTGACCTGAGTAAACCTGAAGGTGAAAGGAACAGGGCCATGATAGAGACCTTGTACAGTTGTGGTCTCAGGGTTACCGAAATGATCCAGCTACAAATTTCTGATCTTTTTTTTGATGAAGGCTTTATCCGGGTCATCGGTAAAGGAAATAAACAGCGATTTGTCCCCATCAATGATTTTATGATCAAACTTATAGAAACCTATAAGGATCTCATTCGAACATCAATTAAGGTGCAAAAAGGTTTTGAGGATACCCTTTTTCTCAACAGACGAGGCAGACAGCTCAGCCGTAACATGGTATTTATGATCCTTAAAGATCTCACCGAAAAAGCCGGGATTCACAAAACAGTGAGCCCCCACACCCTGCGTCATTCATTTGCTACTCATCTATTAGAAAACGGTGCAGACCTTCGTGCCATACAGCAAATGCTGGGTCATGAAAGCATTACAACCACGGAGATATATATGCATTTGGACAAGAGTCATCTGAAACAAGTGGTGGAGAAATTTCATCCGAGGAAGTGATCAATGAGGCAATGAGACAATGAGATAATGAGACAATGGGACAATGAGACAATGAGACAATG
>CAZPHF010000061.1:0-9961 GCA_964586115.1 uncultured Flavobacteriaceae bacterium | reverse complement strand
AATGAAATAATGAAATAATGAAAAAGTGAGTTAAATTACGTTAACATCACAATATTGGTTTAGAAATTACAAGTTCTCCATAGAAACATCAAAAATCTAAAATTTCAAAAGTTTCAAATTCAAATTAAGACAGAACCTATTCACTCATATTGATAACATGAATTCTCCAACAATCAAAAAAAAATTATCATTAGATGAAAAGTGGAATCAAATGAACTAATTTTTATCTACACAAACCATTAATTCATTGTTTCATTATATCATTGCTATTCCCCGTACATCTTCTTCCTCAACTCCTTGATCGTATCATTTTCAAGGTATTCATCAAAACTCATATACCTATCAATGACGCCTCTAGGTGTGATTTCAATAATTCTGTTGGCAACGGTTTGGGCAAACTCGTGGTCATGTGTTGAGAAGATCACTGTGCCTTTGAAATTTTTCAAGGCATTGTTAAAGGCTTGAATAGATTCCAGATCAAGGTGATTAGTGGGTTCATCTATCAATAACACATTGGCTCTTTTCATCATCATGCGAGATAGCATGCACCTTACTTTTTCTCCTCCTGAAAGCACATTGCTTTTTTTAAGGGCCTCATCACCGCTAAAGATCATTTTTCCCAAAAAGCCTCTGATATGAACTTCTTCCCTTTCTTCTTCTGTTTTGGCATATTGTCTTAACCAATCCACCAAACTCAGATCATTTTTAAAGAAATCCGCATTCTCAAGTGGCAAATATCCTTGTGTAGTGGTAACGCCCCACTTGTAATCTCCAGAATCTGGTTCAGAATTTCCTGTGATTACCTCATAAAAAGCGGTTGCTGCCCTTGATGCTTTAGACAATAGCACCACTTTATCCCCTTTGGTAAGGTTCAAGTCAATTTTATCAAAAATGAATTCTCCATCAACTTGCTTTGAAAGATTTTCGACATGAAGAATCTGATCACCGGCTTCTCTTTCCTGATCAAAAATAATCGCTGGATATCTTCTACTGGATGGTTTAATGTCGGCTATATTCAACTTTTCGATCATTTTCTTTCTACTCGTCGCCTGTTTGGATTTAGCCATGTTGGCAGAAAAACGTCTGATAAATTCTTCCAGTTCCTTTTTCTTTTCTTCAGCTTTCTTATTCTGCTGAGCTCTTTGTCTGGCTGCCAACTGGCTAGACTCATACCAAAAAGTATAGTTACCTGAATATTGATTCATCTTTCCAAAATCAATATCAGAAATATGTGTACAAACTGCGTCTAAAAAGTGACGGTCATGCGATACCACGATCACCGTATTGTCAAAATTAGCCAAAAAATTCTCCAGCCAGCCAATAGTTTCAAAATCAAGATCATTCGTAGGCTCATCCATGATCAGTACATCGGGAGAACCAAATAAAGCCTGGGCAATCAGGATCCTCACTTTTGATTTACCATCCAAATCAGCCATACTAGTGTAATGCATACCTTCTGGTATTCCTAAAGAAGATAAAAGATTCGCCGCTTCACTTTCAGCTGTCCATCCGCCCATTTCTTCAAATTGAGCTCCTAATTCACCGGCCAATATCCCATCTTCTTCAGAAAAATCTGGCTTGGCATACACTTCATCCAACCTTTTTTTAAGTTCGTACAAAGGTTTGTTCCCCATCATCACTGTTTCCAAAACAGGGTACTCATCAAAAGCAAAGTGATCCTGAGTGAGCACAGACATCCTCTTCCCCTTTTCAAGGCTTACCTGTCCTGAAGTAGGATCAATATCACCTGACAGTATTTTTAAAAAAGTAGATTTTCCTGCGCCATTAGCTCCGATGATTCCATAGCAATTACCTTGCGTAAACACCGTACTTACCTCATCAAATAAAACTCTTTTTCCGAATTGAACGGACAAACTGGATACTGTCAACATTTTTTTAATTTTTTTGCAAAACTAAGTAAAATAGTCAGATATATCTACCAATAGCAAGAGATAATTTTAGTGTTTCAATCTAAATTTTAACGCTTTTTTTAACCTTTTACTCCAAAATTTTTAACACCACATTAACAAGGCTCACAAAGCTATATTAGTACATTTGTCATTATGCCTAAACTTAATTATTTGAAAAAAAATTACTTTTCGCAGCCCTTGACACTTCTTACGCTGTTAGGTTTATTGTTTACTTTTTCCGCTTGTAACAACAAGGAGGATTATGCTTCTACTTATTTTGGTGGTAAAATAAAGAATCCAAAAGACAACTATGTTTATTTAACAAAAGGCAAGAAAGTACTCGACTCTGCCAGGCTAGACGACCATAATAAATTTTCCTTCAAAATTGACTCTTTAAAATTAGGTATTTACATCTTTAAGCACGGTGCTGAATTTCAGTATCTGTATCTTGAGCCAAAAGACAGCTTGCTGCTCTATTTAAATTCCTGGGATTTTGACGAATCATTAATTTTTAGTGGTAAAGGAAGTGGTAAGAATAATTACCTGATCAATTTATATCTTCAACAGGAACGAACTGAGAAAGAATTCAAGAAGAATTATAAACTTGATGAAGCAGCCTTTACAGCTGTGATCAATGAAGGTATTAAGAAACAACTAGATCTTTACAATGAGTTTTTATCAACTGAAGAAGAAGCACCTTCTCCGTTTTTTGATAAACTTGCCAAAACAGGTATATATGTGCCTTTCTACTTTTACAAGGAAAGGTATGCTTACAATCATAAAAAAGTGATGGGTCTAAAAAAAGCTCCTGAATTAAGTGATGACTTTTATAAATACCGAAAGCTGATTGAGCTTAATGATGAGTCTTTGCTTGACTATGGATGGAATCTTGCCTTTATCAATACCTTTTTATACAACCTGGCCTATGATGAGAAGATGAAGGATCCGGAGAACAGAATTTTCGAGCTTGAGCTAATGAAGATTGTCGATGACAGGATTCATGTAGAAGATTTTAGAAATTCTCTTCTTGCAAAAGGAGCATGGGGTTCTCTTTCAAATAAGCAGCTCTCAAAAGAAAATTCTGAAAAGGTTTATGCCTATTTTTTCGAACATTGTCATAATGAAGAATACAAGAAAGAGTTTAAAAAATCTATAGCACAAAAGGAAAAAATTGCAGATGGCGCTGATATGCCAAAACTTACCGCCTACAATCTTGACAATTCAGAAGTTGAGATCAATTCACTGATCAAAAATTCGAATGCGGTTATCTACTTTTGGCCAACAGAGCTGGGAAGAATAGAAATGCTCAATGAGAAATTGCACTACCTTAAAAAACATCACCCTGAAGTTGTATTTATAGGAATTGAAAGAAATAAGACGGATAAAGAATGGAAAGAATTTGTAACCTCAAAAAAACTACCCAAGGAGCACCAGTTTAAGCTCGCTAAAAATTCTGATTCTTATAGCTGGTATGAAGGAGATATGGAAAGAACGATCATTGTAAATGATCAGGGCAAGGTTGAAAATGGTTATGTATTTTTCCTTGACAGCAACCTAAATTACTACTTGAGAGCCATTAATAAACATTGATTTATAGCATACTTCACTAAATTAGTACTATTTTTGCAAACTCTTAAACATAAAACACAGTATTTATTTGCAAACCAGAGCTTTACAAATAAATTGAGTTTTGCAAAAAAAATATATGTCGATATTTAAAACGCTTGGTTTAAGCCAGGCAATCGTTGATTCATTAATCGATTTAGGTTATGAACAACCCACGGAAATTCAAAAGATTTCAATTCCACAAATACTTAGTTCTAAAACTGACCTGAAAGCTTTTGCTCAGACAGGAACTGGTAAAACAGCTGCCTTTAGTTTGCCCATACTTGAGCAAATTGACGTAAACAACAAGAATACCCAAGCGATCATTCTTTCACCAACAAGAGAGCTCGCTATTCAGATCGCTAACAACATCAATGATTTTTCCAAAAATTTGAATAACCTCAAAACTATTGCTGTTTATGGAGGTGCCAATATTGAAGAACAAATCAGGCCTTTAAAAAGAGGTGTTCAAATTGTTGTAGGAACTCCCGGAAGAACGCTTGACCTGATCAAAAGAAGGATACTGAACCTGGAGAGTATTCAATGGTTGGTATTGGACGAGGCAGATGAAATGCTAAATATGGGTTTCAAAGAAGAATTGGATAATATTCTTGAAAAGACCCCAAAAACAAAACAAACTTTATTGTTTTCTGCAACTTTTCCAAAAGAGGTAGAATCCATTGCCAGAAATTACATGAACAACCCTATCGAGGTTACGGCAGGGCAAAAAAATATAGGCGCCGCTAACGTAGAGCACGAGTTCTTTCAGGTAACTGAGCGTAACCGTTATCCTGCTTTGAAACGAATTGCCGATGTAAACCCTGACATCTATTCCATTGTGTTTTGCCGAACTAGGAGAGAAACGAAGGAAGTAGCGGAAAAATTAATCGAAGACGGTTATAGTGCAGATGCGCTGCATGGAGATCTATCTCAAGCCCAACGTGACATGGTTATGCAGAAATTTAGGAATAAGAACCTGCAAATTCTTGTAGCCACAGATGTTGCCGCCAGAGGCTTGGATGTGACTGACTTAACGCATGTTATCAATTTTAAATTACCTGACCAGGCTGAAAATTATACCCATAGAAGCGGTAGAACAGGAAGGGCTGGTAAAAAAGGAATATCTGTTGCCATCATTACCAGTAAAGAACGCAATAAGCTAAAGCCTATTGAAAGAAAGATCAAAAAGAATTTTGTTCAGAAGCAAGTTCCTAATGGAAAGGAAATCTGTGAAATTCAATTATTCAAACTTATTGACAAGATTCATGATATAGAAGTTAACGAAAAGGAGATCAAAGATTACCTTCCAGACATTTTTGAAAAACTTCATGAACTAGACCGTGAGGAACTGATCAAAAGATTTGTTTCCATTGAATTCAACTCCTTTCTTTCTTATTATCAGGATGCAAGAGATTTGAATAATAGTGATGCCCCTAGTGACAGAAAAAGGCGAGGTGATGATTCTCTAGTGCGATTCTACATCAATCACGGGAAAATGGACGACCTTACTCCTGCTCGATTGATCGGATTGATCAATGAATGTCTGAAAAAAAGAGATGTGGAGATTGGTCAGATAGAAATTCTTAAAAGCTTTTCTTTCTTTGAGATTGACAAAGATTTTACGCAGGATGTGCTTGAAAAAATGAATGAGGCTGAATTCAATAACCGATCAGTCAATGTTGAGGTTACTTCAAAACCAAAAGGCAGGTCCAACAGGGGATCTTCCAAAGGTGGTTTTGGTAAAAGCAATACAAGCAACAAAAGAAGAGATTCTGGTGGTCATAGAGGTGATTCCGGCGGTCAAAGAAGTGACGACTTCAGACCCAGTAGAAAAAAACCTGCCCCAGGTTCCAGACGTCGCAGACGCTAGTCTATAATTTCTAACTTATTTAAATTAAAAAAGGTTGAAAGTGAGATCATTATATGATCAAACTTTCAACCTTTTTAGTTATTTAACATTCGGAAACAAATCATTAATTCATTGTTTCATTATTTCATTAATTCATTGCATCATTACATCACTATCTCCGCGAGTAATTCGGTGCCTCTTTTGTGATCGTTACATTATGAGGATGACTTTCAGAAATACCTGAAGAGGTAATTCGAACAAAGCTAGCATTTTTATGATCCTCAATAGTTGCGCTTCCGCAATAGCCCATTCCTGCTTTTAAGCCTCCATGAAATTGGTGCATGGTCTCATATACTTCTCCTTTATAAGGAACACGGCCCACAATACCTTCAGGAACAAGTTTCTTTACATCGTCTTCAACGTCTTGAAAATACCTGTCTTTAGACCCTTTTTCCATGGCTTCAATAGAACCCATTCCTCGATATGATTTGAATTTTCTTCCTTCAAAAATAATAGTTTCTCCGGGTGATTCCTTCGTTCCAGCCAATAAGGATCCCAGCATCACTGTATCGGCTCCTGCCGCAATAGCTTTCGGAATATCTCCGGTATAACGAATCCCTCCATCTGCAATGACAGGAACTCCGGTACCTTTAATGGCTGCTGAAACCTCCATGACTGCTGACAACTGTGGAAATCCAACTCCGGCAACAACCCTTGTGGTACAAATAGACCCAGGTCCTATACCCACTTTAACGGCATCTGCTCCCGCTTCAACCAAAAATTTTGCTGCATCGCCAGTGGCAATATTACCCACAATGATCTCAACGTCTGGGTATTTCGCCTTAATAGTTTTTAACACCTGTCCCACTCCTCTGCTATGTCCATGTGCTGTATCAATAACCAAAGCATCTACGCCTTCTTTGATCAAGGCTTTTGCCCTCTCCATAGAATCTCCTGTCACCCCTATGGCTGCCGCTACTCTTAGCCTTCCATAGGAATCTTTATTTGCATTAGGGTTTTCAATCACTTTAATAATATCCCGGTAAGTGATCAAACCTACTAATTTTCCTTTGGGATTCACTACCGGTAGTTTTTCAATCTTATGGTCCTGCAAGATCATTTCTGCCTGTTTAAGAGATGTTCCTTCCTTCGCAGTAATTAGGTTATCCGATGTCATTACTTCGGCAACAGGACGTTCATTATTGTTCTCAAAACGCAAATCACGATTGGTAATGATACCGATTAACTCTCCCAAATCATTGATTACAGGAATACCACCAATCTTGTATTTGCTCATCAAAGATTTGGCATGAGCTACATTCTTATCTTTGGTAAGGGTGATAGGATCAATGATCATTCCCGATTCTGATCTTTTTACCTTTTTTACCTCAGCAGATTGCTTTTCAATACTCATGTTTTTATGTAAAATACCGATCCCTCCTTCTCTTGCCATGGCAATTGCCATTTCAGATTCTGTCACGGTATCCATAGCAGCCGAAATAATGGGTGAGTTGATCGTAATATTTCTTGTGAATTTAGTTTGAATGTTTACTTCTCGAGGTAAAACTTCTGAATAAGCAGGAATTAGCAATACATCATCGTAAGTAAGTCCTTCAAGCAAAATTTTGGGAGTAGTCATAGAACGCAATTAAAAATTAATTGCATGCAAAATTACAACAATATATCGGATTCTGAAAACTACTCCTAATGAAACATTTACCATTAAAAAGAATATCCCACCCCTGCATTGATCAAGAAAGGTGCCCCGGGTCTTAAACCTGCAGGTGTTCGTGCAACTTCATAGGTGCTATTCAAAACATTCATGGCATTGCAAAAGAAAGTTATCCTGGGTGTATAAAAATATCGTGCTGCAGCATCAATAATAAAATTACTGCCGATTTTATAATTATCCGGTATCTCACCCGTACCGGCTTGGGTACGAAATTCACTTGTATATCTTCCACTGAGGCTTAGGTTAAATCTTTTTCCTTCAAGGGCTGCGGTGAAATTGAATTGATTCTTCGGAATATATGGTATTTGATCCCCTTTCGACACCTCACCATAAATACCGTCATCACTGTCAAAGTCCGAATCAAATCTTGTATCCGTCAAAGTATAGGAAAAAGTAATGGGTAATGAAAGTTCACTTTCACTGTTCCTTAAAACATCATAATTCAATAAAAATTCAATTCCTTTAACTGTTGCTGCGCCAGCATTGAACAAATCCAGACTTCCGGAACCACCGGTTGCCGCTAGATCACTTCCTAATAAATTCGTATAATCGTTATAATACCCCACTAATTCACCAATAAATCCGAAAAAACTAAAACGAGTACCAAGTTCATAATTCATGCTCTCTTCAGGATCTGAGCCTTCCTGATTTCCCGGTGGAGCAAAACCCCGGTGGATACCACCAAAAACAGATAAATCAGGATTAAATTTATAATTGGCACCAATCCCGGGAATAAAAACCTCCACAATATTTTCTCTTGTTACAAGATCAACTCCTGTTCGATCTGAATCATTTTTGCCGTAATCCACTTTTTTCAAGGTCATGTTTTCGTATCGTAAACCAGGTGTAATCGTTAAATTATTCCATGTCAGTTTGTACAAAACATATGCAGCAACTGCCTCAGCACTGTTAATCACATTTGAATCACTTCCTTTTCTTGCTACCGTCGTTCGAATCATTTCTTGATTTTGAATCGCATACTTATCGACCCATTGAAAACGATCTTCGTAGTCTTCATGGTAGCGTAATCCAATCTCAATGTCATTAAAGGTTTGCGTTCCAAAAGTTATATTGGCAACCGATTGAATTCCTTTAGACTCATAGCGTCTGTTATTCGCTTTTACACCAAAAACATCTTCATCAGTATCATTCATACTTTCAATGGCTTCAAATTCAAGTGGGAAATCTTCAGGAGAAGCCAGTATGTCTGAAATGCTTTCCTTATCTGTGACAGTAACATAATCCAGTTTATACCAATTGCGATCAAAGTTATTTTTATAAGCCGTAGTTCTGATTTTTATATTTTGTGCCGGCTTTATCAAATGATCAAGTTGAAATTGTTGGTGTTCGGTGGTTATTTTGTCCTCTGCGGAGGCAAGGTATCTGCGATAAGGATTTGCCTCAAAATCGTCTTGAGTTAATCCCAAATAAGTTTCATTTGAATCTTCCTCTGAGTATTGAAATTTAAGCGTTAAAGATTGAAATACCTTAGCATCAAGGTCCGTATTTAAACGTACTTTCCCAAGATAGTCACTTTTATCAAACCCTGTATTTCCTCCCCCATCTAAGTCTTTAAAACCATCCGAATTATAGTTAAAGTATTGGGTAACAAATCCAAAGTTTTCATTTGAATACCCTACTGTTGCATCGGTATTCTTAGAATTATAATTACCATAGGTAAAACGTACATCCCCAGAAAAGTCATTTGGAATTTGCTTAGAAACCATATTAATCGCTCCTCCGGTAGTAAATGGGCCATACTGAATTTGACTACTTCCTTTTAATACTTCAACGTTCTCAATACGGCCTACAGTTGGAAAATAATAGGCGGCAGAAGCACTATATGGTGCCGGAGCAATCAACACCCCATCTTCCATCAGCGTAATTTTAGAACTTCTTTCTGCGGAAGTTCCACGAATACTGATATTAGGCCGCAATCCGAATCCATCTTCCTCAACTATGGTTACCCCGGGAATTGCGCGAATTACTTTATTAATATCGGTATAGCCAAATTGTTGTAAATCTTGAGGAGACAAAAAATAAGCCGATCCCGTCCGATTTCTAACCTCAAACTTACTGCCTAAAATATTGTTAGAAAGAATAATTTCATCGAGAATTTCAGGTTCCTTGTCCTCTTTAATGGTATCGTTTCTAGATTCGTTCTGAGCAAAAAGGCTAAAGGAGAAAATACAGAAACAAAGGAATAATAAAAGTTTTTGCATTACTATTTTTATTTAGATTAATTATAAATAGGGTTAGTATTCGGCAAATATATATGGTTAATTTATAATAACAAAAGCTTATTTAGAATAATTTTAAATAACATGATAAATGTCATGTTTTCAAGCCTTCACAGCAATTTATAATGCCTAAAAAACTATATTTACCCCATGTCTACCCGGTCTAAAATACTAGTGTTCCTACAGTTTTCTTGTTTAGCTTATTTGGTTCTTTTTACGAATTTTATGGCTGAGGGCTTTTTTTTAGCTGTTCAAATTTGTGGGTTCACGATATCGCTTTGGGCAGTGATCACAATGAGACCTGGAAAGTTTAATATCCAACCCGAATTAAAATCAAATGCAAACTTTGTCAGCTACGGGCCCTATCGATTGATCAGAAATCCGATGTATGCCGGGTTGATTCTTATATGTGGAACCAGCGTGCTGAACAGCCTGAAAATCCATGAGATACTCGTATTTCTTTTGTTGCTTGTGGTATTGCTGATAAAAATTCATTTGGAAGAAAAATACCTGAGTCAATCCTTTGGAGAAGACTATTTGCGCTATAAAGAAAAAACCTATCGATTGATTCCTTTTTTATATTAAAATTCAGTACTTGATTCATGCATTTATTCAATGATCCATT
>CAZPHF010000060.1:0-16147 GCA_964586115.1 uncultured Flavobacteriaceae bacterium | reverse complement strand
AAGCTTTTTCTGCATCTACTGAGAATACAGGTATAACTTTAAAAAGTCTTCCAGAAGGCAGACCGTAAACAGCTAACTGCCCAGAAAATCCTCCTGAGAGAAAAGCGTAATACTCATCATGCTCCCCAGGAGCTACATATACTTTCTCGGCTGCATTTCCTGAAAGGGCGCCTTGACTGCCAGATTTACCTGAATTCATATCACCACACGACACTAACCAAGTGGAAAGTACGGTTAAAGTGATAAAATATTTAAACATTGTTTTCATAATTATTAAGATTTATGTCGGGTTAATTTTTGGTTCTAAAATATTCTAAAATTGCACGTGCCTCTTCTTCAGTGATATTCTGATTGGCCATAGGGGCTCCGTTGAATTCAATCAACAGCTTTTGAGCAATTGGATCTTTTTGGATCATCTCTTCAGGATTCATCGCCATATTCATGATCCATTCAGGAGATCTTCTTTGGGTTACTCCCTTAAGTGCAGGTCCAACAAATTTTTTGCTCAGTTTATGACAAGCAGTACATTTTGCTTTAAAGATCACCTCTCCCTCAGCTGCCAAGGTGGGATCAATTTCACCTAAAGTGATACTAGCGATGGGCCCAATTCCTTTATTAGACATTGGGTCAACATTTTCAACAGCCTTTGATTCCTCTTGCTGTGGTGCCGCAGTTTCCTTTTTGGCTTTATCTTCTCCACAACTTACCATGGCAAATGCCATAACAAATACAGTAATTAATTTCAATTTCATTCTTTAGTAGTTCAATTATTTAATTATTCTGCCGGTACCAATACGTCATCTATAACGTGTATCCAGCCATTACTCACTTTTACTGTTTTTAAAATTTCAGTACCTCCTACAAAAATTTTCCCATCCTTATTTTCAACCAAAAGATATTTACCTGAAGCCATATAAAGTTTTCTTCCTCTTTTAGCCTCTTTTTTCAATTGCTTGATCGGATAGTTAGCGGGAGCGACATGATTGACAAGAATAAAAGCTAAAGTAGCCTTGTTCTCTGGCTTAACTAGATTCTCAACGGTACCCTCCGGAAGTTTTGCAAATGCAGAATTCAAAGGAGCAAAAATCGTCAATGGACCTGTATTTACTACAGCGTCTTCTACCCCTGCAGCTTCAATAGCAACAACGAGTGTACTAAAATCATCCAATGATTTAGCAACTTGTAATGCGTTTGCGTCTGATTCACCGTCACTTACTGAGGCCTGTCCTTGATGTTCCTTTGTTTCTGTAACTTTTTCTGCTCCTACATCCGATGCCGGTTTATCGTTTTTACAGGAGACAAAAGAAACAAGGAATAATGCCGTAATTATATATCTGCGAATTTTCATTATTAAAATAATTAAGTTATTTTTTTTAATACTGTTCTTGAAGTCACAAAATTATGTAACATAAGTAACGAAAGATATGACTTTAATCATATATAATACAATATTATCTTTTATTTTTGTCTTATGTTGAGCCACCAAAGTAAATATGCTATTCGAGGAATCATTTATCTTGCGATTCATGCCTCTTCCAATCGTAAATTAGGATCAAAAGAAGTGGGGGAGAACATCAATGTTCCGGTACCATTTCTTGCGAAGATCTTTCAGAATTTAAACAAGGAAAAACTCATTACTTCCGCCAAAGGACCCAAGGGGGGATTTTATTTAAATGAGGATCAGTTGTCAGGAAATCTTATGTCTGTCATAAAATGTATAGACGGGCATGAGACTTTTAATTCTTGTTATATAGGTTTGCCTCAATGTAGTGATGAATACCCTTGTTCAATTCACCATCTTGCGGCTCCTCTTCGCAATCAATTGATCAAGGAATTAAATAAAAGGAGCATTCAGGAATTTGCAAAAGACACAAAAAAAGGAAAGTCGCATATTTTTTAAAATAATTCATATCTTTGCAGCATCGATTAACGGCATTGAAAAGCTATGGTTCAACAAGTTACAAAAGGAATAAAAATTTCGATCTCATCTAATTTTGAAGGCAATCGCTATCAAAGTTCTAAGGTGTATTATGCCTTTAGTTACAGTATTACTATTGAGAATCAAAGCAGTGATACGGTGCAACTTTTGAGTAGAAAATGGAATATATTTGACTCTTTAAATGACTTGGAAGTTGTTGAAGGTGAGGGTGTTGTGGGTAAAAAACCCATATTAAAACCCAAGCAGTCTTATACGTATTCTTCACATTGCTTTTTGGTGTCTCCGATAGGTTCAATGAATGGACATTATCATATGATCAATTTTTCCACTTCTGAAAAATTTAGGGTAGGTATTCCTACTTTCCAACTCATGCTTCCTGCAACATTTAATTAATTTGCTTACTTTTAGTAATTAGATTAATTCTGCCTTTTCATGAAATCAATAACCCGATTTACGAAAAATCTTCGTGGTAATAAGTGTTTGAATTGCGAAAATGACATTTCGGAAGATGATAATTTTTGCGCTCAATGTGGTCAGGTCAATGATCTCAAAAAGGTGAGTCTGACGCAATATCTTTCGGCCTATTTTGATGATTTTCTATCTTTTGATAGTCGACTTTTGAATACAATAGTTGCCCTTATTTTCAAACCTGGATACGTAACCAAAAATTATGTGGGCGGAAAGAGAATGAGTTATGCGAATCCGTTTAAATTATACCTTCATATTACGATATTATTTTTTCTGCTTATCGGAATATTTGGAACAATTGATAAATTTAAGCCGGTAGATGATACTTCTGCTAATATAATCTCTGAATTAAATACAGAAGAAGGAAGAGTAGTTCTAGATAGCATCAAATCGGAAACACTCAAGGAGCTTAAGAAAAACAATGTACAATTGGATTCATCCACTTTATCTCTTATCAATAGCAGTATTAGTGGCATTTCACTAAACAAAGATTCGATTCAAAGTGAATACATTGACAAATCTAAACAAAATACATTTTTATTGTACAGCTTTATAGATTCAATGCTTATAAACTCTAGCGTTTTAGACACCTTTAAAAGTGATAGTATTTCGCTTTCTGAGAAAGATACTACTATGAATGATATTATTGGTCTTATTGGTGAAAGAGCAGAACGACTTACAGATAATGACGGACTTGGAAATATCAATAGCCCCTCAAAAGTGGCATTGATATATAAGGAAATCTCCAAAAAAGGAAACTTAGAAAAGAAAGGAATAAAACATTTGGACAGTATTTTTAATGCCGAAGAAATGAATTATGAAATTCCATTAGCGATGGTTTATGGTTTAGATGAAAACCAAAGCGACTTCAATAAAATAAAAGCATTTATGGATTATCAAAAAGATTATCCAAATGCAAATACAATAGAATCAATCAAAAAACTTGGTTTCACAACAGGTTACTGGAATACATTCCTGTATAGCAAATCCAAAGAATGGGGTGATGCCTTTGGTGACGAGCATTATTGGGACGAATTGTTTGAAAGAATACTCTCAAGAATCTCAGTGGCCCTATTTCTTTTGTTGCCCATTTTCACGCTGATCGTATCATTATTATACATCCGTAGGAAATTCAATTACACAGAAAATCTAGTCTTTGTTTTTCATGTTCAAACGGTTTTCTTTCTATTGCTATTGATCTTTATGATTGTAGACAGAATAGTGGACTCGAACAATGGAATCTTCATCTTTCTGCTCTCATTTCTGATTTATCTATATATGGCAATGAGAAACTTTTACGGGCAAGGCTGGTTTAAAACATTTATCAAATACATTCTACTCAATACCGCGTTTATGTTTTTGGCCCTTATCGGAGGACTCATTATTTCATTCCTGGCCTTTTTGATCTGATCAAAAAGGAAAATAAGTCATTTCGCAACTATTACCTGAAGCAAGAACCTGAGAAATGCTAACCGTTCCTACATTTTCCCTTTTCATAAACACATCTACCTCCGGAAAGCCTACGCCAGCATTCTTATGAAAATCCAATATGTTTTCTGGCGTCCTTCCTTTTCCTATAAACCATTCCCTAAACCAATCCTGACGCAGTACTTTCATAGTTTCAGTGTATAAGGTTGAAGAAGACCATATCTTAGATTGCCATTCCAATTCCTTAAAATATCTATTGCTACCATCCCAGACAAATTCAAAAAGATGTTTCCCTTCTTCCCAAGTTATGACTACCAGAGTGAATGGTTCTATATGGTCCAAGTCAATTTTCATACAAGTCTCTTCAAAACTCTTGGCAATCAATAATTCCTTTACAATTAAACCCCTGCTTTTTGGATAGGAAGCTGCTCGCTTATGATTTTCAAAACCTCCGTTTAACAAACAGATCAATCTGTTATTTCGGCTTGTCCCAATCCAGGTGCCTTCTGCTTTACCATCTTTGGGGTAATATAAAGATACCCCCTGCTCCTTATAAGCGGCAGGATATAATGCTTTTTCACGCTGATAACCAACATCTCTGCTAGAAGTTAGTACAAAACCATGATCAGGTAGTGGTAAAAAAGTTACAGTACACATAAAAAAATGTCAATTTTAAAATTTAACGAAACATTCTTTACAAAGTTAACATTTAGCATATAGTTAAGACTTAAAATCTTACATAATTCGTACCTTTGCCATCATTAAAAATGGAATTGTTTCAATCTAAAATAAACACATATGTCAAACGGATTTTTTAAGGTACCAAAAGCTATAAACGAACCGGTTAAGGCTTACGTTCCGGGTTCAACAGAGCACAAAGACTTAATTGCCACCTATAATAAAATGTTCAACGAACAGGTGGATATCCCTTTTTATATCGGAGGTAAAGAATACAGAACTGGTAACACAGTAGATATACATCCTCCTCACGACCATCAGCATAAAGTGGGACAATACCATACTGCAGAAAAAGAACATATTGAATTAGCTGTTGAAAAAGCTGCTGAGGGAAGAGAAAAGTGGGCTAAGACAAGTTGGGAGCACAGAGCTGCCATCTTCTTAAAAGCAGCAGAATTGTTGGCCGGTCCATTCAGGTACAGAATGAATGCTGCTACGATGATCGCTCAGTCTAAAAATGTTATGCAAGCAGAGATCGATGCAGCTTGTGAGCTTATAGATTTCTTGAGATTCAATGTTGAATTCATGACTAACATCTATAGCAATCAACCAGAATCTTCTCCAGGAATATGGAACAGAATGCAATACAGACCGCTTGAAGGCTTTGTATATGCCATAACTCCTTTTAACTTTACAGCCATTGCCGGAAATTTACCTGCTGCACCAGCCATGATGGGTAACGTTGTGATCTGGAAACCTGCAAGATCTCAGGTTTATTCAGCTCATGTGATCATGGAATTGTTTAAAGAAGCAGGATTACCTGATGGAGTGATCAACATGGTTACCGGTAATTCAGCGACTATAACTGATGTCTTGTTAAATCATAAAGATTTTGCAGGAGTACACTTTACAGGATCCACTCCTGTGTTTGATGATTTCTGGAAAACGATTGGTGCCAATGTAAAACACTACCGTTCTTATCCAAGAATCGTTGGGGAAACAGGTGGTAAGGATTTTATTTGGGTACATCCATCAGCCAATGCACCAGAAGTAGCAACCGCTATTTCAAGAGGTGCTTTTGAATACCAGGGACAAAAATGCTCTGCAGCATCAAGAGCTTATTTGCCAAAAAGTTTATGGGGTAGTATCAAAGAATCAGTAATTAAGGATGTAAAATCCTTTAAAATTGGAACGCCTGGAGATAGCTCAAATTTTATCAATGCTGTTATTGATGATCGCGCTTTTAAAAAGTTATCAGGATATCTTGATCAAGCCAAAAAGGACGACGATGCTGAAATTATAGTAGGTGGTGGATACGATGATTCTGTGGGTTATTTTATTGAACCTACCGTAATTGTAACGACCAATCCTAAATATGAAACCATGTGCACTGAATTGTTCGGACCCATCATTACCATCTATGTTTATGAAGATGAGCAATGGGAAGAAGTATTGGACCTCGTTGATCAAACCGGAGAATACGCTTTAACAGGAGCTATTTTTAGTCAGGACAGATACGTAATCGAGACGGCAACTAGCAAACTGGAAAATGCAGCTGGAAACTTCTATATCAATGACAAACCAACAGGTGCTGTCGTTGGCCAACAACCATTTGGTGGTGCCAGAGGCTCCGGAACTAATGACAAAGCCGGCTCCGTTTGGAATTTATTACGTTGGGTGTCAAATAGAACCCTTAAGGAAACTTTTGTGCCTCCTACAAATTACAGGTATCCTTTTTTAGGAGAATAATCCTTCTTTACATCGAGTAAACAACCCGGAATCAATGATTTCGGGTTTTTTTATGCGCCCTGCATTTTGTCTGCGTCTGGCAACAATCCAATCAGTTTTTGTGGATCATGTATTAAAACAGGAATGTGTTGGGCACAGATAAAAAAACTAGATGCCTTATAATGGAATTCTGTTACGGGAATTTCTTGCTGGCCACGTCCGCAAACCAGACAATCTTTTTGATCGCTCATAATCTTATTCTTTAAGGTTCAAAAATATAACCAGTAAACTGATCAAACTATGACTTTGATTAGGGTTTTTTAAAATTATGATTGACCATCATTTAAATACCAAGCTCTTCTCTCAACAGTTGAACGAAATTGTAAACATCTTGAAAACTATTGTATAAGGGAGCTGGTGCAATCCTAATTACATCAGGTTCCCGCCAATCAGCAATAACTCCTTTATCGCTAATCGCCTTAAACAAAGACTTGTCACTATTCACTACTCTGATCGACAATTGAGCTCCTCTGGCATCAGCTTGTTTTGGAGTGATGATCTGAATGCGATCACTTTTTAATTCTTCTATTAGATATTCCAGATATCTGGTAAGCAATCTTGATTTCCTTACGATAGCATTCATCCCAACCTCTTCAAAAATTTCAAGTGAGGCCTTCAAAGCAGCCATGGACAAAACCGTTTCATTACTCATTTGCCAGCCTTCAGCACCTTGGATCGGAACAAAAGTATCATCCATCAAAAACCTTGTCCCTTTATCGTGCCCCCACCATCCGGTGAATCGAGCAAGGTCTTTTCTCTTAAGATGACGTTCATTCACAAAACATCCGGCTATACCCCCCGGACCTGAATTCATATATTTATAAGTGCACCAAACAGCAAAATCAACATCCCAGTCATGTAAAGATAAACTGAGGTTACCCGCTCCATGTGCAAGATCGAATCCAACCATGCACCCCATTTCATGACCCGCCTTGGTGATTTTTTCCATATCATAAGCCTGACCGGTATAGTAATTGAGCCCTCCAATCATGATTAATGCGATCTCCTTGCCTCTGTTTTTGATCAGATCTAAAATATCCTCTGTTCTTAAAATATCCTCACCAGCTCTTGGCTCTAATTCTATCAATGCCTCTTTTGGATCATATCCGTGAAATTCAAGTTGCGATTTAACCGCATACTGATCTGATGGAAAGGCATTTTTTTCAATCAATATTTTATACCGTCCTTGCGCTGGTCTGTAAAAAGACACCATCATTAGATGAAGGTTCACCGTCAAACTGTTCATGGCCACAACTTCTTCTTTTTTGCCCCCTACTATTCTTGCCATCTGTTCACCAAGCACCTCGTGATAGGTGGCAAAAGGATGCGCTCCTTCGAAGTGACCCTTTACACCAAGATGACGCCAATCATCAAGAACAGCTTCAATATGGCCCTTGGCAGATTTAGGTTGTAGCCCAAGAGAATTCCCACAAAGATAAATGGCTGCCTGCCCGTTAGTATGCTTTGGGAAATAAAACTCATTTCTGTATTTTTTTAATGGATCTTCACTATCCATTTGACGAGCAAAATCTTCAGTATTCAGGTATTCCATAGATTTGTATTTATTGATGTTCAGATGTCTTAATTAAGGGATAAAGCAAAGGTCGACTCGGTGCCGCATCAGACACAAAAGGTGCTATTTGTAAATTTAACAAATAAGGGCCGTCGACAATCTCAGATCCCACATAGATCATTTCAGTAATTGTTTTGTGCAGCATACTGTTCGGTGCTGACTCATGTTGTCCTGCCTTGATATTCCAAAAAATATGGTGTGCATTTAACTTGCCCTCATCATAGGCTCTGTCAACTGATGGCAGATCGACGAGCAAGTGTTCTACTCCTGCTTCGACAATAAAATTCATAGCTTCAAGAGAAAAAAATGCAGGTTCCTGTTCCATATAGTTTCTCCTCATTTTCGAGGTATCATTTGGAAGAGTCCTTATCACCAGGGCCTTTATAAAATCTTTTGATACTGATTCGATGGCATTCTTTAAACTTTTTTCACTGATGATCACATCACCAGTTTCCTTTTTAGGATGATAAGTATCAGATGAGTCAAACGCATTTTCCGGCAAAACAGTAATAACAGTGGCGGGTATCAAAGAATCTTGCAGTTGCTCCTGAATAGAAAATCTTTTATAGGTAATATGACCTATACATTCGGTGTGAGTTCCATTACAATGGGGTACTAAACTCAATTTTTCAAAATTACAACCACCTCCCTGTCTTGTGTCTCCGATAAACCCCTCTGCCTTATAGGCTTCGGATTCAGCTTTCTTAACTTCATAAGTATTGGGCTGCTCTCCATTGAATTTTAAGGGTATGGAAATATCTTTTACCTTAGCTGTATCAAAAGTGAAATATTGATCCTTAAAGGGTATACTTAGCATCATATCTTCAGGCTTCTTAGTTGTCTTTTGAGAAATTAAAATCAAGCTTTTCTTTAAGCTCTTTGGGCAGTTCAGGCATAAAAGACCTTGGAATCAGCAAGGTTGAAATATTGTGCAGGTCATAAAAAACCCTATGTTTATCAGCCGTTGTTTTCAAATAGTCATAGCCCGAAGAGCCTCCAGTGCCAATTTTTTGCCCCAGGGTACGAAGCACCATTTGGGCATGCCTATTGCGCCAGGTGGTCAGGAGCTCATCCATATCAATCAGTTTCTGAAGAAACATAAAGGGTTGCCTTAAAAGTGGCTCATCTCTGTAAAGGTTGATCAGTAAAGCGCTAATAGTAGCTTTATATGACAATTTTAAACGACCTTCAGTCAATCTCTCTTCATGCATTTCCTTGTTGAAAATAGAATTAAAATAGGTATTTGTTTCTCCTAACATTCTAACCCTAAGCATTTTCTCCTGATCCGAAATATAATCTGCCTTCTCTATAGCCTGCTCCTCCCTGTCGAGCATTAATTTTACCGATTTTTTGTATTCCTCCAGAAAATCAAATGTCTCAAACTCCAGGAAAGGAGTTCTTTCCAGCCACTTTTCCACCAAATCGAACATAGAATCTCCAGCTTCCAATTTGTTCAAAATTTCTTGCTCTTGATCAGAGAATACTCCAGAATAAGAGCATTGTGTATAGGATACCCTTTTTTCCCTTTTTAATCCAAGGGAAACCTCTAGTTGTCTGAATTGAAAACTTTGAAATCCCGAAGCAGGTAAGAGATAATTTCTGAAATCTAGAAAATCAAGCGGAGTCATGGTTTCAATAATATCAATCTGATCTACAAGTATTTTTTGAATTTTTACAATTCTGTCAAGCCGTGAAATAGCAACTCCAATTTGCGCTTCTTCGACGGAACCCTCACTAAAAAGTTCCATGACCGAACCCAGGTCATGAAGGATCTCCTTGAACCAAAGTTCATAAACCTGGTGCACAATAATAAAAAGCATTTCGTCATGCGCGGGTTTGTTGAACTCAACACTTCTTAATTTCTGCGCATCAAGTATCTTTTGCAGTTGCAGGTATTGGTCATAATGTATTGAAGAAAGTTCCTTATCCATATATCACTCCTGTAAAAATTTGTGAATAGTATAATAATAAGGCTAATTTAAGGAAGAAAATCAACTATTTTGAACTATTGGACTGCTTAATTGACAAATTAAAAATTTTCCAAATTCATTGGGATACTGAATAAAGACCTTATAAATCCTGTTTTTTTTAGGGCTATCACATGTAAAATCTTTGTAATTTGAGGAACAATAGAAAACATATCATCCAAATTTTGATTCATGAAAAAATTAGTAAATTATCTGCTTCAAGGACTTCTGTATATTGCTCCTTTGGGAATTACGGCTTATATCATTTATGGCGCATTCACTTTTGTGGACGGGCTGTCTCAACAATTGCTCGCAAGGTTTTTTGATGTCAAGATCCCCGGTCTTGGCTTACTATCCTTATTGATCTTTTTAATCTTTATAGGTTTTCTAGGTCGCACCATCATTGCACAGCCACTTAAAAAAGTGTTTCGAAAAGTAATTGATAAAGTCCCTCTTCTCAATTTTATTTACTCTGCCTTAAATGATCTTTTTACGGCATTTGTGGGAAAAGAGAAAAAATTTAATCAACCCGTATTGGTCAAAGTAAATCTTAATTCAGATTTGGAAAAACTGGGATTTATTACTGAAGAGAACCTTGATATCATAGAGGTAGAAGGCAAGGTTGCTGTATACTTTCCTCATTCTTATAATTTCTCGGGTGAACTCTTTATCGTGCCTCGTACGCAACTAAGAAAACTTGATGTAAATTCGAGCGAATTGATGAAGTTTATCGTTTCAGCAGGGCTTACGGGATGGGCTAAACAACCTTAAAGCCTGAACTTTATAGGAATATGAACCACCTTTTTGGTGTCGAAAAACGGATCTTCAAAATAATCGGTCAAGCTATATAATTTGGCGCTGGGGAAATTCTGGAGTTCCTCTCCAAGATCACCTCCCTTTAAATAGAGGACGCCGTTTTTAAGCTGATGCTTATTCTTTCTTCGTATTTTTTTTCTTACCCATTTTACAAAATCATCCATCTGAGTCACTGCACGACTTACAATAAAATCAAATTCACCTTTTACATTTTCAGCCCTTCCATGAATGGCCGTAATGTTTTGCAAGCCCAAGGCTTCTGCAACGGCCTCGACCACCTTTATCTTCTTGCCTATGGAATCAACTAAAACGAATTGAGTTTTAGGAAACATAATGGCTAATGGAATTCCTGGAAAACCTCCACCTGTACCTACATCAAGAATTTTCGAGGCCGGCAAAAAAGGTTGAACCTTGGCTATCCCCAATGAATGAAGCACGTGTTTTACATACAAGGCATCTATATCCTTTCTTGAAATAACGTTTATTCTCGCATTCCAATCGGTGTAAAGATCTTCAAGTTGTGAAAACTGCTTCAATTGCATCGCAGTAAGTTCCGGAAAATATTGAGAGATCAAATCCATTCTAAATTTTTAGTAAAAATACAATTAATCTTTTTTGGGGAAAAAAGCATTGAACATAGCCTCTGAAGTATTCTCAATGATAGGGAATGTCTGCTATTTTTTTGATAAGAATATGGCTTTATTTTAACAATATTATGCCAAAAATCATTTAACTTTGCCAACTGAATTTTGTTACTTTAACAAAAAAAATAAAAGAACACTTATGGAAGGAGTAAAATTTGTTACAAGAGATAAGACTAATTTCATCAAAACACTCAACAAAAGAGTGAATAACTACTTCAAAGAGAATAATATAGAAAAAACTGGTAATTGGAAACTGTATACCAAAGCAGTGATTATGTTTGCTGTTTTTCTAGTTCCTTTGGTGATCTTACTAACGGTTAAAATGCCTGTTTGGGCAATGATTTTATTGACCATTACGATTGGAATCGGGATGGCAGGAGTTGGAATGAATGTTATGCACGACGCCAACCATGAATCTTTTTCTAGTAAAAAATGGGTCAATAGTCTGATGGGGAGCAGTATATATATTCTTGCAGGAAATGTATACAACTGGAAAGTACAGCACAATGTACTTCATCATACCTATACGAATATTCAAGGTTTGGATGAAGATATAGATGCCGGAAGAATCATACGATTTTCAAAGCATTCCAAATGGTTACAGATCCACAAGTTTCAAAAATACTATTCCATTTTTTTATATGGTCTTTTAACAATTAACTGGGCGATCACGACAGATATAAAACAAATGAACAATTATTTGAAGCGACATTTATCTTATGGTAAATTTCCGAATCCCGCTAAAGAATGGTCAGTTTTAGTCATTACCAAAGTGTTATATTACTCCATGTGGATGGTTCTACCGATTTTAGTAATGGACATTCCATGGTGGCAAGTAGTGATCGGTTTTTTTATCATGCATTATACGGCTGGTATGATTCTTAGTGTGGTATTTCAACTGGCGCATGTGATGCCAAATACCGACATGCCAACACCTAATGAGGATGGAATGATGGAGCACACCTGGGCCATTCACCAATTATATACTACTTCAAATTTTGCCATTAACAACAAACTTGTGAACTTCTACACAGGGGGGTTGAATCATCAGGTAGAGCACCATATTTTTCCTCATATATCTCACGTCCATTATAAAAAACTTTCGGAGATCGTGAGAAATACCACTAAGGAATTCAATCTACCATACAATGAATACAAAACAATGATAGGTGCTTTTGTTGATCATTTCAAACAGCTTGACAGACTAGGAAAACACCCTGAATTTGCATAATTTTTAAATAATAGTATTTTACAATGTCACAACCATTATCCGACAGAATTAAAAGTTTACCCGTATCACAAACTTTGGCGATGGCAGCCAAAGCAAGGGAATTGAAAGAACAAGGAAAAGATATCATTAGCTTAAGTCTGGGAGAACCAGATTTTAATACGCCTGATTTTATAAAAGATGCAGCGATTCAAGCGATTAATGACAACTACAATTCATATAGCCCAGTAAACGGTTATGCCGACCTTAGAGAGGCCATTTGTAGAAAATTCAAACGAGATAATGACTTAGAATATAATATCAACCAAGTGGTTGTTTCAACAGGGGCCAAACAGTCTATTGCCAATGTGGCCATGGTATTGCTAAACCCTGGAGATGAAGTTTTGCTTCCAGCTCCTTATTGGGTGAGCTATTCAGCGATCAGTATTTTGGCAGAAGCCACTTATATTGAAATTCCTTCAACTATTGAAACAGATTTTAAGATCACACCAGAACAACTGGAGGCTGCGATCACGCCTAAAACTAAAATGATCTTCTTTAACTCACCAAATAACCCAAGTGGTACGGTATATTCAGAAGCTGAGTACAGAGCTTTGGCTGCAGTATTAGAGAAACATCCGCAAATCTATATTCTTTCAGATGAGATCTACGAGCATATCAATTATGGTGTACCTAACTTTAGTTTTGCTGCTATCGAGAGCATGTATGACCGAACCATTACCGTTAATGGCGTAGCAAAAGCCTTTGCCATGACTGGGTGGAGAATCGGGTATATTGGTGCTCCTGAATGGATTGCAAAAGCTTGTAATAAAATGCAAGGTCAGATCACTTCAGGCGCAAACTGTATTGCTCAAAGAGCTACTATAACAGCTTTGGATGAACCCGTTTCTCGAATTCAGTATATGGTCGATGAATTCAAGATCAGAAGAGATCTGATCATTGGATTATTAAGTGAGATAAAAGGTATTAAGACCAATGTTGCCCAGGGAGCTTTTTATGTATTTCCTGATGTCTCTTATTATTTTGGAACAACAATAGCTGGTGTTAAGGTTGAAAATGCTTCTGACTTTGCCATGTTGGTTTTGGAAAAAGCCAATGTAGCGACAGTTACTGGAGATGCCTTCGGAGCGCCTAACTGTATACGAATCAGTTATGCCGCATCGCAGGAAGAACTAAAAGAAGCTGTCAAAAGAATTGCTGACCTTTTATCTTTATCTTAATTAATCAATTAAATGAGTTTTAAGGTAACGTTTCCAACACGCTGGGCAGATTTTGACCCAAACAAGCATATGCGCCATAGCGCTTATAACGATTACGCTGCTGAATCGAGAGTTCGTTTATTTAAAAAATACGGACTCTCGATGCAAGAGTTCAATAGATTACATATTGGACCCATTTTATTTCAAGAGAACACCACTTTTCTTAAAGAAATCTCTATTGGAGAAGACATTACCGTCGAAGTCCTGTTAAAAGGTGCTTCCGAAAAAGGTGAGCGATTCAAATTTCTTCATAAGATATATAGAGGAGACGGTAAACTTTCTGCAGAGATAGAAATTTTCGGTGCATGGATGGACCTTACAAAGCGCAAGCTTACATCACCTCCTCACATTATCCTTGACTTAGTGGAGCAAATGACCAAGACTACAGAATTTGAAAGCATCCCTGTCAACAAAAAGTAAATCATGTTTCCTAGAAAACACCAAAATATCCTGGTGGGATTAACTTATTTTATCAATGTTAAATTTTGGGCATCATAAAAAAGTGCTGCAGCACCTAAAATCGCTATTCCGGATTGTTGAGATTGCACTATTTTTAGATCTTTTAAGCTATGTTTGTAAAGAAAAGAGTTGACTCTATTAAACATCATTTTTTCAAAATATGGAAACGCTTTTGAGATTTTCCCCCCCAGAACAATCATCTCCGGATCCAAGGTGTACAAAATTGTTTTTATTATATTTCCTAAATTATATCCATACTGTTCAAAAACGGCTAATGCAATTTTATCATTTCTTAGAGCACGTTTGTAAAGTAAATCAAATTTCATCCCATACTTTTCATCAAAATATCCTTCTGAGCAATAATATTCAAAATCATGATCCTTATACGGCAAAGAACCTATTTCTCCAGCTCCGCAGTTCGTTCCAGAATAGAGATGTCCCTTAAAAATGATTCCTGCCCCAACTCCAGATTCCAAAATTAATCCTACAACATTTTCTATTTTTTTTGCCTGACCAAAATATTTTTCACCGATAGCGAAACAATTGGCATCATTATTCACATAAACTTTTACACCAAAATGACCTTCAAGAATATCCTTTAAGTGAACTTCTCGCCAGGCAGGAATTTTTTGAACTTTGTAAACAATTCCCTTACTAACATCTACTAGACTGGGAACACCAATACCGATTCCGGCAACGTTAGTATCAAATACTTCGGAAATGGCATTAATTAGCTCTGAAAGAATTTCTTCTTCTGTTCCGTTATTATTTATTTGTTGACTATGTACATGAACAAGTTCATTGTTTTCAACCTTACCAGTTAATAAGGTTTTCCCACTCAATGAAACGCCTATTATTGAATCATTAGAATTTTTAACCATATTTCAAAATTTTTTATTCTTCTGTCCTATCATATATTAAGGAAGCAGCGCCCAAAATAGCAATATTTTGTGTTTTTGAAAATTTAATCTTTAAATTTTTAACCGAGTTAGGGTAAGGGAAATCTTCAACTGATTTCATCAATGAGTCTATAAAAAACTCTTTTGAGCTTGAAACCGAACCTCCAATAATAATTTCTTTTGGATCAACAGATAGCATGATAGTTTTAATTGCGTTTCCCAAATGTTTTCCAAATTGATGAAAAGCTTGAATGGCTCTTTTATTTCCTTCTTTTGCTTGATTCAGCAAATTTTCACCAGTTTCATTATAATGTGTTCTAAAAAATTTACCACTGCAATAATCTTCATAAATACCATCCAGATACGGAATTGATCCAAATTCACCTGAACCGCAATTTGCATCTTTCAACAAATGCTTATTAGAAATAATACCAGCACCCATTCCAGTGCCAAGGGTGATTCCAACAAAATTATCACAATTTTGTCCTTCTCCAAATTTGTATTCTCCAATTGCAAAACAATTAGCATCATTATCTAAATAAACCGGAATTTTAAATTCATTTTTTAATATATCCGCAAGATGTACTTTTTCCCATGAAGGAATATTTTGAACCTGATACACAATTCCCTTTTCTCTGTTTACCAAACTAGGCACACCTATACCAATTCCTATAACTGAATCGTCAATTAAATGCGACACTAATTCTATTATAAGATGGATAAGATCCTCTGGGTTATCATTGTTTGACGGAATTAACCTATATTGTTTATCTATCAATTTATTGTTTTCAAAAAGACCTACACTGACTTTGGTACCACCTAGATCGATTCCAATTATTTTAGTATTCTTAGCAGATGAATTCATTAGTTTTGCTTCTTTTTTAAATTTATAGTTTTGTTACTTATAAGTGGTTTTGCCCAAAATCCAATACTTAGTATGTACGCTAGAATTATAAAATTAAAAAGCATTCCTATTTTTAGAGATGTCAAATCACTAATAA
>CAZPHF010000059.1:0-16163 GCA_964586115.1 uncultured Flavobacteriaceae bacterium | reverse complement strand
TTCCCCATTGAATAATAATGCAACACCGGCACACCGGCTTCGATGAGTTCTTTGGATTGCGCTATGGCCCATTCAATACCTACCTGCCTTACTTCTTTATTATCTTTGCATTTTTCTATATCACTCACCAAGGTATCTGGAAGGTCCAATTTGAAAACCTGCGGCAATACGCTCAAATGCCGCTGTACAGCTACCGGTTTAATACCAGGAATAATAGGCGCTGTAATCCCCATGGCACGCGCCGCTTCCACAAAAGCAAAGTATTTACTGTTATCAAAAAACATCTGAGTAACCACGTATTCGGCTCCGGCGTCAATCTTTTCTTTTAATCTGCGAAGATCAGCTTGCATACTGGGTGATTCCATATGCTTTTCAGGATATCCGGCAACACCGATACAAAAATCTGAATTATAGGTCGTATCAATAATGTCATGCAGATAGATCCCATTATTTAGGTCGTCAATCTGCCTGACGAGCTCGGAAGCGAAATTATTTCCTTCATTTTTTGCCATAAAATAGGCTTCATCTTTCATGGCATCTCCCCTAAGGGCCATAACATTGTCAATGCCCAAATAATGACAGTCTACCAATACGTATTCCGTCTCTTCTTTGGTAAACCCACCACATAACACATGCGGCACAGTATCAACCTTATATTTATTCATCAACGAGGCGCAAATACCTACGGTACCTGGTCGCATTCGTGTGACTTTTCGCTCTAGTAGCCCTCCATCTTTTTGTATATACACGTGTTCCTCTCTAGAGGTTGTGACATCTATAAAAGGAGGCTGAAATTCCATTAACGGATCTATATTATCGTACAATTTTTGAATGTTCTGCCCTTTTTGAGGGGGCACAATTTCAAATGAAAACAAGGTTTTCCCTTCTGCGTTTTTTATGTGTTCTGTAACTTTCATCTTGCTTTTTATTGACTGCTCACTTTAAAAAACAGCCCTTACTATTCTTTTCTTTTTTCTTTTATACGGATAGATTTGGCTGCAGCCATTTCATGGCCATTTCCTTAGAGATTCCTTTTCTGTTGGCATAATCAATAACCTGATCTTCCCTGATCTTGCCCAGTCCGAAGTATCGTGCCTCAGGATTGGCAAAATAATAGCCAGATACCGCAGCTGCGGGCCACATGGCCTTACTCTCGGTTAAGGTAACACCTATAATCTTTTCAACCTCCAGCAACTCCCAGATCGTATCTTTTTCTAGGTGGTCAGGACAGGCCGGATATCCCGGAGCCGGACGAATACCGGTATAGGCCTCCTTGATCAATTCCTCATTTCGCAGTGTTTCATCCGTTGCATAGCCCCAGTGTTTAGTTCTGATCTGTTTATGGAGATATTCCGCAAAGGCCTCTGCAAAGCGATCGGCTATAGCCTGCACTAAAATGGCGTTATAGTCATCATCAGCCTCTTTATAAGTCTTCACCAACTCATCGGCTCCGAAAATCGCCACACAAAAGGCACCCATATAATCCTGAGCTTTACCCTTTGGGGCAATAAAATCGGCCAAGGAATAACTAGGCACACCTTCTTTTTTATGCAGTTGTTGACGCAGTGTTCTGAACCTTGCGATTTCATTCTTATTCTTAGTGATTAAAATATCATCCTCATCAACCGTATTCGCCTCAAAAAGACCAAAAATTCCCTTTGCCTTAAGCAATTGCTTGCTGATGATCATATCAATCATTTTCTGAGCATCTTTATATACATGCGTTGCCTGTTCACCTACAACCTCATCCTTTAAAATAGCAGGAAATTTTCCATGAAGATCCCAGGAAATAAAAAAGGGCTGCCAATCCAGAAAAGGCAACAGTTCTTTTAAACTGATCTGTTTTAGAGCCTGAACTCCCATTTGCTTCGGTTTGCTGATTTTTGACTGCTCCCAATCGATCTTAAATTTGTTTCTGCGCGCCTCATTCAAAGAGATATATCTCTTGGTTTTTCCTCTCTTTAAAAATTTTTCCCTAAAGGCCTCATAATCCTTTTTCAGCGTAAGCACATAGGCATTTGCCGTTTGCTTGTTTAATAAGTTAGCCACTACCGTAACGGCTCTAGAGGCATCATTTACATGAACTACTGCATTTTTGTATTCGGTATCGATCTTCACAACGGTATGTGCTTTTGAAGTAGTCGCTCCGCCGATCAAAAGTGGAATGTCCAGTTCTCTCCTTTCCATTTCTTTGGCCAGATACACCATCTCATCCAAAGAGGGGGTAATCAGACCCGAAAGTCCAATAGCATCAACATTTTCTGCTATGGCGGTGTCGATGATCTTTTCGGGAGGTACCATAACCCCAAGGTCAACAATTTCATAATTGTTACAACCCAATACCACACTTACTATATTCTTGCCAATATCATGAACATCTCCTTTCACCGTTGCCATCAGAATCTTTCCAAGGGTTTTTTGCGTTTCTCCTTTTTCTTCTTCAATAAATGGATTCAGATAGGCTACCGCTTTTTTCATCACCCTGGCCGATTTTACGACCTGTGGTAAAAACATTTTCCCTGAACCGAACAAATCTCCCACCACATTCATCCCTATCATTAAATGGCCCTCAATGACCTCAATAGGTTTATCAACTTGTATTCTTGCTTCTTCAACATCTTCGATGATAAAGGCATCGATTCCTTTAACAAGGGCATGAGTGATCCTGTCTTGAACGGGTTCGCTTCGCCAAAGCTGTTCTTCTACCGCTGTTTTTTTTGTTCCTACAACGGTTTGAGCGAAATCAAGTAACCGTTCGGTAGCATCGTCTCGTCGATTCAAAATGACGTCTTCAACGTGTGCCAGAAGGTCTTTGGGTATTTCATCATATACCTCGAGCATGGTTGGGTTCACGATGCCTATATTCATTCCTGCCTGTATAGCATGGTACAGGAATGCCGAATGCATGGCCTCTCTAACCGTATTATTCCCTCTAAAAGAAAACGATACATTACTCACGCCACCACTCACATTTACATCTGGTAAATTTTCTCTTACCCAGCGGGTTGCTTCTATAAAATCGATGGCATTAAGTTTGTGCTCGTCCATTCCGGTTGCTACCGGAAAAATATTCAAATCGAAAATAATGTCTTCTCTGGGGAATCCTACTTTATTCACCAAAACATCATAAGATCTTTTTGCGATCTCAATTCTTCGGTCATAATTATCTGCCTGACCCACTTCGTCAAAAGCCATCACAATAACCGCTGCCCCATATCGCTTGATGCGGGTGGCTTCCCAGATAAACTTTTCTTCTCCTTCTTTAAGCGAAATGGAGTTGACCACACATTTACCCTGGGCTACTTGTAAGCCTGCTTCGATGATCTCCCATTTAGAACTGTCAATCATGATCGGTACCCTGCATATATCTGGTTCAGCTGCAATCAGGTTCATAAATCTTACCATGGCTTCTTTTCCATCTATTAGCCCGTCATCCATATTGATATCTATGATTTGGGCGCCGCCATCTACCTGATGACGTGCAATAGCAAGTGCCTCATCAAAATTTTCTTCCTTGATCAGGCGCAGAAATTTCTTTGACCCGGCAACGTTGGTCCGTTCACCTACATTGATAAAATTACTGTTTTCATTGAGCACTAAGGGCTCTAATCCTGACAGGTGTAAATACCTTTTCTTATCTCTCTTCATTATTTTGTAACCATTTCGATTTGTCTTGGTTTATACTTTTCTGCTAGTTCTGCTATGGCGCTGATGTGTTCAGGAGTTGTCCCACAACATCCTCCTACAATATTGACCAAATTTCTTTTCATATATGATTCAATCTGTTCGGCCATTTGTTCAGGAGTTTCGTCATACGCTCCAAAAGCATTGGGCAATCCTGCATTAGGATGGGCCGAAATAGCTAGGTCTGTTTTTGTTGCAATCGCTTCCAGATGCGGTTGCAGCAAATTGGCCCCCAAGGCACAGTTGAATCCTACCGTTAACAACGGAATGTGAGATACCGAGATCAGGAAAGCCTCAGCCGTTTGACCCGAAAGTGTTCTTCCGCTTGCGTCTGTAATGGTTCCACTCAACATGATGGGTATGTCAATACCTCTTTCATCTTTGATTTCTTCAATGGCAAATAAGCCCGCTTTGGCATTAAGGGTGTCAAATACGGTCTCTACCAAAAGAATGTCTGCACCTCCATCGAGCAAGGCCTCGGCCTGCTGCTTGTATGCTGCCCTGAGTTCGTCAAAAGTAACTGCTCTAAAGCCCGGGTCATTCACGTCTGGTGACATGCTCGCCGTCTTGTTTGTAGGGCCCATCGACCCGGCAACAAATCTTGGCTTATGAGGTTCCTTTGCTGTAAATTCATCTGCTGCTTCTCTGGCAAGTCTGGCAGATTCAAAATTCAATTCATATACCAGATCTTCCATACCATAATCAGCCATAGCAATCGTGGTCCCTGAAAAAGTATTGGTTTCAATAATATCTGCCCCCGCGGCTAGGTATTTTTTATGAATATCTCTAATTGCATCAGGTTGCGTAAGGGTGAGCAGATCATTATTACCTTTTAGAAGTATTTCATAATCTTTAAACCTTTCACCACGATAATCTTCCTCGCTAAATTGATAAGCCTGAATCATGGTACCCATGGCACCATCCAATATCATGATGCGTTGTTCTAAAATCTTTTCTAATTGTTCTTTCATAATCCTCGTTTACCCCATTTTATCATATTCCACATACGCTCGTGAAAGAAGTATAAAAACATTTTAGTGAAGATCTCTATCCCTCCAATCGACACTGCTGTTTTGATTTCTCCTGTAAGAACATAGGCGATCACTATGGTGTCTAATGTTCCTAAAGTTCTCCAGGTTATTGCCTTTACTATACTTCTTCGTTTTGTTTCTCCTCTTTTGTAATATTGATCATTCTTAGAATTAAATAGTACCATAGCTTCAGTAATTTAAGGCTTGAGACAAGTCTTCTACAATATCTAAAATATTTTCTAATCCTACGGATACTCTGATCAATCCATCTGTAATTCCTACCACAGCTCTCTCTTCAATTGATAGTTTACTATGTGTTGAAGATGCCGGATGCGTGACAATTGTTCTCGTATCTCCTAGATTTGCCGATAAGGAACACATCTTGATCCTGTTCAGGAAATCTCTTCCGCCATCTGTACCGCCCTTAACCTCAAAAGCCACAATATTCCCCCCTTTTTTCATCTGCTTTACCGCAATATCGTATTGGGGATGAGACTTAAGAAATGGATAACGAACCGAATTTACTTGCTCATGCCCTTCCAGAAATTCGGCTACTGCCAATGCATTTTCACAATGCCTGTCAACCCTTACCGCTAAAGTTTCAAGGCTTTTAGACAAGATCCATGAATTAAAAGGTGACAAGGAAGGACCTGTATTTCTGGAAAACAAATAGATCTCTCTGATCAGGTCAGCGCTTCCAACAGTAACTCCTCCAAGCACTCTTCCTTGACCATCGATCAATTTAGTGGCAGAATGCACTACCAGATCAGCTCCAAATTTTATGGGTTGTTGCAAATAAGGTGTGGCAAAACAATTATCTATGATCAGCAACAAGCCGTGCTTTTTTGCAATTCTACCCAAATACTCCAGATCAATAACTTCCAATCCAGGATTGGTTGGTGTTTCGGCATACAAGATTTTGGTATTGGGCTGTATCAAAGCCTCTATACTTTCAGCTTCATTGATATTAAAATAACTTGTTTCGATACCCCATTTGGGGAAAAATTTAGTGAACAATGAGTGGGTCGATCCAAATACCGAACGTGCAGAAAGGATATGATCACCACTGCTGAGCAAGGCACCAAAAGTCGAAAAAATAGCTGCCATACCAGAAGCAAAGGCATAACCACTTTCAGCTCCTTCCATGGCTACAATTTTATCAACAAACTCTGTATTATTCGGATTGGAAAACCTGCTGTAGATATTCTTCTGCTTTTCTTCTGCAAAAGAAGCTCTCATGTCTTCGGCGTCATCAAAAACAAAACTTGAAGTTACATACATCGCACTGGTATGTTCACTAAAGCCTGAACGTGGCATTTGATTCCGGATAGCCTCTGTTTCAAATTGTCTTTTCTTTGTCATAATTTATGTTCCGATCTTAGATTGATGTTTCAAATGGTAACCAATGCTAAACCGCTTTTTCAGTTAATCTTAATATATCTCCAAAGACCCCTCGAGCCGTAACTTTTGCCCCGGCTCCGGCACCTTGAATAACCAAGGGTCTTTCCCCATAGGATTCTGTATAAATCTCAAAAATAGAATCCGATCCCTGAACCTGTCCCAGTGAACTATCCTTGGATACAGATACCAGTTTTACTTCTAATTCTCCTTTGCTTTTACTCAAGTCACCCGCCAAAACACCAACATACCTTAATACATGATCTTCTTTCTGTTCGTCTTTAGCTTTTTGATATTCATCATTCAATTCTGAAAGTCTGCCTAAGAAATCCTTTGCACTGCCTTCTCTTAAATTTTCTGGTATTAAATTCTGAATTTTTACATCATCAAATTCATTTTCAAGATCCAACTCACGCGCCAGGATGAGCAATTTTCTCGCCACATCATTTCCGCTGAGGTCCTCTCTGGGATCAGGCTCTGTAAAGCCTTTATCAACTGCTTCTTGCAGTATATCACTAAAATCCTTATCCTGTTCTGAAAAATTATTGAACAGATAACTCAAGGATCCTGAGAATACACCATTAATCTTGGTAATATTCTCTCCTGAATGATGTAGCAGTTTTATGGTATCCACCAAAGGCAAGCCTGCGCCGACATTGGTTTCATATAAGTAGTTCTTTTCATTTCTATGAAGTGCTGATCGCAATTCCTTATAAAAAGAAAAATCAACTGTATTGGCGATCTTGTTTGAAGAAACCAAATCAAAACCATTCTCTGCCAGTGGAATATAATTCTTGATAAAATCTCTGCTGGCTGTATTGTCAACTGCAATAAGATTTTCCAAATGATTGTTTTTTGCAAATCCGATTACATCGTTAATTGTAAAACCATGTTTGTCTTGATCCAGCAAATCCTTTTGCCAGTTCACTCCCACCCCTTCTCTGTTTAACAACAATTGTTTCGAATTGCCCAAGGCAAAAATATTGATGTTGATATTTCTTCTTTTTAAAATATCTTGTTTGCTTTTAAGGATCTGCTCTATCAAAGTGCCTCCTACCAATCCTACGCCAAAAATAGCCACATTGATATTGGTTGATACGCCGAAGATCTGTCCATGTATAACATTAACCGCCTTATTAAGGTCCTTATCTTCAAGCACCAGACAAATATTATCACCCGTTACCGTATTATTGATCAATACAGGTTTTATCTTATTAATCGAAAGTGCATTATAGGATCTGTGAAAATTCGATAAATTTTGTCCGATGATCGAAACGATAGACAATTCATCCTTGACATAGATTCTGTTGACATCCTTCATTTTAATATCCAAAGCAAATTCCTCCTCAAGGATCTCTTTTGCCAAAAGCGCGTCATTTGAACTTACTACAAATCCGATTCCCCTTTCAGAGGATCCCTGGGAAATGATACTGACATTGATCCCTGCTTGACTCAGAGCCGTAAAAATTCTGGCATCTACCCCAATTTTCCCCAACAAACCCCTTCCTTCAAGATTGATCAGTGATACATTGTTTTGAACAGTTACCGACCTGATTCCTTTACTGGTCGCATGTGATTTGATCAGTGTCCCCTTATTTTCTTGGTCAAAGGTGTTTAACAAGCGTAAGGGAATATTCTTTTCCACCAATGGGATAATGGTCTTGGCATGAAGGATATTGGCTCCAAAACTAGCCAGTTCATTGGCTTCCTGATAAGAAAGTTCTTCGATCATTTGCGCATTGGAAACAAGATCGGGATTGGCCGTGTAAATTCCATTGACATGGGTATAACTCTCGAGCTCTGCAGCGTCAAGAAAATTCGCAATTAAAGAGGCAGAGTAATTACTCCCATTCCTTCCCAAAGTAGTTGTTTCTCCCTTACTGTTTGAGGCTATAAAACCCGTAACCAATTGCAGTGCATGTCCGTTATTTCCAAAATATTTTTTTACATTTTCCTTCGAAACTTCCTCTAGTACTATGGCTTCGCCAAAATTACTATCTGTTTTAAGCAAAGTTCTTGAATCAACAGCTTTGGCTGGGATTCCCTTTTTATTCAGCAAATGACTTAGTAATTGTACAGACAAAACTTCCCCCTGTGCCAAAACCCTGTCTTTGATCTTAGCACCATAATCGCCTAATAAAGCGACTCCTTCAAAGATATCATCGAGTAGTTTAAACTCATGATTAAAGTTGATTTCAGGCGCTGGTGCTACCTGATAATTTTTAAATTCCTGGAATTGCTCTTGATAAGGAGCTCCGGCTTTTGCCTTTTCAAGGATGGCTTCCAGATTATCTGTTGAATTACCTCGGGCAGAAAGAACTACTACAAAGTTTTCCTCGTCTTTTACCCTATTACTAATAATATCAATAACTCTCTCGATCCCGATACCATTTGCCAGGGATCTCCCCCCAAATTTTAATACCTTGATTCCTTTCTTTTTTAAGCTTCTTGTTTTTGGTTGTGCAAAAATTGGACTCAGTATTTTTTCAAGCTGCTCAAATTCGATTAAGAATGCATCGTGTCCGTGGATAGATTTAATTTCCTGATAACTGTTCTCAACCCCTGCTTCATTAAGCAATTTTTGAGTTTCTATATTTTCCTTGGGAACAAAAAAGAAATCCGAATCAACACCTACCTGAAAAACTCTTGCCTTGATCTGACTGGCCACTTCATTGAAAGTACCTCTATTACGAGTAATATCAACCGAACTCAATAAATGATTCATCATTTTATAAGTGGGTAGTGAGAACCTGTTTTCAAGTTTTTGACCGTGATGCAATAACCAGCTCTCTGTATTGAAATTACCTTGCTCCTCGTTTCTTGTTCTATTAAATTTTTCCTTAAACGAATCTGCCGTTCTGTAAAACAACATGGCCATCATTCTTGCATCGTGAACAGGCTTGCTTGAATTCGACAATATCTGTTGCTGTGTTTTATTATGGGCCAAAATCCAATCTGAAGCTTTCCAGTCAGAAGCTACAGGGACCAAATTTTCTATAAGATCAGGAAACAGTACTGCCATTTCCCAGGCAATTCCGCCACCCAAAGATCCGCCAATTACGGCGTATAATTTACTGACACCTATTTTATGTAACCCTATGCCGAATAAGCTGGCGATGTCTCTTGCAGCAAAATCTTCATAATTATCAATCTTATTCGCTGCTACCTCATCATATCCATTTCCCGGAATATTAAAGGCTAATACAGTATATTTACTGGTATCGATCAAACGCCCCAGACCGATCAGTGAATTCCACCAACCCTCATCTCCTGCTACATTCGAGTTACCTGTTAAGGCATGATTCACTAAAACAATGGGTGCCTGACCAAGTGCCTGCCCGAATAACTGGTAGGAAAGACCAAACTCCGGATAGTAATATCCTGATGCTGTCGTGAAATTTTCTAGTTGTATATGATGTAAATGTTTCAACTTCTTTACTATTTAAATTTTATTATTTGATCCCAAAAATAGTTGGTTTCAGATGTATAAAGTACTGCTAAGAAATTGTGATAAAAAAAGGAAAAGGTATAAGGTTCAAAGGGCAATGAGTTATCTTTCCTAATGGTAGAATGTAGCACCTTCTTTTAGCTGAATACTCAGAAAAAAGGGTTGCTAAGGCTTCAACGGGTCTAATCCCTCTGCCTTTCTTTATAACAAAATCTTATGTAAATGAACTTCGTGCAAAGAAACGTAATATTTGGTTTCTGTACAATAGCAGGCTTATAAAACTTACCGAAACTTTCACAAGATCGGTAAGCTCCTTTATTTACAAACTCTTAAAAGCATTCTCAAGATCCGCCTTCAGGTCATCTATATTTTCTATCCCTACCGACAACCTAATTAAATCCTGTCCTACGCCAGCATCTGCCTGTTGCTCAACAGTTAGCTGCTGATGTGTTGTACTGGCCGGATGTATGATCAATGATTTGGTATCACCAATATTTGCTAACAGTGAAAAGACTTCGGTGGCATCCGTAAATTTCTTAGCCGCTTCGAACCCTCCTTTGATTCCGAAGGTCACAATACCGCTTTGCCCCTTGGGTAAATACTTATCTGCCAAAGCCTTATATGGGCTACTTTCCAAACCAGGGTAATTTACCCAGGCCACTTCTTCTCTGCCTTCCAGCCATTGCGCCAGTTCGAGTGCATTTTCACTGTGCTGTTTGATACGAACCGATAAGGTTTCCAATCCCTGGATAATCTGAAATGCATTGAACGGACTCAAAGCCCCTCCAAAATCACGCAAACCTTCAAGGATCAATTTAAAAGTATATGCTGCGTTGCCGAGCGCCTCATGATACACCAATCCGTGATAACCCGCCGAAGGTTCTGTAAATTCTGGGAAATTCCCATTTGCCCAATCAAAATTTCCTGCATCTACAATCACACCTCCAAGGGAATTGCCTTGACCGCCTATGTATTTTGTTAAAGAATGAATTACGATATCTGCTCCGTGTTTGATGGGATTCAATAAAGCAGGCGTTGCCACAGTATTATCCACTATAAAGGGAACTTTAGCAGCCTTGGCTGCTGCCGAAATCGCTTCAAGATCTAAAACATCTAATTTTGGGTTACCAAGAGATTCTACAAAAAAGGCCCTTGTGTTTTTCTGAACTGCCGATCCAAAATTCTCAGGAGTCGAAGCGTCAACAAAAGTAGTAGTAATTCCCAGCCTCGGCAAGGTGACATTCAACAGATTATAAGTACCTCCATACAAACTACTCGAAGCTACAATATGATCACCTGCTTTTAATAAGGTTAACAAGCCTGTTGATATAGCCGAGGTACCCGATGCAAAAACTACCGCACCTATTCCGCCTTCAATGGCTGCTAATCTTTTCTGTAAAATATCATTGGTAGGATTATTTAATCGGGTATAGATAAAACCCAATTCGGCCAAAGAAAATAAATTGGCCGCATGATCTGTATCGTTGAATACATAGGAAGTAGACTGGTAAATAGGTACCGCCCTGGTGCCCAAGGTTTGTGTTGTATCGTGGCCTGCATGCAAGGCTTTTGTTGAAATATGTTGCTCGCTCATAATGATATTGTTTTTATTTTTTTAGTATTTAATCTTTAAAATATTACCCAGTTTAATTCGGTATTACCAAGGGGGCACAAAAATAAGTTATTTTTATTCAACATAAATGGCAATACCTTATCATTTTCTTAATAGGACTCATGGTTTTTCTTTTGTTTGATAATCTGACTTCAGTTAAGACCAAAAAAAAACCTCTGATGTTACTCAGAGGTCTTTTTATATATGATCTATTAAAATTATAGCATAAAAATCCTCTGCATTCGAAAACGCATCATCATTTTTACCATATTTAAATTATTGTTTCTCATTCCTAATTGAGGCCAAATATAAAAATAAATTTTAAACTTGTCGTATTAATTTAATTCTGCATGCCCAAAACTCACTGAAAAATCGACACACCAAACCACTACATACTTATATGTATCAAGATCAGTATTCGCGGGAATATCATACTCAAAATTTCCTTCAATCCCTTTTAAGTCGCCAAGATCCACGTAATCTTTCGAATCGACTTCTGTTGATAAATAAAGGTTTAATTTAGGACCATCATCAGTCTTAAAATTAATTAAATTCAATACTGATTTATCTTTATTTACACTAACCATTCCAGTTGTCGGATGAGCATCACTTATAAAATCGCCCTTTTCAGCTTCACTATTCATTTCTTCAGTCATCTCAGCGCCCGAATTTAGCATACTATTCTCCAGATCATCATTTCCTGAACTACAGGCTATTAAAACATTTAAAGCAACTATTAAGTATATTATTTTACGCATGATAGAGTTTTAGAATATTTGGACGCTACTTACTCCATTCCTTACAAAAAAATTAATTTAACAATTTCTTGATCCTATCTTTAGTAATTTGTTTAAATTTGCAACTCACAATCTTGAGGAAAAATTTGAACTGATTGCAACCTCCCTAAAAAATGCTAAAGCAGTATATCTACTTTAGCTTCGCAGGTCATCATTTCAGTTTTCTCATAATAAAATCGACAGTATGTCTTATTTATTTACCTCTGAATCGGTGTCTGAAGGGCACCCTGATAAAGTTGCTGACCAAATATCCGATAGTCTTTTGGATAATTTTTTAGCCTTTGATCCCAATGCAAAAGTTGCCTGTGAAACCATGGTCACTACTGGACAGGTTATACTGGCTGGAGAAGTCAAAACCACAACCTATATTGATGCCCCCATCATTGCTAGAGAAACCATCAAAAAAATTGGCTATACCAAAGGTGAATATAAATTTGAAGGAGAGAGTTGTGGTGTTATTTCCTTGATCCATGAGCAGTCTCAGGATATTAATCAGGGTGTTGACAGAGGAGACGAAGAGCAGGGCGCCGGAGATCAAGGAATGATGTTTGGGTATGCCACCAATGAAACCTCAAATTTTATGCCCCTCGCCTTAGATCTTAGTCATAGACTTCTTAAAGAATTAGCTGTTCTAAGACGAGAAGGAAAACAAATCAATTATTTAAGACCCGACGCCAAGAGTCAGGTAACCATTGAATATTCAGATGAAGGTGTCCCTCAACGAATAGATACCATAGTGCTTTCAACGCAACATGATGAGTTCGATGAAGACGTGCAAATGCTGGAGAAAATCCAAAACGACATTGTTGGAATTCTTATCCCAAGAGTTGTCGCCCAATTGCCGAAAAACATTCAAGTATTGTTCAACGATCAAATCAAATATCATATTAATCCAACTGGAAAATTTGTGATTGGAGGGCCGCATGGCGACACAGGATTGACCGGAAGAAAGATTATTGTTGATACCTATGGAGGAAAAGGGGCCCATGGTGGAGGCGCCTTTAGCGGGAAGGATCCAAGTAAGGTTGACAGATCTGCTGCTTATGCGGCAAGGCATATTGCTAAGAACATGGTTGCCGCAGGAGTATGTGACCAGGTACTTGTACAGATTTCCTATGCGATTGGTGTTGCACAGCCAACTTCGGTCAATATTGAAACTTATAATTCTTCCAAAATTGATAAAACAGACGGTGAAATTTCTCAAATCATTGAAAACTTGTTCGATTTGAGGCCTGCTGCTATTGAGAAAAGACTCAAATTGCGTAACCCCATATACAGTGAGACGGCCGCATATGGGCATATGGGTAGGACCCCAAGAAAGGTAGTTAAGAAGTTTTCTTCTCCTTACTCGGGTGAAAAATCAATTGAAGTTGAGTTGTTTACCTGGGAAAAACTTGATTATGTTGATAAAATAAAAGAAGCCTTTGATTTATAACATCAAACGTATTTAATAAAGAATGGGGGTCATTAGTGGTCCCTTTATTCTAACTCTAAGTTATAGTGTAATGAAAAGAATATTTTTTCTACTGCTTTGTTTACATTTTTTCCCAATGAATTCTCAGGACATCGATACCGAATTAAAGGCGACATATTCGCTTGAAGCTGAAAAATTCGTAGGTGTTGATGAGTTCAAAAACATATATTATATCAACGATAATATTCTTTTTAAAAAGACTAGTAAAAAACTCTTTTCCTACAGTAATATTGAATTGGGGAAACTCAGTATGGTCAATATTCAAAATCCGTTTAAGGTCATTTTGTTTTATGCAAATTTTAATACGGCTATCATTCTTGATAATAACCTCAATGAATTGACGCAAAAAATTGATTTTACCAATGAAACTTTAGTAAATAATGTGTTGTTTGTAACAGCTGCCTCACAAAATAATCTTTGGTTGTACGCCAATGACAATAAACTTCATTTGTATGACTACCAACTGGGAAAGGAGATTCTTCAAACCCAACCCATTACTTTTTATAATCGTAGTTTTCTTCCTGAAAATATAGTGAGTACTTATAAAAACATCTGGATCCTTGCTAAGAACGGAGTGTTAGAGTTTAATGAATATGGCATCTATACCAGAGGATATAATATCAAGGATGCTGATCAAGTATTTCCATTCCAAAAAGGTTTTATCTACACTATCGATGACTCCTTCTTCTATAATGACCTGACAAAATTCATTAAGATACAATTAAATCACAAAGTAGAAACCGTTGCAACCTATGTAAATAGTTCAACTATTTTCCTCTATGATGGAGCTAAGGTGCATGAATACCAAATAAAGCGCTGAAAATTTCTATAAACAAGGGATATAAGCTATATTTTTTTTAATTTCGCTATACATTGCTATTCACTAAAATCAAACTACTAAACCTATGCATATTGCTATAGCCGGAAATATTGGAGCAGGAAAAACAACTTTGACAAGTTTATTGGCTAAACATTATAAGTGGGAGCCTCATTTCGAATCTGTTGCAGAGAATCCTTACCTGGATGATTTTTACAGCTCTATGGAACGGTGGTCATTTAACTTACAGATCTATTTTTTAAATAGTAGGTTTCGTCAAATCCTTGAGATTCGCGAAAGTGGAAAAAATATCATTCAAGATAGAACCATTTATGAGGATGCCCATATTTTTGCCCCTAACTTGCATGCTATGGGACTCATGACCAATAGAGACTTTGGTAATTACGAGACACTTTTTGAATTGATGGAACGACTTGTTTCGCCTCCGGATCTTTTAATTTATTTAAGGGCGAGTATTCCTACATTGGTAGGTCAAATACACAAAAGAGGAAGAGATTTTGAAAATACAATCAGTATTGATTATTTAAGCCGTTTAAATGAGCGCTATGAGGCTTGGATCAGCACCTATAAAAAAGGAAAGCTCCTGATCATTGATATTGATCACCTAAACATTGTGGATAAACCAGAAGACTTAGGATCCATCATTGATCGAATAGATGCGCAGATTCACGGTTTGTTCTAAGCACCTAAATCGCTTTTTTTAACATTATTCAAGCTTATAAAAAAACAACTTTCTTCTCAGTTGTAAAGACTTTAAAACAAAAAAAACCCTTAATTTCTTAAGGGCTTTTTGAAAAAACTTTTAACTAAATTATTTTACATTGTCCATTACATTACCCCTTAAAGTCGAGTAATTAATTTTAAGTGCATTGATGTTTCTCAATTCTTCCTTAATATCTGTAATAGTACCAACGTTAGTTGCTATATCTGCTTTAATTGAAGTCGTTAAAAGAGGAATCTCATCTTCAGGATGCGTTTCTCTTTCAGCAAAAATAAAATACTTTACGTCCTTAATATCTGCTATTCGATCGTTTAACTGGATCTTATCTCCATTTTGATCTTTAAGTTTTCCTACATAAATATAGCTTACCAAACTTTTACGCTCCAGCTTTTTAATTTCTGTCGCTTTTGGCAGGGTCGGCTTTTTGATCTTCAATTCGGTTTCACGCATTACCGTGGTCACCATAAAAAAGAACAAGAGCATAAATACAATATCGGGCAAAGATGCTGTTGATATACCCGGCATTCCTTTTTTCTTCTTTTTAAACTTCGACATAAGAAATTACTTTGTAGGTTCAGCTTCAGAAATGATCTGAGGATACTTCCCCTTAATTATTTTAATTCTTTCCTTCAACGTCTCGTTATTAGGACTATTACCTGCGTCCTTCAACATCTGCGTATAGGATATACCATACATCTTTTCAGACAATCTGTTTCTCAGATCAGTATAGGCTCCTACCAATTCGTTCTGAACTGATATATAGGTTCCGTATGACGTTCCTCGATCGCTCTCCAAAGATATAATTGCTTTATTAGGATGATCTGATGATGCCGGATCTTTCGCTCCCTCGCACCAATCACATTCTGCAGGCTCAGCTCCGTCTATCGGATTTCCTATACCTCCTCCATTATCTATAAAATTGGCGGCTTCGTCGCGAATTTTATCGATCGTCATAAACGTTTCACCTTCTACCAAAATATCATTGTTACGGTTCACTGTTACAACAAACACGTTTTTCTCCTTTAATTTTGGTGGATCAGGCATATCTTCCGGCTGTTTCTCAGGTAATTTCCTGCTAATCCCTGTGTCCACATCCATCGTAGTTGTTACTAGAAAGAATATGAGCAACAAGAAAGCAATATCGGCCATTGACCCTGCAT
>CAZPHF010000058.1:0-16718 GCA_964586115.1 uncultured Flavobacteriaceae bacterium | reverse complement strand
AAAATCCTAAGACTTCTAAAGCTGATAACGCTTCAATTTTAATTGTATTGTTCGAACCAGGTAAATCTTCTGAAATTTCATAGAATTTTAAAATTTTATCCTTGAGATCTACAATGACACGCTGTGCAGTTTTTAGTCCGATTCCCTTTACAGACTGAATTTTAGAAACATCCTCACTACCAATTGCTTGCTGAATTTCTTCGGTGTCCATTGAAGATAACATAGTCATTCCTATACTGGGTCCAACTCCAGAAACTGAAATGAGCATTTTAAAAATTTCTCTTTCCGTTTTACTATAAAAACCAAAAAGAATATGGGCATCTTCCCTGATCACCAAATGAGTGTATAATTTTAAGTTTTCCTGGTCTGGAATATTAGAAAAAGTTTGAAGAGAAATATTAATGTGGTAGCCTAAACCATTACATTCAACAACAACATGGTCGGGATTTTTCTCGACCATTTTTCCTTGGATATGTGTAATCATAAATTTTGAATCGCGATGTAGTCAAATGTAATAATTTTATGCGCTTTAAATGAAAATGTTATACTTAATTTAATAACATTTAAGCACTAATTTGTAGGGGTAAGAACCAGGTCCAAAATAGTACAATCTTAACATCTTCCAATCTGTTTATTTTAGACTCAAAACTATTTTTTCCTGCTCTGTGCATCCACTACAGCTATACAAACCATATTCACGATCTCATCAACGCTGGCTCCAAGTTGAAGCAGATGTACGGGCTTTTGTAATCCCATAATAATGGGGCCAATAGAATCTGCAGAATGAATTTCTTTTAACAATTTATAACTGATATTTGCTGATTCAAGATTCGGGTAGATCAAAGCATTTACTTTTTTCCCCTGGAGTTTGGAAAAAGGGAATTTTTCGTTCCTCATTTCTCCATTGAGGGCAAAATCAGCCTGAAGTTCACCATCCACGTTTATGTTAGGAAAATATTTATGCAGATAAGTTACTGCCTCCGACATTTTTGCTGCAGATTCTGATCTGGATGAGCCAAAATTTGAAAATGACACCATGGCCAGATTTGGAGTGAGGCCAAACATTTTCATTGTTTTATCTGTCATCCGAGTAATTTCGGCTAATTCTTTAGCATTCGGATTAATATTCATGGCAGTATCAGAAAGGAACAGCGGCCCTTTTTCTGTCAACATCAGGTTGGTTGCAGCAATCTTTCTGATTCCTTTGATCTTACCAATCAATTCTATCATTGGTTTTGCCACTGTAGGGTAGCTTCGGGTATAGCCTGTTACAAGAGCATCTGCCTGATTTTCATTAACCATCATAGCGGCAAAGTAATTACGTTCACGCATCCATTTTTGGGCCTCTAGCAAGGTCATTCCTTTACGCTGTTTTTGCTTCCAGTAAATCTCTGCAAAGGCATTTCTTCTTTTTTCTTCTGCCTTCGATTTGGGGTCAATGATAGAAATCTCACCTTCAAACTGTATCTCTTTCATCAAGCTTTCTATGGCTATTTTATCTCCCAAAAGTATGGGGATGGCAATACCTTCCTCATAGGCGATGTGTGCTGCTTTTAGTACGCTTAGCTGGTCCGCTTCTGCAAAAATAACCGTTTTAGGATCAGATTTTGCACTGTTGGTGATTAGTCTCATCAGTTTATTTCCCGTTCCTAATCTTTCAACTAATGACTCCTTGTATGCGTCCCAATTTTTGATTGGCATTTGCGCGACTCCTGAATCCATGGCAGCCTTGGCTACCGCCGGAGGGATTTCACTGATCAACCTGATATCAAAAGGTTTTGGTATAATATAATCCTTACCGAAGGTGATATTTTTTTTATCATAAGTGATATTCACTTGTTCGGGAACGCTTTGCTTTGTTAAATCAGCCAGGGCATGTACAGCAGCCATTTTCATTTCCTCATTGATTTTTGTAGCTCTTACATCAAGTGCTCCTCTAAAAATAAAGGGAAATCCTAGAACATTATTGACCTGGTTGGGATGATCAGATCTCCCAGTAGCCATAATAATGTCTTTTCTTGTATCCACGGCCAACTGGTATGCGATTTCAGGGTTAGGGTTCGCAAGAGCGAAAACAATAGGTTTATCAGCCATTGAAAGAAGCATGTCAGGGTTTACGATATTTCCAACAGAAAGACCGATAAAAACATCTGCATTTTTCATGGCATCTTCAAGCGAATACAAATCTCTTTCCGTTATAAATTGTTTTTTTTGCTCGTTAAGATCTTTGCGGTCAGCTCTTAGTACGCCTTTACTGTCGCACATGACAATATTTTCTTTCCGAACCCCTAATTTTTTGTACAACAGTGTGCAGGATACAGCCGCAGCACCAGCTCCATTAATAACGACTTTGACTTCGGAAGCCTTTTTATTGGCTATTTCCAGGGCATTTTTTAAGGCAGCAGTTGAAATGATCGCAGTTCCATGTTGATCATCATGCATCACGGGAATATCCAATTCCTCCTTAAGTCGTCTTTCAATCTCAAAAGCTTCGGGAGCCTTGATGTCTTCCAGATTGATTCCTCCGAAAGTTGGAGCAATGGCTTTAACCGTTTCAACAAATTTATCCACATCCTTAGTATCAACTTCAATGTCAAAAACGTCTATGTCAGCAAAGATTTTAAATAATAATGCCTTGCCTTCCATTACTGGTTTGGAAGCCAAAGGACCAATGTCACCTAGGCCTAAAACTGCGGTCCCATTTGAGATGACCGCAACCAGATTACCTTTAGAAGTATAATTATAAACCTCTTGTGCGTTTTTCTCAATTTCCAAACAAGGCTCCGCAACTCCAGGAGAATAGGCAAGAGAGAGGTCTCTCTGAGTAGCATGCTTTTTTGTTGGAATGACCTGGATCTTTCCAGGAGTCGGAAATTGATGATAAGCTAAGGCGTCTGATTTTTTTATTTTGGATCCCATTATGTAAATTTTTGACTAAGTCAACAAAGTTAATTTATTTGACAAGAGAAGGGACGTGAATTCTATTTTTTTAGATAACGGATATTCCTTTGAAATCCGGCGAATTTTGTTCTTTTTACCGCAGATCTTTTGAATATTTTTTTAAAAACATCCTCAGTGATCTCTTCCCAATCATTTTTGTCAAAGTGCAATAATCGGTCATCGGATTTGAATTTTTCTTCTGAATGAGGCTGAGAAAACCTGTTCCAGGGACATACATCCTGACAGATATCACAGCCAAAGGCCCAATTGTTAAATTGATCTTTAAATTGAATAGGGATTTCCTCCTTTAATTCTATTGTAAAATAGGAGATACACTTGCTTGCATCAACCGTATTATTGGGTAAAATGGCCTCTGTTGGGCAGGCATCGATACAACTTGTACAGGTGCCGCAATGATCAGTTTTAAAAGAGGAGTCGTAAATGAGCTCCATATCCAGGATAATTTCCGCTAAAAAAAAGAAGGAACCTCTTGATTTGCTGATAAGCAAGGAATGTTTTCCCAACCATCCCAAACCACTTTTTTGGGCCCAGGCCCTTTCCATGATGGGAGCAGAATCAGTGAATACCCTCGCACTGAAGTTACCCATCTGTCGTTGCATGGAATCGACCATTTCAATTAATTTTTTCTTGATGACAAGATGGTAATCTTCACCATATGCATATTTGGAAATTTGATAACTGTTGGTGTTTTGTTGTTCTTCAGGATAATAATTATATAAAAACGAAATAACGCTTTTAGCACCAGGAACAAGCAGCGTAGGGTCAAGGCGCTTGTCAAAATGATTTTCCATATAGTGCATCTCCCCGTGAAAATTATTTTGTAGCCATTGTTCAAGTCGTGGGGCTTCTTCTTCAAGAAATCCTGCTTTTGAAATACCACAGGCATCAAAACCAAGGCGTTTTGCTTCTTTTTTTATCCAGTTACTGTTTATTTCTTTTTGTGTCAACTCCTTTGGTTTGATCTTCCGAGAGCTAAAATACAATTTTACAGGCATTCTTGATTTTCACAAAAATTAAGGTAACTTGACTTTTGAAGGACTTATTCCAAATCTGTTTTGAAAACATTTTGAAAAATAGGAAGGGTTTTTGAAGCCGGTGTCAAATGCGATTTCGGAAATAGAAATATTTCCTTTCTTAAGAAGATACATGGCTTTATCCAGTCGTTGATCACGGATAAAGTGATTGGGAGAAATACCAGTTAAAGATTTTATTTTTCTATATAATTGTGCCCTTGAGACACCCATTTCATGACTAAGAAGGTCAACACTTAAGGTTTCTTTATCAAGATTTTTTCTAACAAACTTATAGAGAGAAGTCAAAAATTCAACATCATGGTCTTCAATGATCCGAAAGGCATTCTTTTGGGCTATTTGATTGCCCAGATTCGATATTTGAGAAAAAAATATGGAAGTTGTAATTTCGGATGCTCTAGAAACATTACAGAATATTTCGACCGAGTCCAGGGCCTCTTCAAAAAATCCCTGTTCCTTCGTTACGGGTTGTCCTACACAAAGCCCTATATTAAAATTGAATGATTTGTATTTTGTTTTTCCATTAGATCTCAATATATGATTTCGAAGGTCTATACTGCAATTAAGAGCCGCCTCAGAAGTCCTGAATATTCCTATAACAGTATCTTCTTTCGGCTGATTGATATCTCTTCCATGATATTTTTCAACAATACCAATACAGGCTAGTTTTAATTGATCTGCTGCTTTGTTACTGGTTGTTTTTTGAGCTGAGAGAGAAAAAGGCCTTATGAATTGAAGTGACATGATAAAGCGATACCCGTTATCAACTTCGCCATTGAAATGTCTAACCAGACCTTGATCAATTTTCTGATTATCTCCAAGAAACAAATCATACATTCCGCCTTTTACTTCAACAAGATTACAAGCTGCGATGCCATTTGCTTCTCTATGGGTGGCCTCACAAGCTTCTTTATTCGGACCTTCTATAAGACAATATGCTTTCCCCTCTTTTTCATTGATCCAATATTGGAGGTATTTTACCTTGTATTTTTCCTGTACCAATACATCTTTCAGATGGGCTTTTTTAGAGTCGTCAATATTGACCTCAGGGAGGTCATGAAAATCCATAAAGATCGGCATGGTTTTGGTTTAGGGTTGCCTAATATACAAAAAAACTTACTTTCTTTAATGCTTTTGAATGTCAGAGTTTTGATTATCAACAATGTATAAAAGAAAGCCTGATCATATAAAAAATAAGCGTAATACTTGAGGATTGATGAAAAAGTGTTAAAATAATTCTGACTGTGACGATCCTTTGATCCTCCCTAAATGTGTATAGGCTAATTCAGTGACTTCTCTACCGCGTGGCGTTCTCATGATAAACCCTTCCTGAATCAAAAATGGTTCATAAACCTCTTCTATTGTCTCAGAATTTTCTCCCACAGCAGTGGCCAGGGTGCTTATACCTACAGGTCCTCCTTTGAATTTATCAATAATAGTCGTTAGGATCTTATTATCCATTTCATCAAGACCATGCTGGTCTACATTAAGCGCATTAAGTGCGTATTTGGCTATGGCAATATCAATAGTCCCATCACCCTTGATTTGTGCAAAATCACGAACTCGCCTCAATAATGCATTGGCTATCCTGGGTGTGCCCCTGCTTCTTCCTGCAATCTCGATGGCCGCTTCCATAGAATTTGGAACATTGAGAATCTTCGAACTCCTTTGAATAATATGAGTTAGTAATTCTGTACTGTAATATTGAAGTCGGCTACTAATGCCGAATCTCGCTCTCATTGGAGCTGTTAAAAGTCCCGATCTGGTAGTGGCTCCTATTAGGGTGAAAGGTTCCAGATTGATCTGAACACTTCTTGCATTTGGGCCTGATTCGATCATGATATCGATCTTATAATCTTCCATGGCCGAATAAAGGTATTCCTCGATTACCGGGCTTAGACGATGGATTTCATCTATGAAAAGGACATCTCTTTCTCCAAGGTTGGTTAACAGACCGGCAAGATCACCAGGTTTATCCAGAACCGGGCCAGAGGTAACTTTAATATTGGCATCCAGTTCATTGGCGATGATGTATGCAAGCGTTGTTTTTCCAAGCCCCGGAGGTCCGTGAAAAAGGGTGTGGTCAAGGGCTTCTTCCCTTTGATTGGCCGCCTCTACAAAAATTTTCAAATTCTCTAATATTTGGTCCTGACCCGCAAAATCATCAAATGACAATGGCCTGAGTTTTTTTTCCAGATCGAATTCCTCGGGGTTAAGATCTTTATTAGAGGCATCTAAATATTCGTTCATGTATGAGAATTATCAATTAAAATCATCTGCTTATTTTACTTCTATTTCTGTTGCAAGCACAATGGCAGCTGGGTATTCTTTTTTAATGGTCACCATAGAATGATCGGCCTCCAGTCGCGTTCGGTAATTTCCTATCTGAAGCTTCCATTGGGGAGTGCTGAAAATGATCGAAGTGGCAATGTCTGGAAACAATGATGAGAACTCATCCTTAACTTCATAGCACTTTTTTTCACTACCATAATAGATTTGTATTTTGTATCCTTGAAAGGTTTCTAAAGTTTTATTGTATTCTTTTTTCTGAGCCAGCATTTCATCAATATGAGCACTTGATTCAATGCGCACCACCCCTTCTTTGCTTTGTCCCAAGACATCGAGTTGGCAAAGGACTAAAAAAGATAGAAAAATCAACAATTTGTATTTCGATAAATACCTCATAAAATATATTTTTTACAAATCTAAAAGAATATTTTGAGTTAGGTCTTTTTTTTGTTATTTAGAATGATTATAAATTAATATGAACCGATTATTAATACTTTGTCTATACGTAAGAAAATGTATTTTTGCACAATGTTTTTATATAACATGATTTATATCATAAATATATTAATCTTGGAATATTTTACGCTCTAAAAAGTGATTTTTAATATAACGTATACAATGCAAATGAAAATTGTAATGCCCAGCGGTACATTTAAGAAATTCCTAGCCAGCCTTTCTTTTCTTTTATTACTCTCATTTAGTCTTACTGCACAGGATAGTGATCCCATCAACGGGAAAAAGTTATTCAATACCAATTGCGCAGCATGTCATAAATTGGATAAGAAACTGATTGGTCCCCCATTAGGTGGGGTTGCTGATCGAAGGTCAAATGAGTGGCTACAGGCCTGGATTAAAGATAATAATGCCTTAAGAGCAACAGGTGACCAGGATGCAATTGATATTTTCGAAGAATATAATGGCATGCCAATGACACCGTATCCTCAATTGTCTGAACAGGATATTAACGATATTTTGGCTTATACTAGTGGAGAGCCGGCTGAGGCTAAAGTTGCGGCAGTAGCTACTCTGGAAGTAGATCCGTTAGTAGCAGTAGGTAAAAAAATATTTCAAACAAATTGTGCTTCCTGTCATAAGCTTGATAAAAAGCTTATCGGTCCGGCGCTTGGCGGTATGGCAGATCGAAGAAGTACGGAATGGTTAAGAGCCTGGATTAAAGATAATAATGCCTTAAGAGCAAGTGGCGATCAAGATGCTATCGATATTTTTGAAGAATATAATGGAATGCCCATGACAGCTTTCCCTCAATTGTCGGATGAAGATATTGATGCTATAATTGCCTACACTACAGCGGGAGATGTAAAGCCTGTGGCGGCAGTTGCAGGAGGAGAGGTACTGGCCGCTCCAAAAAAATCTACTGCTTGGATGAGCTACATAGTTGTCTTGGTACTTCTTGGATTGATTATTTGGATTTTTGTTGCGAGTAATAATGGATTCCTTAAAATTGCGGCTACTATTTTTGTTTTGATACTATCGGGATATATACTCTTTGATACCTTGATGGATATTGGTATTGATCAGGACTATCAACCTATACAACCAATTGCATTTTCACATAAAATACACGCTGGTGATAATAAGGTAGATTGTCAGTATTGTCACTCATCAGCGAAACACAGTAAAATGTCAGGAATTCCTTCAGTTAACGTTTGTATGAACTGCCATAAGAGCATCTCTGAATATACAGGACCTACGACCTCAGAAAAGGATAAGGCCTTTTATGATGCTGAAATCCAGAAGATTTATGATGCTATAGGTTGGGATTCTGAAAATCTTACCTACATAGAGAATTATGAACAAAAACCCATCAAATGGGTTAGGATACACGCCTTACCAGATTTCGCTTACTTCAATCATGCTCAGCATGTCACAGCTGGAGGAGTGGCTTGTCAAAAATGCCACGGACCAGTAGAGGAAATGGAAGATATGTATCAATACTCGCCTTTAACAATGGGCTGGTGTTTGGATTGTCACAAGACAACTGCTGTTGATCTGAAAGGCAATGGGTACTATGCTAAGATCCATGAAGAACTGGCGAAGAAGTATGATGTGAACAAAGTGACTATCGCTCAATTGGGTGGTAAGGAATGTGGCAAGTGTCACTATTAGAGTAATGAAATTAGATAAGCTGATCAATTGTCAGTTTTAAAAAAAATAAACAACAAGATTAAATATGGCATCTAACAAGAAATACTGGAAAAGTGTTGAAGAACTAAAAGAAAATAGTTCTATTGTTGAAAAGCTGCAGAAAAGTGAATTTATTGAAGATATTCCAACTAGTGAATTCTTGGGTGATAAAGAATCCCTGGAAGCAAGTGATACTTCGAGAAGAGACTTTTTAAAATATGTAGGATTTTCCACAGCTGTTGCATCTTTAGCGGCCTGTGAAGGACCAGTAATAAATTCTATTCCTTATGTAGTGAAGCCTGATGATGTAATTCCTGGAATTGCAGATTATTATGCGTCTTCCATAGCCGATGGATTTGATTTTGCTGATGTATTGGTGAAAGTTCGCGAGGGTAGACCAGTTAAAATAGAGCCAAATAAGGATTCTAAAAGCGGTATTACAAATGCAAGAGTTCAGGCGTCGGTACTTACCTTATACGATAATAACAGACTTAGAGGACCATTAGCAAAAAGTGTAGCTACTAATTTTACAACCTTAGATAGCGAAGTTCAGGCTAAATTAGAAGAGCTTAAAGCAAAAGGCGCGAAAATAGTTTTGTTAAGCGGTACTTCAGCTAGTCCTTCATTAGGAAGTCTTTTAGCACAATTCAAAGAGAGCTATGGTAATGTAGAGCATGTTGTTTATGATGCGCTTGGAGAAGATGCTGCTTTGAACGCTTTTGAAAAAATGTACGGAACCAGAGCATTACCTGATTATTATTTTGGAAAGGCAGAGGTAATTGTTTCAGTTGGAGCTGATTTTCTTGGTGACTGGCAGGGAGGTAATTTCGGAGCTGGTTATGCTAAAGGAAGAAAACCAAAAAAGGGAAAAATGTCACGTCATATCCAGTTCGAGTCAAACATGACTCTAACCGGAGGTAATGCAGACAAAAGAATAGTAGTAAAACCATCTGAACAACTTCAGGTGATGAGTAAATTATATGAAGCTGTAGTCAATGGAAAAAGTTCAGGAGTTAGTACTCCTGTCGATGACGCTGTTAGTAAGGTTGTTGTTCAAATCAAAAAAGCAGGAAATAAAGCGGTAGTTGTTTGTGGTGTGCAGGATGAAAATGCTCAATTGCTTGCTTTAGCCATCAACAATGCTTTGCAAAGTGAAGTTATTGATGTAGTGTCTACCAAGAATGTTCGTCAGGGTGATACCATGAAAGTGAACCAACTGATGAAAGATATGGAATCAGGTGCAGTTGGAGCGGTAATGATTGCGAATAGTAATCCTGTGTATACTTTACCAAAAGGATTGGCATTTGCAGAGGCTTTGAAAAAGGTAGCTCTTTCTGTGACTTTTAGCATGTCTTCAAATCAAACCACCGAAGCTTCTCAATATGTGATTGCCACACCTCATTACCTTGAATCTTGGGGAGATGTGGAAATCAAAAAAGGACAATTTAGTTTGGTACAACCTACTATTAAGCCTTTGTTCAAGACGCGTCAGTTAGAAGACAGTCTTTTAAAGTGGATGGGAAGTGATATTGCTTATTATGATTATTTGAAGAATCACTGGCAAACGAATTTACTAAATGGTAGGTCGTGGAATAAAACGTTACAGGACGGTACTTTCAACGTAGCTCATCAAGAATTAGTTGCAGTTGCTAACGAGATAAATTTAAGCGCCGCTAGTGCTGCTCTTGCTAAGACTACTGGAGCTGAAATAGAACTTACAGTTTATGCTAAAACTGGTTTGGGGGATGGACAACAAGCTAATAACCCTTGGTTACAAGAGCTTCCTGATCCTATTACAAGGACTTCATGGGACAATTATTTATTGATCTCCAGAATAGATGCTGAAAAATTCGGGCTGTCGAACAGAACAGTTGATAACGGGGCGCTAAACGGAGATTTAGTAAATATAACAGCTGATGGAATTACGCTTAGCAATGTTCCAGTTTATATCCAACCAGGTCAAGCAGCAGGTTCTGTTGCAATTGCGGTAGGATACGGTAGGACTGATCTTAAAAAAGACATGAAGGTAGGAATAAATGCTTATCCACTTTCTGAAGGAACTTTCCACAGTGTGACTATTGAGAAAATTGCTGGTGATCACAAGTTTGCTTGTGTACAATTGCATCATACCATCATGGGTAGAGAAGAAGAGATCACTAAGGAAACGACCTTAGCTGATTTTGTTTCAAAACCAAAAGAAGAATGGAATCATGCACCTGTATTTTCTTTGGATCATCAAGAAGTAACGCAAGACAAGGTTGATTTATGGGAGAAATTTGATGACACCTTAGGTACGAAATTTAACCTATCTATAGATCTTGCAACATGCACAGGATGTGCAGCGTGTGTCGTAGCTTGTAGCGCTGAAAACAATGTTCCAGTTGTTGGTAAACATGAAATCAGAGTGAGTAGAGATATGCACTGGTTGAGAATTGACAGATATTATTCAAGTGATATGACTGTCGAACAAGGAAAGGAAGACGGATCATTTGGATCAGGAGATTTCTTTATAGCTCAGGGTGAACCCTCTGATGCGCCGGCAGTATCCTTCCAGCCTGTTATGTGTCAACATTGTAATCATGCACCTTGTGAAACTGTATGCCCTGTAGCTGCTACTTCACATGGTCGTCAAGGTCAGAATCAAATGGCTTATAACCGTTGTATCGGGACGCGTTACTGTGCGAATAACTGCCCTTACAGAGTACGAAGATTTAATTGGTTTAAATATGCCAACAATAACGATTTCGATTTCAACATGAACAATGAACTTGGTAAAATGGTGTTGAATCCTGATGTAACTGTAAGGTCAAGAGGGGTTATGGAAAAATGTTCTTTCTGTATCCAGAAAACACAATCTACTATTCTAAATGCAAAAAAAGAAGGTAGAGCAGTTGCTGATGGAGAATTTTCAACAGCTTGTTCTAGCGCTTGTCCGAGTGGCGCTCTAGTGTTTGGAGATGTGAACGATACGTCAAGTAAAGTGGCACATATGAGCCATGATGACAGAAGCTTTAAGTTACTGGATTTCGTTGGTACAAAACCGAATGTGTTTTATCAGTTGAAGGTTAGGAATATCGAAGAGGCTTAAGCCAATTTGGTCATTGAATAATAAAAGAGAAATAAATTAATATTATAATATACTATGTCTCATTACGAAGCACCTATTAGAGAACCTTTAATTATAGGAGATAAGAGTTATCACGACATTTCAAATGATATTGCTGCACCCATTGAAGGCAAAGCCAACAAGTGGTGGTGGGCAGTATTCAGTTTGGCATTGATTGCCTTTTTGTGGGGGATTGGAGCCATAGCTTATACCATCGGTACAGGTATTGGAGTTTGGGGTCTAAACAACAAGATCAACTGGGCTTGGGATATCACCAATTTTGTATGGTGGGTTGGTATCGGACACGCAGGAACTTTGATTTCTGCCGTACTTTTATTGTTTCGTCAAAAATGGAGAATGGGTATTAACCGTTCTGCTGAGGCGATGACCATATTTGCCGTATTTCAGGCTGGATTATTCCCTTTGATTCACATGGGACGTATTTGGAATGGATACTGGACTATGCCAATTCCAAATCAATTTGGAAACCTTTGGACCAACTTTAACTCTCCTTTATTATGGGATGTGTTTGCAATCTCTACTTATTTAACAGTTTCAGTGGTATTCTGGTATACTGGATTATTACCTGATTTTGCCATGATTCGCGATAGAGCTACTAAGCCATTTCAAAAGAAAATATATAGTCTATTGAGTTTTGGATGGACAGGTACAGCCAAAGACTGGCAGCGTTTTGAGGAAGTTTCATTAGTCTTGGCAGGACTTGCAACTCCTCTAGTACTTTCAGTGCATACAATTGTATCCTTTGACTTTGCTACTTCAGTGATTCCTGGATGGCATAGTACCGTATATCCTCCATATTTTGTTGCTGGTGCCGTATTCTCAGGTTTTGCCATGGTGCAAACTTTATTGATCATCATGAGAAAGGTTTCAAACCTGGAAGCTTATATTACAATTGTACATGTTGAAAACATGAATAAGGTTATACTTGTAACGGGTGGTATCGTTATGGTAGCCTACCTTTCTGAGTTTTTTGTAGGATGGTATTCAGGAAGCTCTTATGAAGACTTTACCTATCTTTCTATAGGTGCGGCAACTGGACCATATTGGTGGGCATTCTGGGCCTTGATTTTATGTAATGGGGTTTTCCCTCAATTACTTTGGATCAAAAAGCTAAGAACTAGTTACACGGTTTCCTTCATCATGGCTATTATCATTAATATTGGAATGTGGTTTGAGCGTTTCGATATTATTGTGATCAACCTAAGTAGGGGGCACCTTCCATCAACCTGGACTCAATTCGAGCCAACATTCGTTGATATAGGTATATTTATAGGAACGATTGGATTTTTCTTCGTGTTATTCCTATTGTATGCCAGAACATTCCCTGTGGTTGCTCAAGCGGAAGTGAAGTCAATCTTGAAAGCATCAGGGGACAATTTTAAAAGAGCCAGAGATACTAAATAAAAGATACAATTGATAAATTAAAAAAGATGAGCGATAAAGTTATACATGCCATATACGACGATGACGATGTACTTTTAAAAGCCGTTAAAGAAGTTCGTGAAGCGAATCATCACATTGATGAGGTTTATACTCCATTCCCTGTTCATGGACTTGATAAAGCGATGGGACTTGCCGGTACTAGAATTGCTATTACTGCTTTTCTTTATGGAATTACGGGATTGGGTTTTTCGGTATGGATGATGAATTATATGATGATAGATGATTGGCCTCAAAATATAGGTGGTAAACCGAGTTTCAGTTATGTTGAAAATATGCCGGCTTTTGTTCCGATTATGTTTGAATTAACTGTATTCTTCGCCGCCCATCTTATGGTCTTGACTTTTTATATGAGAAGTAAAATAGGCCCTTGGGTAAAGGCATCAAACCCTGATCCGCGCACCACAGATGATATGTTTCTGATGGAGGTACCGGTAACAGGAGATGAAAAGGAATTGGAGGCATTTTTAACCAAGACCGGAGCTGTTGAAACTAAAATTGTAGATAAGCACTAAATTATTGAGAATGAAGAAAATATTCAATATAGCATTTACAGGTGTAATAATCCTATTCCTGACTTCATGTGGAGATGAAAAACCTACAGAAAGAAGCGTACAATTCATGGGCGATACTGATATGTATGTTCCCGTTGCTTATGAAACCTATGGAGAGAATCCTTATTTCGAAAATGGATTAAATGCTCAGTTACCTGTAGAAGGAACTATTGCCAGAGGCATTTCAGTTTATGATTATCCTGATTCTGAAGAGGGCTACCAAATGGCTAAAGACTCTTTGACGGCTCCTGTTATAGCCACAGATGAGAGCCTTGAAAAAGGGAAAATAACCTATGCTATTTACTGTACAGCTTGTCATGGAGACAAGGGAGACGGAATGGGTACTTTGGTTAAAAATGAGAAGTTTTTAGGAGTGCCGAATTATAAAGACAGAGATATTACTGAAGGTAGTATTTATCATGTCATCATGCATGGAAGAAACTTAATGGGATCTCATGCGGGTCAGTTGACGGAAGCTGAGCGTTGGAATGTGGTTCAATATGTAGAGCATCTTAGAGCCGATCTTTTAAAGTAAAATAATAAAGTAAAAAATAAATACAGAATATAATGTATACATTTTCAGGTAAAATAAAAACGGTTTCACTTGTACTAATGATCATTGGTGCCCTTGGTATTGGTTATGGGTTCTTTAGTGCTCCAAAAACCACAGAGGATGTTGAGCAGGCTATGTCTCATGATGATGGGCATAATGGAGAATCAACAGCTCATGCCGAAGAAATTTCTCACGAAAGTGAAGGCCATGGAGAAGAGCACAGTGCGGATGAAGCGCAAAGTCATTTGGAACACTTGTTACATCAAGGTCAAAACCGCCCTTGGGCAGCCTTTTTTATCGCAGCTTTTTTCTTTTTGATGGTTTCAGTATGTGTATTGGTGTTTTACGCAATTCAATGGGCAGCTCAAGCTGGATGGTCAATTGTATTATTTAGAGTGATGGAAGGTATAACAGCTTATATTCTGCCTGGTTCAATTTTATTGTTTATATTTTTGTTGTTCTCAGGATTTCATATGAATCATATTTATGTTTGGATGGCAGAAGGAACTTTTGATCCATCAAGTGAGAATTATGATGCTATCATTGATGCTAAAAGTTGGTGGTTGAACACTTCAGGATGGTTGATTCGAAGCTTTATCTATTTGTTCGTTTACAATATTTTTAGATATATGTTAAGGAGAAATTCTTTAGCGTTAGACGAGTCTGGAGATGTGAAAATTTATAAGAAAACTTTTAACTTAGCAGTAGTGTTTATTGTTTTGTTCGCAATTCTTGAATTGTTTATGTCATTTGACTGGTTAATGTCATTAGATCCGCATTGGTACAGTCAATTATACTCGTTCTATGTATTTGCAAGTGTATTAGTATCAGCTATAACAACAATTGCTTTGGTTACAATATATCTTAGAAACAAAGGTGTATTGCCATTTGTGAATGACAGTCATATTCATGATCTCGCTAAATACATGTTTGGATTTAGTATTTTCTGGACGTATTTCTGGTTTGATCAATTTATGTTGCAATGGTATGCTAACCTTCCTGAGGAAGCTGCTTATTTCTTCCCAAGATTGATTGGCTCATATCAATTACCATTTATCTCAATGTTGGTTATGAATTTTGTATTTCCTATTCTTTTACTTATGAATAGTGATTATAAAAGAGTACCATGGTATGTTGTAACCGCCGGTTTAGTTATTTTAACAGGTCACTATATAGATATTTTTCAATTGGTTTCACCAGCTACAGTTGGGGATAGTTGGAGTATAGGAATTCCTGAATTAGGATCGCTTGCATTCTTCTTAGGACTCTTCATTTTTGTCGTTTTTTCATCTATTGCGAAGGCTCCGCTCCATGCTAAAGGGAACCCATTTATGAAGGAAAGCGAAATTTATCATTACTAGACTAACTGCCTATAGTATAAAAGGTTGCCCATAAAAAGGCAACCTTTTTTTACACTCCAATAATTTATTGATTTTTTTTTGGCTTAAAGCTGATATAAATCATAAAAATTAATATTTTTCTTTATATTTGCGGCACAGAAAATCCGCTTATAAACTTATATATCATTGATGAAAGCACTATTTTATATTCTTATATTTTTTGTAATTGCAACAGCTTTTTGGCAGTTTTTCAAATTATTAGGATTAACAAAGAAGGACCAGATCGCAACGGAAAAGGAGAACAATATCAATGGATGGTTGATGTTGGGTTTAGGAGCTTTTATATACGGTTTGATGCTCTATTCGATGGTTCAGGGAAGAGTGGTGCTTTTACCGCGTCAATCAGCTTCTCTTGAAGGAGAAGATATCGATAAGTTATTTGTGATTACAATGGGTCTTATCATTGTAGTTCAGTTTATAACTCAATTTTTAATCTATTACTTTACGTTTAAATATCGCGGTATTAAAGGACGTAAAGCCCTTTTTTATGCGGATAGTCATAAACTTGAAATGTGGTGGACAATAGCACCAACTATCGTGTTATCGGTTTTGATTATTTATGGCTTATGGACCTGGAATAACGTTCAGGATCTTTCGAATGCCGAAAACCCTTTGATTATTGAAGTATATGCAAAACAGTTTCAATGGGAAGCAAGATATGCAGGTGAAGATAATGAGTTAGGGGTTGGACATGTGAATTTTATCAAGGGTATCAATACCATGGGAGTTGATATGACAGATAAGAATGCTGCGGATGACATCCCAGTTAGAGAATTACACTTACCAAAGGGAAGAAAGGTAATCTTTAAGTTCAGATCTCAGGATGTATTACATTCTGCGTATATGCCTCATTTTAGAGCCCAGATTAATTGTGTACCTGGAATGACAACCTCATTTGGATTTACACCGACGGTTACTACCGAAGAAATGAGATTGGACGAGGATACAAAAGCGAAATTTGACGCCATCAACGAATTAAGACGAGAGAATGGTAATGAAGAAACTGTTGAATTTAATTATCTTTTGCTTTGTAACAAAATATGCGGTTCCTCTCATTACAACATGCAGATGAAAGTAGTGGTTCAGGAAGAAGAAGATTTCAATAAATGGTTAAAAGAACAAAAAACTATAACCGAGGTTATTAATAACTAAGGACTAATCGAAAAACTTATTTAAGGAAAATGTCAGATCATCATCATCATAAAGAAACATTTATAA
>CAZPHF010000057.1:0-17471 GCA_964586115.1 uncultured Flavobacteriaceae bacterium | reverse complement strand
AAGGAGAACAGGGGTGTGTTATTATTTTTTCCAAAAATCACCAAGAGAATTTCGAATAACGAATTTCGAATATCAAATGAAGAAGTATCATTTCAATCTATTTCAGTATAAGACAAAACCTTCGATATTCAGAATTCCTTATTCAGAGTTCAAAATTCACATCCAATATTCTATATTTGTTCGGTAAACATAAATTATGGATATTAAGAATGCTCAATTAGCGGTTGATGAGTGGATCAAGCAACACGGAGTGCGGTATTTCAATGAATTGACCAATATGGCTCAGCTCACTGAGGAGGTGGGAGAGGTAGCTCGAATCATTGCCAGAAGATATGGGGAGCAAAGTGAAAAAGAAAGCGATAAAAACAAAGATCTTGGCGAGGAATTGGCAGATGTGCTTTTTGTTTTACTTTGTTTAGCCAATCAAACGGGAATTGACCTTCAGGATTCTTTTGATAAAAAGCTTGATTTCAAGGCCAAAAGAGACCATGATAGACATCATAATAATGAAAAATTAAAATAGATGAAAAAGAGTTTTAAGGACATGTCTTTTTTACAAACATTTTTGGCGATTGCTGGAATATTTTTGATCATCGTGATTCTTATAGAATTTTTATACGGCTTGACACAGATGTCATTTGATGAGGCCCTAGCTGGCTTGAGCAATACAAAATACTTGATTCGTAAATTAGTGGGTTCAGTGATTTATGCACTTATTATGACTTTTTATTTTAAGCGTAAGCGAAAAAAAACAGCATAAATTGATTAAGAAACTAGCACATCATACAGGAAACATTACAGGAGAAGTAAATGTTTCGGGTTCTAAAAGTGAGTCTAATCGTTTACTTATTTTACAAAGTTTATTTCCGAACCTGAGTTTAAAGAATCTATCAAATTCAGATGACACTAAATACCTGAACAAGGCACTAAAAAGTAGTGAGGAAACAGTAGATATAAGTCATGCCGGAACAGCCATGCGATTTTTAACCGCTTATTTTTCGGTTAAGGAAGGTAGGGAGGTAGTTCTCACGGGCTCCCATAGAATGCAGAACCGTCCAATCAGTATACTTGTAGATGCGCTTAGGTCATTGGGTGCCGATATCAGTTATGAAAAAAAAGAAGGTTATCCGCCATTGAGAATTAAAGGAAAGCATATAGATCAAACACGGGTGAGTATTCAGGGAAATGTGAGCAGTCAGTATATTTCTGCTTTGTTGCTTATGGCACCTGGTTTAAAGAAAGGCCTTGAAGTTGAGTTGCTGGGTCAGGTAACTTCGGTTCCTTATATCAAAATGACCTTGGCATTACTAAGTGATTTAGGAATTGACCATAACTGGAAGGATAATGTGATTAGAATATCACCAAAAGAAGCTATTGAGAACAGCACCATGACCGTAGAATCTGACTGGAGTTCGGCCTCTTATTTTTATAGTCTAGTAGCGTTAAGTAAAAAAGGAAAGGTTACCTTGAGTTCTTACAAAAAGAATAGTTTACAGGGAGATAGTTCTTTGGTAACTATTTACAAACACTTTGGGGTATCGACCTATTTTGATCATGACAAGATTACCCTAGAGAAGGAACAAGCAGAACTCATGCCTCTGAAATTGGATCTTAGTGATTCACCGGACCTTGCCCAAACCATTGCCGTAACCTGTTTTGGCCTGGGAATTGCATGTGACCTTGCAGGTTTGCATACCCTAAAAATAAAGGAAACAGATCGTTTAGTGGCCTTACAACAGGAATTGGAAAAATTAGGTGCGGATATCAGCGTGACAGATAAGAGCTTACATCTAAAAGCAGGATCAACGATTAATAAAGATATACTGATCAAAACTTATGATGACCATAGAATGGCCATGGCTTTTGCCCCATTGGCATTAAAGGTGCCCATTCAAATTGATGATGCAGAGGTGGTCACGAAATCATACACTGATTTCTGGGCAGATTTTCATGCGGTTTTGAAAGAATAATATATTGGGTTTTGAGGGGCTCACTTAAGTAAGGGCTTCACTTAAGTGAAGGGGTGACTTAAGTAAAGGGCTGATACTATTAAAAAATCAACATTATGGAAAACATTCAGAATTTTTTAGAATTTGAATTTCTGCATATAGGTAATTATGTGATTTCGGTTTTTACGATTGTAAGGATAATCTTGATCATTCTTGTTGTTACCATTTCGCTTCGGATCATCAAAAAGACCTTATTGAGGAAGAATTTTGTTCGAAAATTTGATACAGGGACATCCTTTGCCATGTATCAGATCATCAGATATACCTTATGGGTCATTGCATTTGGTCTTATTTTGGAAACTATTGGAATTAAGGTAACCGTCCTGGTCGCTGGTTCTGCGGCGCTATTGGTCGGGGTTGGTCTTGGATTGCAACAAACTTTTAATGATGTGGTTTCGGGGATGATCCTTCTTTCAGAAAGATCGATCAAAATTGATGATATACTGGAAATAGATGGAGATATCGTGAAGATACAAGACATTGGACTTAGAACTTCAAAAGGATTGAATCGCGATCAGATTTCCATTATTATTCCCAACTCTCTGATCACTACAAATAAGGTGATCAATTGGAGCCATCAGACCAAACATAATCGTTTTAAGATTAATGTAGGTGTAGCCTATGGATCTGATGTTGATTCCGTAGTTAAGGTGCTCAAACAATGTGCTTTGGAAAATGAAAACGTTGATCAGAAAGATGGGATTGATGTAATGCTTCTCAATTTTGGGGATTCCTCTTTAGATTTTCAATTGCTCTTCTACAGTCAAGAAATTTTTAGGATAGAAAGGATCAAAAGTGATATCAGAAAGGCCATTGCAAGAAAATTCAAGGAGAATGATATTACGATTCCATTTCCCCAAAGGGACCTACACATCAAAAAAAGTTAATTTATTAAATTAAAGGATACCAGGAACTGAACCTCCATCAACCTTAATGGCAGCTCCATTGGTTGCTGCACTCAAGGGACTGGCTAAAAAAAGTGCCATGTCAGCTATTTCCTTGGGATGGGCAAATCGTTGAATCAAAGAACTGGTCCGTATTTTTTTAAAGAAATCTTCTGCTACAGCTTCTTCTGACCGATCTTCCTGACTGGCCTGTTCCTTTAAAAATGTAACAGCTCCTTCGGTTAGTGTAGAGCCGGGAACTAAGGTATTGACTGTTACTTGGGTGCCTTTTGTAGTTTGTGCCAGTCCTCTGGACAAACTTAATAAGGCTGCTTTAGTTGTGCTGTAGGCAATAAGATCTTCAGGGACCAATTGCGCACATTCACTGGAAATAAAAAGAATTCTTCCCCAATTTTGATCCAGCATTTTAGGTAAAAAATATTTTGACAATTGAACGGAACTCATAACATTGACCAAAAACATTTCCTGCCATTCTAGCTCACTTGTCTCTTGGAAAGATTTTGAAGCAAAGATGCCTACATTATTGACCAAAATATCCACCCGGTCTATATGTTTTTGGAGATGTTCAATGGCTTTGGCATCCCTAAAATCAGCTGCAATTCCTGAAACTTCAGCGTTGGAAACCAATGCCGTTAATTTTTCAACAGCTTTTTGAAGCTTTTGTTCAGATCTACCATTGATAATTACTTTGGCCCCTTCTTGCAAAAATCCTTGCGCCATGGCAAAGCCTATTCCTGAGGTTGACCCAGATATAAAAACACTTTTATTTACCAATTGTAAGTCCATAATTAACTAATAATTCCCAGTGGGCTAAATATGATCCAAAGTAATAAAACACAGGCGATCAACAAAATTGTAAGGAAAGCATCTGTTGACCATTTGAATTTAGCGTTTAATTCTTCCTTACTGAAAGTAACCAATTCCAATAAGTCAGCCCTCTTAGGAGTGCCCATTTTACTAAAAATCATCAATACCAAAACACTGAAAATAAACAGATAGATGGCATAGTGCAAGAAATTGATGTCAAGCATAATTTGCATCATACTTGTTGGCGCAATATCTATGATCCCTTCTTTACTTAAATATTCGGTGACTAATCTAAACATTCCCAGGGCAAAACCCGACCATAATGCAATGATGGCACCCTTGGCATTGATCCATTTAAAAAAGAGCCCAAACAGAAAAACTGCCGCTATGGGTGGTGAGATATAAGCTTGTACACTTTGTAAATAGTGAAACAATCCTCCTCCCATAAGTGTTTTCATAAATGGAATCCATAAGAAACTAACAATCACCAATACAAGTGTTGCCAATTGACCGACCCATACCAATTCTTTTTCACTGGCCTGAGGTTTCCATTGCTTGTAAAAGTCAAAAGTGATAAGGGTAGAAGATGAATTAAATGCCGAAGATAAAGAACTCATAAGCGCTGCAAGCAGTCCTGATATAGCAAGCCCTTTTAAACCAATGGGTAGAAAACCGGTAATCATGGCCGGTAAAGCCTGATCAGGATTGTCTAGAGAAAAATTGAGCATTCCTTTTTGAGCCAAAGCATAGGCGATCACCCCTGGTATAAAAAATATAAAGACAGGGAGTAATTTTAGGAATCCTGCAAACAAGGTCCCTTTGCGAGCATTACTGATGTCCTTAGCGGATAAGGTTCTTTGTACGATAAATTGATCGGTACACCAGTACCATACACCTAAAATGGGTGCACCAAAAAGCATGCCTGTCCATGGATAAGAGGTGTCGTCTGAGGACCTCCACAGATTAAAGAATCTTTCTACCGGTGGGTTTTCAGGTTTGGTTGCTGCCTCAGTAAGGGCACCCATCAAGGCATCCCAGCCTCCGATCTCCATTAAACCATAATAAGTTACTGCGCCTGTTCCCGCCAATAGAATAAAGGTTTGAATCATATCCGTATAGATAACCGCCTTAAGACCTCCTAAAACTGTGTAAAAACCGGTGGCTACGATGGTGATGATGGCGCCGGTCCAAAAGGAAATACCCATTGTTTCAAAAACGAGTGCTCCTGCAAAAATGATCAATGAAATCTTGGTGATCACATAGGCCAATACCGAAACCACTGAAAGATAGTTTCGACAAGCTTTTGAATAGCGAATTTCAAGAAATTCAGGCATGGTATATACTCCGGATCTTAAATAGAATGGAACAAAAACCCAACCCAACAGGATCAGTATAAGGGCTGCAATGATTTCGAAATTAGCCTGTGGCATTTCGCCCCTGGCTCCAGCGCCTGATACGCCTATAATGATTTCCGAACCTATATTTGAAGAGAATAAAGACGCCCCAATGACAAACCATCCGGCCGTTTTACCAGCCAGAAAATAGTCTTTTGAATCTCTTGGGCCTTTATTTTTTCGACTCCCCCTTGACACCCACCATGCGATCCAAAGGATGATCGCAAAATACAGTAATATGATAGAAATGTCAATGAAATGGAGGTTGCCCAGCATTAATTTGGAAATTAAAAGTTTGGTTTAGTGTTTGTTAAGGTAAATGTATGTATAATTTTTTTAACTAGGTTCTTACCATTTTTTTGAGCCGAGTAACTTTTCACCCAATTCATTAAGTACAGCACGATCATATTTTTCCTGCTCAAAATTTCTTGGATCACCAGGAAATGCATAGCCACTTGGTGCAATTCTGTTTTTCCATGAATTGATGCGCCATTGCATCAGTTCCTCATTGTCTTCTTCGGCAGGCATCATGGATATATATTGAGCGATTCTGACCTTATCATTTGATAGATTTGGTCTGATACCATGGGGCTGGGTACTATTGAAGATCAGTAGATCTCCGGCATTGAGTTTGACTTTTACGGTTTTCGCTTCCAAACTACTAACATCAGGTTTGAAATGATCCCTGTCTTCGGGTTGGCTTAATTTCCAACTTTCGTAATTTCTATATAACCATGGAATACATTGAAATCCTCCCATGTCAAGATCATTTTGATCAGCCAGAGCCAATACGCCCTGCACATTTTGTGGCTTGGTTTCCGGGTCATAATCCCAATGAATAAATCCTTTGTATTCAAAACCTGGTTTGATTGGGAAATTCAAATTGGCACGATCAATCGATACCCAAAGTTTATCAGTTCCCCAGATATCCGTAAAAGCTTCATATATTTTTCGTTCTTGCCTGTTGTTCCATAAGGCTTGGTTGTTATATACTTCTACCATTCCCGTGCCGGCAAGTTCCTTCATTTCCATCTCTGCCCGTGGAGGTGCATACCAGGTATTCGGATCGTTTTGATCCTTTTCTTCAAATTCCCACAAGAAATCAGCGGTTTGACTGGCTTGTTCTCTGGAAACCGCATTTTTGATCACGATATAACCGTTGTGCATCCAAAAATTCCAATCCTCTTCAGATAATACTTTAAGGGGCTTCCCATTAGACCTGTCGTTCAGTTTAAGAGCGCTGCTTGTCGCCGTAGAGGGATTTCCTGGAATCTCTTTGTGATTTTGATTAGGACTCTCTCTTTCATTGATTTTTTCATTTTGATAGTTCATAATTCAGATATTTTTGATTTCACTTGCTATTAGTCAATTCAAAGATAGTAGGAGTTGAACCTTTTGGCTACGCCTATAGTGATGTTAATTTGAACAATATTGATATAAATGGACGTAAAGTTGATGATAAAGGCAAATTATGTTTAAATTTAGCTTATGAAAACGGAATTAGAACATATTAATCCGGAAGATGGAAGTTCAATAAGTATTATGGTCAATCCAGATTTGAGTGACTTTTTCTTTTGGCATTTTCATCCTGAATTCGAACTGGTTTTTATAGAAGGTGCTGATGGAAACAGACATGTTGGCAATCATTTTTCCCGCTTTAAGGGAAGCGACCTGGTTTTGATAGGATCGTATATTCCACATCTTAATTTTGATTATGGTATTAGAACACCTTATGAAAAGATAGTGGTTCACATACAACCGGAATTTTTAAAAAAGACGTTTGATACCACCCCAGAGCTTAAGTCAATTCATGAGCTTATGACTTTATCTAGGCGAGGTATAGCTTTTGGAAATCAAACTAAAAATCAGATTCGAAAAAGACTTAAAAATTTAGCGACTCTGAACAGATTTGATCAGTTTCTTGAATTACTTGATATACTAAATCATTTGTCTAAGGCCCAGGATAAGGTACTCTTGCATTCAGAACCTGTCAAGAATCAGTTTAATACCAGAGACAAGGATAGAATGGAAAAGATATATAACTTTATAGATGAGCATTACCAAAGAAAAATGAACGTTCAGGAAGTTGCGGACCTCAGTCATTTATCAAAACCTGCTTTTTGCAGATACTTCAAGAGAATCACCAAACTAACTTTTACCCAGTTTGTTAACCACTACCGAATTGATAAATCTAAAAAGCTGCTTTTATCTGGTAAGAATGTTACGGAAACCTGCTTTTCCAGCGGATTTGAAAGCTTGTCATACTTTAACAGAACCTTTAAAAAAATCACCGGAACAAATCCGATTTCCTTTCGCTCAAGGTATCAAAACTGAGAGGGTAAATAGTGAAGGTTTCACTTAAGTGAGGCCCTCACTTAAGTGAAACCTTCACTCATTCTTCTCATTTCCAGTTAACCTCCTAAAAATCAACACTTCACAACAGACGTCACTCCCTATGACGTCAATAGCCATGTCAATAATTAGTAATTTTTATAAAAGGCTACTAGTCTATTATGTAGTTGCTGGTGTATTGGTTTAGTGAATTCAACAAATAGCTGTTGAGGTGGTATTGGATTTATCCTTTTGTTGTTGCAAATAGCGATTTGTTGATCTGTAAGGGCACGTTGATCTCCGTTGTATTGTCCCCATTCATGGAACCAAACAAACTCTCCAGGAAAATCTTGGTATATCAAGTCTTTGTCATCCATGCCATTTTTGGTGATGGATAAATTAACCAAACCTCTCGAGATCACTTCCATTCTGAAAAGTGCTACTTCAGCGTCAACGGTTCCAATCACTTCTTTTTTTCTACCGCTGTCAAGCGTAACTTCTCCAATTACAACGCTATCGCGTTCCATTTTTTCTATGACCTCTTTTGTATGAGTTTCTCCTACAATAAAGTCTTCAAAATTTAACTCAAGAATCTGATCAGGATTTTGAAGATCAATTTTGGCGGCTTGCTCAGGGGTATAGAAACGGATGAATTCGTTATTTTCAATTTGCTTTAAAGTATTTTCAACTTGTCTGTAAAAAACATCGGCGCTAAGTTCATAGGTTCTTGACTGTACCGGTTTCATATTTGCAACCACATGTAAAATAGATCTGTGGTAAGCTTCATCTATATTTTCACCAACATTTTTATACCCTGGGATAAATTTATCTGCTTGAAGAAAATAGTAGTAGGCCTGTTTGGCATTTTCTCTGCTCTGCATTGATAATTGATACATTCCTGCAGCATATTGTTCTTCAGCTGCTTCTGGTTTTATCTTATCAAGGGTTTTATAATATTTTTTAGGATTGCTAATAACTTGTTTGGCACCTGGAGAACGTTGAATGCTTTCATACATTTTATTCAATCGCTGGTAGGTGTACACTGCTTTGGTAAATTTAAAGTCTACATTGGCTTGGTCCTCATTTTCAAGTTTGTCCATCAAAGTATTGACCGCCTGAGGATAGGCATTTGCAAGGGTTTCGCGTGCCGTTTTATTATTTGGGCTCTTTCGTAGTTTTTCAACCGAGCGCATGACCGAATCATAGTAATTACCCTTTTCGTATTGACTTTTTGCTGTAGTACAAGCAACGAGAACAATGGTCATTACCATCAAAACACCCACTATATTTTTTAAAGCTTTCATTTTTTCGAAATTTTAATTTGGTTGATAAACTAATGCCAACTTTTAGATAACGAATAATGAGCGTGTATATTGAATTTCCTAATAAAATTTTAGTAATTATTTTTAAAATGTATCCTATTTGAATCGGAATATTGCTGATGGTGCAAAAATCATCATGATATTAATGGTAAAGACAGTTTAAAATGGAAGGGTTCGAATGATATCGTTCTTTCTCCTGATCAAAGTGCTATCGGCCTTCTTTTGTTGTCTTTCCTTCGTCGAAAACAGGTATTTGTATTTCGCTTTGGTGATCTTAAAATCCATGTCTTCTTCTGTTCCTTTTAGATCTATTCCAGCTTTAAAGGGCATCGGTGATTTTAGTATGGATACATGGTAATCATAGGTCAGGTCGAGATTGTGTTGTCCTCCAATAGCTACTTTATACCTATCAACGGTCACAACAGATGGGAAAATTTCTATCTGTTTGTTTTTAAAGATCATGGCAAATTCAAGCTTGTCGATGGTGTTTTTTTCTTTATTTTTAAACAAGAGTATTTTGGCCATTTTTTCAAAAGTCTTACCGCTTAAAACCACTAAATTATCTCCTTCTACGCGGGCTATGGCATCTAGCGAAGAAGCTGTCATTCCAAGATTTTTATCAATTTTTGAAGCCCCTTTCATCCTGAAATTTACCTTTCCTTCAAAGGAATCTGCCATGGGAAGTACCGTATCCAGAACGGGCATGAGCTTGGTTAATTTGGAAAGGTCAATATCAAACAATTTAACATCAAAATCCAGAGAGGCCTTCCCTTTTTCTTTAGATTCATAAGCAATCGAAGTCGTCATTTTTGCCGCCATAGTGGTCATCTGTAAATTAGCCAGATCGATTTTTTGATCTTTTATGGTGATGGTACCAATCACATTGTCTATTCTAAATTCCTTGTATTTGACCTCATTAAAACGACTTTTCAGACTCAAGTCAAGTAGTTGAGGTACTACAAAAGATTTTGGCTGCTCCGTGGCTGTTGTGCCTTCATTCTTCGCATCTTGAGCAAGGACGTCTTCAGCTGATTTTTCTGTTGGCCGTTCTCCGTCGTTTAAGGCTTGAATGAATTCATTGATATCGAGTAATTTGGAATTCACTTCCAATTCACCCCTCAGCATTTTATTATCAAAAAAAGCATCCCCAAATTCATATACTTTTCCAGTTGCTTCAATATCGGAGCTTCCGATTTCAATTTTCGTATGATCCAGACTGATGACGCCTGGTTTGAAACTGAGCTTTGTTTTGGGCATTTTTAGTAAAAGTGGAAAGGTTGGCGTATAGGCATAGAGTTGGTCAAAAGAAATATCACCAGTGATGGGCCAGTTACCGTCCACTTTAGTTGCAGATAATTTGTAGCTACCTTTTGTAATGGCAAAAAACCGTCCTTTTGCTCTGATTCCCGTTGAATCTATTTCAAATACTGAATAAATTGAGGGAACCCTGACATTTTTTTTATCAGGCTGTAAACTGATTTTAGCATTGATAAACTTTAATTTTGCTGTTAGCGTGTCGCCTAAATTAATATTGCCATTTTCTACCAGAATTGACGACTTCATAACAGTCACCCTTGTGGAATCTTTTATTGGAGTTGTAGCAAATTTAATATTGAGTTGATCCAGGTTCCCACTCGAATTTTTACCGTTAGTGAATTCCAGGTTTTGGATAGTGATTTTTCCCTCAATGACCTTGGTCGAAGTCTCAGTCAATAAGTTGCTATCCTGATCCTGCTCAATGTGGATATTAGCGTTGTCCAGCTGAAGATGAAGGCTATCAGTCTCATTGTGAAAAACAATCTGATTCATATTCAGAGTGCCAAGAGCTTGAATTTTTCCATAATCTTGATTCCGAATGTCATTGATATTAAATATGGAAGAAAGGTGAATTTCTCCCGAACCCTTTAAGTTTAAACTTTTCTTAAAAGGGAAACTATTTTCCAAAGCCTCAAGATCAATTTTCCCATTGGCTGTAATATCAAGGTCTGCATTATCAAATAGATTTCGACCCTTACCTGTGATGCTGATCTCAGTGCCAACTCCTTTTAAGTTAAAATTCTTGATGTCAAAATGTGAGCCTGTGCTTATTTGCGGGGAGATATAAGCTTCTATATCTGCCTCTATAAGTTCTATTTTGTTGGGACTGTTCTTAAAAGAAATTTCACCTTCATTGATCTGAAACTTTGCATTGATAGCCGGTATCACCCCTTTTTTATAGATACCCTTGATAGCAGCTGAAATAGCGACATTTCCTTTTGCCTGATAATTATCTGTTTTGTCAAATACGGATTCAGGTACTAAGTCGATCAAGGTATTCAGGGTGGGCACTTCCAGGTCAAGTTGCAGGTCAACATCTATTTCCTTTTTCTCTCGGCTTGGAGACAATGTTCCATCAGCAACAAATGTGATGTCATTAATGCCAACTTTGGCATTTTTTAAATCGATTACTTTAGTCTTACGATTTATATGAAAATCAGTATTTAAAACAACTGCCAATTCTTCGGTATACGTATTCCCTTTTTTACGAATAATGACATTATCACTTTGGGAATTGAGTTTAAGCAGCACTTCTTTATCACTGTATTTTGCGGCTAGGTTCATGTCAAAGCCCTGAATTGTCATATAATTTTCGCTGTAGTGATCATCAAATATCAGGTTACCATTGATGATAGAAATTTCTTCAATATTGATGCTTGCGTTGAAGTCTTTTTTTTCTTCATTTGCTACAGAAAGACTATCTTTTTCTTGCGGTTCACGCTCTTTTAAGATATTCCAGTTCGTTTGTCCATCAGGAGAAACATATGCATAAATCGTAGGATTCTCAAAGGAGAATTTATTGACTTCTATGCTGTTGCCGATAAAAGCTACCGGATTAACGCTTACTACGCCATAATCAAATTGAATCAATGTGTCATTTGAGTTAAAAGATGAATCTTGTATAGTTTTGGAATCATTTAGGATAAAACCGTTTTTTAATTCAAGTTTAAAGTTTGGGAAAGTTTTAAAAAAAGTCAGTTCAATGGCGTCGATTGATAGCTCAGCATTGAGATTCTTATTGATCGCTTGAACCACTTTGGGAGTTATTTTTTCAGGCGTTAAGATAAATTGAAACACAATTCCAATGATCACGGCCAACAAGAAGACTATCGAAACAAGCGTTATGACAATAATTTTGGATATTTTTAAAATCCGTTGTTTCATTTTTTAGAGGGTTGGTAGGTTAATTTTTACAGCCCTAAAATACGAAATATTTCCATTGATTTTTTATGCCATAGTTGTTTCCCTTCCATTTAAGAATCGATACTAGGATCAATTTTCCACAGATTCCATTTTTTTACTTGAAAAATAAATAATGGCTTTCGGACAATAAAAATGTCGATTCGTCCTAACTCGGTTTCAAAGTTGAATATAATTTGTTTTATTGGTTGGGAATTGTTATGACTATAGATCAAATAAATGTTTTAAAATTAATAACGATTAATCCCCCTTAACATATGATTAATTTCTACTCATCAATCTACATAAAAGTGATTTTCGGTAAATCATTTTATTTAAAACGTTTTTCTAATTTTTATAATAAGATCTCGGATATTTCAATTGGTCTTTTGCAGCAAACATGGATTTTAGCGACATTACTTGTTTTTTGTTTTTCCTTTACAGGATATTCCCAGAAAAATAATAACGGTAATTCAAACCAGAACAAAGATATAGTTCCTGTGATTGAATGTGTCAAGGATCTTCGTAATGGATTGTATCAGGCAACGTTCGGCTATGATAATCCAACTAGGAAAGAGGTTGTTATTGATGAAAACGGCAGTATCATAAAATACAACAAAGGAAAAGGACTCGCCAAGGGTTTGAATAAATTTAAACCCGGTATTAACAATAAGGCTTTTACTAAAGAATTTGGATCGGGCGACTATGTTCAATGGACAATCATTAATCCTAATGGGAAAGAACACACTGTAATTGCCAATGCGAATTCTGCTAAAAAATGTGTCCCGGAGGATGGTTTTATTTTTCCGGTAATAGGCAATGGAAAATCATTTGATATTATAGGGCAAGAGCTTGGAGGATTTTGTAATGATGTTGTAGGTGAAACACCATCAGAACTTATTTTTCAAATAATTAACGAGAAGGTACTGGTTGAAATTGTACCGATTGAAGGGCAATTTGAAGCTGTGATTGATTTGTTGCAAGGAATAACTCCGGCATGTTCCACAATTCCTTCCCCGTTTAGTATACCTGACTCCGATTTTTTATTATATGAAACTGATGTTAAAACTGATTTGGCGGGCTTAACGGCTATTGATGTTTTCATTTCAAACGTTGCGCTGTGTGATTTGAATGATTATCCCTGTGCAATCAACTTTGCAAGGCCTGTATATCCTTCAATAAAAAACACATTTGGTGATGGAAATACAGGGCTTGCTGTTTCGCAAGGTGATTCTACGCAGACTTCAGATATTGTAAGAGAATCATTTAAAATAATTGATTCAGAAGGCAATGTTTTGCCGGTTGACGGCACAGGTATTACCATTGGGGTCATGTCAAATAGTTATGATACACAACCTTTTTCTGCAGGAAATGATTCAAAAGCGACAATAGATGTAAAACAAGGTGATTTACCAGGTATTGAGAATCCACATGGTTACAATGAGCCAGTAAATGTCATAGAGGAATATCAAAATGGCGTGGCTTCAGATGAAGGCAGGGCGATGATGCATATCATACATGATGTGGCTCCGGGTGCTAAATTGGCGTTTTATGCTTCTTCCTTGTCCCCTCGAAAATTTGAAGTAGGTTTCAATGAACTTGCTGGTCTGTCTGACATTATTGTTGATGATATTACCTTTGTAACTGAACCATTTTTTGGGGAAGGCAGAATCTCAACTGCTATTAATGCCTTTATTGATGGCGGTGGTATGCATTTTACCTCAGCTGGAAATTTTGGCGAAAATGCTTATCAGAGTGTTTTCAACCCATCTACTGACCTTCCTACAACCAATTTTATTGATGCTGGCCTTACAAAAGCACATGTTTTTGGTACAAATCCTGATGGATCTGAAGATTATTTGCAAAAAATAACTGTGGTTCCTGGTACTTATATGATTGCCTTGCAATGGAAGGAAGATGCTGCTTCACAAGTAAATGAGCTCGGAGCATCGGATGATTTGGATATTTATATCGTAGATGATTTTGGCAGATTATTAGTAGGTAGTAATCGTGTAAACATCGAAGGAGACCCTACCGAAGTAATTGTTTTTAAAGCTACAGGCACTGGGGATGCAAATATTTTAATTACGAGCGCAAATGGTGCTACCAATGTGCCTTTTAGATATATCGCTTTTGAATCAAACGGACTGACCTGGGAATATAATACTGTTGGTACCCCAACCATCAGCGGGCATGCCATGACAGAAAAATCGGCTACTGTAGGTGCTATTCGATATAATAAAACGGACCCGGAAGTTTTTTCTTCTTTTGGAGGAACATTAACTGATGGAGCCCAAATAGATGTAGATTTTGCTGCTCCGGACGGAGTAGACACCAACGTAGGTTCTATTGGAATAAAATATTTTTCAAATGGTGAACCAACTGATGAAACTCCTCAGTATCCAAACTTTTTTGGAACTTCTGCGTCTGCACCATCAGCAGCGGCAGTAATAGCCTTGTTACAATCGTCTTTACCGACCTGGTATCCGGATGTCAGCAACCCTGGAAAATCATCAATAAGCACAAGCGAGGTCATAGATTTGTTTAAAAGTAATGTGAGGGATGGATCTTCTCCCAATCCCCAGGCAGGTCCGGGTATGATAGATGCCAATAAGGTATTTAACAGTTTGGCCTCACAAACGGCAAGAATAACTTCGTTTGAATTTGTGCCTGAAACAGATTCAGAAAACGCAGGTATCTCTACGGTTAGAATAAGGATTATTGGTGATTTTTTACCTGTTCCGACCTCAGAAACTGAGCCCGTTGTTTTTTTAGACGGTGAACCAGTTCCTTTTACTGTTATCGATGGGGTCATCTATGCCGATATACCACCGTTTGTAAATAATCCTGTGCTGCAATTATTAACGATAGCAAAACCTGGTTCAGTCGGTAATGGTGGGTTTTCAGAGCCTTATAAGTTTTTCCAAGACGGTAAAAATATCTTAAATGTGACGGCAAACCCAATGACGGTTAAATTTGGGGAAGCATATAAGTCAAAACTGACCTATACTGTCGAAGGAATTGAACTTCCGGAAGGAGAAACCTATGCTACTTTTCTCGGTAATTTAGGTTTTCCGGATGTTACATTATCTACAGTTGTTGATGATGTTGATTATCCGGATGTAAAGAATTATTCAATATCCGCATCCTTTGATGGAGATTTTACTGACACAGATGCTGACGGGGTGCCGGATGTATATGATCAATGTCCTGAAACACCAGAGGGTGTAGACGTAGATCTAAATGGCTGTTCTGATGCACAAAAAGGGGTAACTAATTTTACGCCTGCTACGACCTATAAAGTCAATTTTATCAATGGTAATTTAGGGATTGAAAAAAATAATTTAATCATAAGGCCAAAAGAAATAACAACAGCTACGTACGGAGAAAAAATAACGGTAGAACTAATGTATAGCGGATACGGTACTACTGATGATACCGGGGCTGAGTCATTTGAATTAATAGATGATCCTGATGCCTTTCTAGCTAAAATAAAAGGGGAACATCTAAAAGATTTTTATAAAGATGGAACTACAGGAATTATGCCTGTTGGAGTAATTAATAATTTTAAACCTGGCGAAACATTTGACCCAAATGGTGTAGATCGTTATCAAGATATATTGGATCTATTAGAAAATGGGAGCTGGATATCTTCTGAGAACACTTTTATAAATAGGATTGAACAGGTACCTTACAGAGGAGGTTCATATCCGGTAGATGCAGGATTTGCAGAAAGAGTTTATGGGTCTGTTAATGCAGATGCAGGAAGTGCTTTTATTAATTTTAATCCGCTCGATTTTACAGCCTATTTAGATTATTTTAATACGCCAGATGAAACCATAGAGAATGGCAGGGTATTGGGTATTATCAATGGTCAGAGACTAGGTATTATCAATGGTCAGAGATTAGGAATTGTCAATGGTAGGGTATTAGGTATTATTAATGGCCGGGTTTTAGGGATAATCAACGGTCAGAGATTAGGAATTGTTAATGATGAGGTTACAGGAGTTGTCAATGGCCAGAGGTTAGGAATTATTAATGATTCTTCATTAGGCAGTGGTTCTGACACAAATGATTACAACCAAGTTTTTAGTATAATTGATACTTCAGACTTTTCACAAGAATGTGTTGATTCTGGGTCATGCGCTATTTCAAAATTCTATGCATTAAATATGATCACTGGGCTAGAGGCCACAAATAGTCATCTGCAATATATTTTCCCAGGCACATTTATTAATCCTATGTCTGATAATTTTAATATAATTTATGAAAAAGTAGAATTAACAGTTACTAAGAAAGATTTAACAACAGAGACGACTTCATTGTCAATACCATACGGAGGTGATATTGGTACTGAAATAACAACTCAATTTAATTATGCTTATGATGATAATACAGAAAATGTGTTCCCGGATGGTATTCCATATTATTTTGAAAATACTGATGCCAGTGATACAAAGGAATATGAACTGGGTGATAAAATAAATGTTGGCACATATAATATCAAAATAAGAGATATAACCGATAACTACAGCATTATAAATGGAGTTGGTCAATTAACCATTACAGAAGCCACTTTAACGGTGGATGTCACTACAGCTGAAAATATCAAGTATGGAGAGACACCAAGCATTAATATAAAAATTAGTGATTTTCCTGAAAATGAAGATATGTCAACGCTGTTCCCTGAAGAAAATGGTGGAATACCTTACTATTTTAAGAAGGTGGGAGGAGACGATACAGAATATACCATAGGTGGACCTATAAAAATGGACGTTGGTATTTATGAGATCTTTATTACAGATGATCCTAATGACAATTATATCTTCGAATTTGCTTTAGAACGGGATACTTTTGCAGTGGAACCTGCAACGCTAACAGTAAATACAAGCTCCTTATCATTAGCTTATGGTGATGCTGTCAATGAACATTTAGAAACAACTATTTCTCGATTTGCTTATATGGATGAAAATCTATCAACCGTATTCCCCGACGGTTCTGGAGGAGCCTTAATTCCATACATTTTTACAGATGAAACCGGTTCAGCACTTGCCATAGAAACTGTTAAAGAGCGAGGTACTTATACTATTGAGGTTGAAGCGCCGGCGTCGGGCAATTATGTGATGGATTACGGTCCGGAACATGGTGATTTAACGATTAGTGAAGCTGCTTTAACCTTTACTGCAGTTTCAGAAACAATTAAGTATGGTGAAACGCCAATTATAGAGCCTAATTTTGTTGAGTTTGCCCCTGGTGAAGATGTAAATATTTTAAAGGTTGATGGTGCCATACCGTACTTTTTTATGAAAGATGGCACAGAATATGTTTTAGGAGATAAAATGGAGGTTGGCGTTTATGATATATTCATTACCGATGATATTGAAGATAATTATATATTTTCTCCTGATACAAACCTTGGTAACTTAACTATTAATAAAGCCACTTTAGATGTGGTGATTGATGACCTGATTATCAATCAAGGGGATA
>CAZPHF010000056.1:0-17548 GCA_964586115.1 uncultured Flavobacteriaceae bacterium | reverse complement strand
GCCGGCAAGGCAGGAAAAGGAGCTACCTTTTACGAAGGTGTTTTTTATGCTTTTCTAGCGAACGCATATAAACCGTTTAAAAAGTGCTAAATTTTCTCCAAGGCTTCAAAAATTCTTAACGCACTTTTCAAACTACACTGACGTAAAAGATTGGATATAATCAATAATTATAGGTTAGAAGACATTAGACCTTCTACAATCCTTATTTTCAAATTCTCAAATCAATATTTCTTGCTTGACTACATCAATGCATCATTATATCATTAAAATACCTCCCATCTCCCTCTAGTATTTTATTGAATATTATTGTACCTTAATCCCTTAAACAAAGTACAAACCCATACTATACTTTTATGGAAGATAAAAAACAAGGATCTGGTTCCAAACCAAAAAAAGGTTTTAGCAGAAGAAGTTTTATCCGAGGGGCCGGATTATCAACTGCAGGAAGCGTATTATTAACAACGAATGCGCTCGCATTTGAATATGAGGCAGGCTTCTCAGAAGGCAAAGAATTTGGACCTGAAGCCGTCACTATTCATATGAAGGTGAACGGCATGATGAAGTCACTAAGTGTAGAACCGAGAACAACATTGGCATCTGCTTTAAGAGACCATTTAGAGCTTACTGGGACCAAAGTCGTTTGTGATCGGGGCTCATGTTCAGCCTGTACTGTCTATTTGGATGGAAAACCTGTAAATTCCTGTATGATGTCAGTTTTTGACGTTGGCGACAAAGAAATTACAACCATTGAAGGTATTGCAAAGGGTGGAGAATTACATCCGGTTCAGGAGGCTTTTATCGAACACGATGCCTCTCAATGCGGCTACTGCACTCCTGGCATGGTCATGTCATGCGCCCACTTGTTAGACAATAATAGCAATCCAACACTGGAAGATGTAAAAAAAGCCATACGGGGCAACCTTTGCCGCTGTGGCACTTATCCTCATGTGTTTAAAGCAACTTTAGCTGCAGCAAAAAAATCAACTTAAGATGGATACTAGAAAAGAAAAATTCCCATACGGAATTCCAGGTCATAATTTAAGCGAAATTGAAAGGGAAATTCCTATCGAAGAGCCGCCAGTATGGCCAATCAATGATAAGTTAAAAATAATTGGAAAAAGAGTAACAAGAATAGACGCCCTCGATAAAGTGACGGGTAAAGCGAAATATACTTCTGACATGAAATTGCCAGGGATGCTTTACGCAAAGATGTTGCGTTCAAAAGTTCCTCACGCAGTTATTAGTTCAATTGATATTTCAGCAGCAGAAAGTCTTCCTGGAGTTCATGCTATTCATCTTATAGAAAAGCAACAGAAGGAAGGAGAAGATAAAAAGGTTCAATACCCTATGGCGAAGTATGTGGGGCAACCTCTTGGAGGTGTGGCCGCAGAAAGCCTGGCTATTGCCAAAGATGCCATTGCTCTGATCAAAGTAAACTATGAGGAAAAGCCATTTGTCATCGATATAGATTCAGCTATGAAAACTGATGCTCCAATCGTGTTTAACGAGCCCATTGTTCAAAAGGAAGATGGTGGAGATGTTGGCGAGACACACGATGGAAGCAAGGGGAAAGGAAATGTAAGAGGTCCATCAACTAGTAGCTTTTTTGGGGGCCCAAGAGGTGATTTGGAAGCAGGTTTCAAGGAAGCTGATGTTCTTGTAGAAAGAACTTATAGAACCCAGGTCCAGACACATATGCCACTAGAGACGCATGGAGTTGTGGTTGATTGGCGTCCGGATGTTATGACGGTCTATGCTTCTACGCAAAATACAGCAGGAGTAAGAAATGAGATGGCGAGTATCTTCAATTTACCAAAAAGTAAGGTAAGAGTAATTTGTGAATTTATGGGAGGTGGATTTGGTGCCAAACACAGTGCCGGAAGTTTTGGACCTATGGCTGCAAATCTTGCTAAAAAAACAGGAAGACCAGTCTGGCTAATGGTGGATCGCCAAGAAGACCATATTGCCGAAGGTAACCGCCCTAATTCTATCCAATACTTAAAAATAGGGGCCAAGAAAGATGGTACTTTAACCGGGATTCAGCAACGTTCACATGGAACCGCAGGGGTAGCCCTTGGTGCAGGGGTAGGACGGATCGCACAAATACTATACCCATGCCCTAATTTTGCTACCGAACAATACGATGTATTGACCAATGCAGGGCCTGGAGCTGCCTGGCGGGCACCAGGTAATGTGCAAGGTGCCTTTGGTCTGGAGCAGGCCATAGATGAATTAGCGGAAAAATTAAAGTTAGATCCATTAAATTACAGGGATCAAATCGATAAAAGTGAAGTGAGAAAAGTAGAACGACAACGAGGATCCAAACTTTTTGATTGGTCTCGACGTCAACCAGCAGGAAGTAGCAAAGGTATTGTAAAGAAAGGTCTTGGCGTAGGACAATCTACTTGGCCCCGATTTGTAACACTAGATTCTTCTGTAGAAGTTAAAATTCATAATGATGGAGGTGTAGAGATTAGATCCAGTGTCCAGGATATTGGAACAGGTACGAAAACAATTCTTGCTCAGGTAGTTGCTGAAGAATTGGGACTTGAGGTAAAAGATATTACGGTTAATATCGGGGATACATTTTTTCCGGTTGGGCCTGGTTCAGGTGGAAGCGTAGTGACAGGTTCAATTACTCCTCCAACGAGGAATGCAGCTTATGAAGCCAAAAAAGAATTGTTGAAACTGGTAGCAAAAAAATGGGAAACCGATTCCTCTGACTTGTCAATAGCCAACGGGGAGGTGATTAGTAAAAAAGATGCAGCGCAGAAAATGTCTTTTAAGGAGGCTACCAAATTGATGCGTACGAGTCAAATTTCTAAAGTAGCCAGTAGATCAGATGATTATGGCGGTTTTCAACAACCATGGGGTCTTGCTTATGGTGACTTGGGTTCAGTACAATTTGCAGAAGTAAGTGTCAATACTGACACAGGATTTATAAAGGTAGACAGGATTGTAGCCGCGCATAGTTGCGGACGGCCGCTCAATTTAGGTCAATTAGAAAGCCAGATTAATGGAGGAGTTATCCAGGGTGTTTCTTATGCCCTCTATGAAAATAGAGTGATGGACAATAGTACGGGTCATATGATGAATGCTAATGTAGACCAGTATAAGGCACCGTTTTCTATGGAAATTCCTCAGATTGATACGATAATAGTAGAAGAGTATTCAGCACTTTCCTCAACTGATGCATATGGTATAGGAGAGCCTGCAAACATTGCTACGTCAGCAGCGATTGCGAATGCAGTGTATAACGCGATTGGGGTGAGGATTTATGAAATACCCATAACACCGGCAAGTATTCTTAATGCATTAAATAAAGTATAGCAGCAGACTTGATAGAGTCTATTAAATAGTAAGACATGAATAAATTTAGTTGGTATGAAGCCAAATCTGTTGAAGATGCACTTGAACAGGTAAACTCAACAGTTTCCGAACAACTCTATGAGTCGGGCAAGGAAGCAGCGATATTTAAATCCGGAGGTATAGATGTATTTGACTGGATAAAGGAGGGCTTGCTCAAACCCCAGAAAATTATCAATATTCGGAACATTCCGGGTCTTGATAAGATCAGTTATGACCGTAAAGAAGGATTAAGTATAGGATCCAATGTGACCTTAGCCGAAATTGCTTCCAATGAAGAAATTAAAAATAATTACTCCGCGCTCCATCAGGCAGTTATTCACGCTGCCACTCCGCAATTGCGCAATATGTCTACCTTGGGAGGTAACATTGCCCAGCGCAATAGGTGCTGGTATTTTCGCTCTGCCGATCATGAATGTTTCCGCAAAGGAGGAGATCGATGTTTTGCGCGTCACTCAGAGCATGGTGAAAATGAAAATCATGCCATTATTGATAATGGATCTTGTGTAAGTATTCATGCTTCCTCAATAGCAACAGCGCTTATGGCCTTTAAAGCCAGCGTTGTTATTGTGAATAGTGAAGGAAAAAAGAAAAAAGTGTTAATGGATGACTTTTTTGTTTCTGCAGGCGAGGATATTTCTATGGAGACTATTCTTCAATCTAAGGAGCTGATTACAGACATTGTACTCCCGCCTTTTTCAAAAAATACTAAAAGCGCTTATATCAAGCATGCTGCCCGTGAATCTTATGACTGGTCACAGGGAGATGTGGCAGTTGTTATGGAAGTTTCGGGAAATTCATGCCGCTCAGCAAGTATCGTTTTAGGAGCAGCAGCTCCGGTGCCTTATCGATCTATGCAGGCACAGGAAGCCATGGAAAAAAATGATATTAACGAGCAAAATGCCTTGGCAGCGGCTGAAGCTGCAATGAGCATAGCGCGACCTCTTGCTAAAAATGCTCATAAAGTACCATTATTTGTATCGATTATTAAAAAAGCTATATTGGAAATTACCTAAACATGGGAGAAATGAAATCAAATAAAAACAATATCTGTAAATTCCTTCGAGCCAGAAATCCATATGGAATGATGGAAGGTGGCGACAAGCCTTGGGTCTTATTAGACGATGCCAATACAATTTGTTGGTGTATCTCTTCTTCTGGAGGCGCCGGGCCTGATGATGGACTAGTTTCTACTTCTCAATGCAGGGAAGGAAGGAGTTGTTTCGTTTCAGCTGACTGATGCTTAGTCTCTATTACTAGCATCAAGGATAAAATCATATGTAAGCAAAAAAAACAGACCTTTATGCTCTGTTCGGAGAGATTTCTTATACTTCCAATACAGAATATACAGAAGTAAAGATGAAAACAGGGTGTAATTTATTGTTTTAAATTTAGCATGATCTAAGATAGATATAGATGAGCATCGATTGAAAAACTTTTAAATATGACCCATTTAGGGTTTAAATTTTGAAATTGAATCCATCCAGTACTTTCTGATCATATTTATCCTTGTCAAATCGATATAGAAAAGCCCCTTTCTTAGAAACTTGCATGTCTTTTTGATCAAGTTTTTTCAATATTTTTAAACCATTTATTTTGCTGATAAAATTACGTTTATCTAATTTTTTATCTAAAATTGATTCATAGAGCATTTGAAGTTGTGGCATTGTGAATTTATCAGGTAAAAGCTCAAAACCAATAGGTTTTGATCGCGCTTTTCTTCTCAGGCGGGCTATAGCTTTTTCTAACATTTTATTATGATCAAAAATAAGCAGCGGTGCATCTTTCACTAGGAACCATTTAGCGGAGTATTCTTGTATGAGTTCTTTGTCATGAGATTGGATATCTATAAGGGCATAATAGGCAACCGACAGGGTTCTTTCAACAGGATCTCTATCGATTTCACCGAAAACAAATAATTGTTCCATAAAAACTTTTTCCAAGCCAGTTAAGCGTTTAAGTATGCGTGAGGCTGCCTGATTTAAGATCTCTTCTTTTTTAAGGAAGCCTCCAATTAACGACCATTTTCCTTTTTCGGGTTCAAAATTTCTCTTAATTAATAAGACTTTTAAACCATCCTTATCAAAACCAAAAATGATACAGTCCAAAGCAAGTAAAACTTTATCTTTCTGACTATAATTGTTTAATTCCATAATTAGTAATTGGATGCGCTAACTTAACTATACCTTTTTATACAATTTATAGGGATAAATGGTACTTGACACCCTATTAAGTGTTAAAAATACACGAATAATTTTTAAAAGTTGCTATTGATAAATAAATTCTTTTACTTTGACTAGTGTGTAAATAACACTTAATTTATTATAGGTACTGTAATTGTTTCTATAATGACCTTAAAGAGAGTGAAATAATCATATTTTGACATATAGTATAAAGTATTTTTCAAATGAATAGAAGTGAAAGTTATGTGATTGGAATTGATTTTGGGTCCGATTCTGTGCGATCGCTACTTGTTAACACCAAAACGGGGGAAGAAGTCGTTTCATCTGTTCATTATTATTCCAGATGGGCAGCGGGTCAATTCTGTAATCCTTCTAAGAATAAATTTAGGCAACATCCCTTAGATTATATTGAAGGCCTGGAAAAAACTATTAGCGGCATTATATCCAAGGTATCAAAGACTGTTGTCGACAGTATTATGGGTATCGGAGTTGATACCACTGGTTCTACCCCAGTCCCTGTGGATCAATCGGGAACTCCATTAAGTTTACTTCCTGAATTTAGTGATAACCCAAATGCGATGTTTGTCCTTTGGAAGGATCATACGGCAATCAAAGAAGCTGAAGAAATAAATGAATTATGCGGTAAATGGGCTATTGATTATTCGCAATATGAAGGGGGTATTTATTCTTCGGAATGGTTTTGGTCCAAAATTTTACATATTTCTCGAATCGACAACAAGGTAAGAGAAGCTGCTTATTCATGGGTAGAGCATTGTGATTGGATCCCTTTTTTATTGACAGGCGGAACAGATATTTCTCAAATGAAACGCAGTCGTTGTGCTGCTGGTCATAAAGCTTTATGGCACGAATCTTTTGGTGGATTGCCACCGAACGATTTTTTTGTAGCCCTAGACCCAATTTTAGAAGGATTATCTTCTAGATTATTTAGGCAAACATATACTTCTGATGTACCTGCGGGAAAATTATCACATGAATGGGCAGAACGTTTAGGATTATCTGACAAGGTAGTTGTTGCAGTTGGGGCATTTGATGCACATATGGGAGCCGTAGGTGTTAATATTGAACCCTATTTTTTAACTAAAATTATGGGAACATCTACTTGTGATATATTAGTTGCACCCAAGAAGAAAGAAGAGTATTTAGTGAAAGGAATTTGCGGACAAGTTGACGGCTCGGTAATTCCAGAAATGTTGGGATTAGAAGCTGGTCAATCTGCTTTTGGCGATATCTATGCTTGGTACAATCAGCTATTAGCTTGGCCAATAAAGGAAATCGTAGGAAAATCATCTTTAATAGATGAAGAGACTAAGGTAAAATTAGTAAAAGAGGCTTTGGATAATTTAATTCCGAAGCTGAGTGAAGCGGCTTCAAAAGAGCCAATTGGTGCTTCTGGAGAATTGGCCTTGGATTGGATGAATGGCAGAAGAACACCCGATGCCAATCAAAATTTAAAGGGAGTTATCACAGGAATAAATTTAGGGAGTACATCGCCAAAAGTTTTTAGAGCATTGGTAGAAGCATCTTGTTTTGGAGCAAAGAAAATTACAGACAGGTTTATTAGTGAAGGAATTCCAATTAAAGGTGTTATCGCCATAGGAGGAATTGCTCAAAAATCGCCATTCATTATGCAAATGATGTCTGATATTTTAAATATGCCAATTAAGGTAGTAAAATCCGAACAAGCCTGCGCACTAGGAGCAGCAATTTTTGGAGCAGTAGCCTCAAAAACGCACAAAGATATTTTTGAAGCTATGAAGATTATGGGGAGCCCTTTTGAAAAGGTTTATGAGCCAAATTCTAAAAATGTTCTGGACTACCAAAAAGTATATGAGGAGTATAGTAAATTGGCTATATCTGTTGAAGATTACATAATGACATGAGCCATTAAGACATTTGATAGCAACTGGCATGTATTTTGGTGAATTGCATCTGACTCAATTAACAAATAAGCATAAACAGGTAAAATCTATTTAATTATGAGTATTTATAAAGATTTAAAGCAAGAATGTTACGAAGCAAATATGCAGTTAAATGCTTTGGGTTTAGTAGTATATACTTTTGGGAACGTGAGTGCTGTTGATAGAGAAAAAGGGGTTTTTGCTATAAAACCAAGTGGAGTTCCTTACGAAGATTTGAAACCTGAAGATATAGTCATTATAGATTTTGATAATAACATTATTGAAGGAACATTAAGACCATCATCAGACACAAAAACACATGCATATTTATATAAAAACTGGGATGATATTGGAGGGATAGCACATACACATGCTCTGTATTCAGTAGCTTGGGCACAATCTCAACTAGATATTCCTATTTTTGGAACAACCCATGCGGATCATTTAACAACAGATATCCCTTGTGCGCCACCGATGAATGATGAACTTATTATAGGGAATTATGAACATAATACCGGGATTCAAATTTTAGATTGTTTTAATAATAAGAACATATCCCATCAAGAGGTAGAAATGATTTTGATAGGTAATCATGGGCCTTTCACTTGGGGAAAAGATGCAGCAAAAGCAGTTTATAATAGTAAAATTTTGGAAGTAATAGCAGAAATGGCCTATGTAACCTTGCAAATTAATCCATCAGCACCAAGGTTAAAAGATTCATTGATTAAAAAACACTATGATCGTAAACATGGAGAAGATTCTTATTATGGACAAGGGAGCTAATTGAAAAAAAATACTCCAATTTTTAGTATTGGAGTTTCTGATGAAAATTGTCATTCCCATGACATAAAAAGATTCATGAATTTATTATTATGAAAATAGTAAAAATGAATAATACGGGACTAAAATGAATAGTAACTAAATTTAATAATATGAGTATTTTATCTTTTGCCGCTTTTACATTACTAGTGGCAATTATAGCATGGTGGTCCACTCGAAAAACAAACGAGAATTCCTCCGACGGCTATTTTCTTGGAGGTAGAAGCCTTACAGGTCCAGTTATAGCAGGATCCTTATTATTGACCAATTTATCTACCGAACAAATTGTTGGTATGAATGGTGTGTCTTTTAGAGATGGTATACCAATTATGGCTTATGAAGTTCTTGCAGCCATCGCAATGGTTTTTACAGCCTTTGTATTGTTGCCTAAATATCTTAAAAGTGGTATTGCTACAATTCCTCAATTTTTAGAAAAACGATACGGAAAAAGTACAAAAACTATTGTCTCATTATTGTTCTTATTGGGGTATGCCATATCTATGTTACCAACAGTATTGTATTCTGGGGCATTGGCAATAAATACGATGTTCGATATTCCTGAAGCCTTAGGTATGGAACCTGAGAGTGCACTTTGGATTACCGTTTGGTCAATTGGAATAGTAGGCAGTATTTATGCCATTTTTGGAGGGTTAAAAGCAGTCGCAGTGTCTGATTCTATCAATGCTGTGGGTTTAATCATTGGAGGATCCTTAATTCCAATTTTTGGTCTAATGTTTATTGGTGATGGTAATGTGTTTACAGGATTAAACACCTTAACAACGGCGCTTCCCGAAAAATTTGATATTATTGGCGGACCGGATTCTGATGTTCCTTTTTGGACACTTTTTACAGGTATGATCATAGTGAATTTTTATTATTGGGGTACCAATCAGGCCATTATTCAAAGAGCACTTGGGGCTAAAAATTTAAAGGAAGGTCAAAAAGGACTTTTATTAGCTGCGTTTATTAAAATACTCGGACCTTTTATAGTCGTATTACCAGGTATTATTGCTTTTTATATTTTTAATGGAGAATTATCAAATGCAGATGAGGCATATCCTATGTTAGTTAAAAAAGTGCTTCCTGCAGCATTTATTGGTTTTTTTGCAGCAGTTCTTTTTGGAGCCATTTTAAGTTCTTTTAATAGTGCTTTAAACAGTTCTGTGACTTTATTCGGACTTGATTTCTATAAAGAATATTTTAACAAAAACGCATCAGAAAAACAAGTTGTAAAGGCGGGAAAAACTTTTGGTATTGTTTTAGCTTTGTTTTCTATGGGGATAGCACCTTTATTGTATGGTGTACAAGGTGGTATTTTTACGTACTTACAAGAGTTAAATGGCACGCATAGTGTGCCTATCCTAGCCATTGTAATTGTAGGTATATTTTCTAAAAGAGTTTCAGGGAAAGCAGCAAATACTGCTATTTTGTTTAGTGTCGTTACCTATTTAGTTACCTTATATGTAATCAAACCAGATATAAGTTTCTTACATATTATGGGAATACTGTTTGTATTAACCATAATTATCATGTTTGCCGTTAGTTATTTAAAACCACGAGCAACAGCGTATACTCAAGAATACACAAAGCAAGTCGATATTACACCTTGGCAATATTTAAAACCAGTCGGTTATGCTGTAGTAGCTTTAGTTATTGGACTTTACATTTATTTATCATAATTAGATTTAATTAAAAAAATGATTGATTTAAAACAATACGAAGTTTGGTTGGTTACAGGTAGCCAGCATTTATACGGTGAAGAAACCTTAAAACAGGTCGCAAATCATTCTCAAAAAATAGCGGAGGCGTATGAAAGACAAGAACAAATTTCAGTTCAAATCATTTTTAAACCTGTGGTAAAAACCGCTGATGAGATACTTAAAATATGCAAGGAAGCAAATAATAATGATACTTGTGTAGGTTTAATAACTTGGATGCATACGTTTTCACCAGCAAAAATGTGGATTGCGGGTTTACAAGCATTGCAAAAACCATTTTTGCATTTGCATACACAATTTAATAGAGATATTCCTTGGGGAACTATTGATATGGATTTTATGAATTTAAATCAATCGGCACATGGGGGTCGTGAATTTGGGTTTATTGCTTCAAGAATGCGGATAAACCGCAAAGTAGTGGTAGGGCACTGGGAAGATGCTGGAGTAATTAAACAAGTCGATGATTGGTGTAGGGTTGCTGTTGCAGTCGCTGATTCAAAAACTATGAAAGTTGCTCGTTTAGGAGATAATATGCGGCAAGTAGCCGTTACTGAAGGTAACAAGGTTTCTGCACAAATAAAGTTTGGCTATGAAGTAAATGGATATGGAATTGGTGATGTTATAAAATTCATCAAACAAGTTACTGATAAAGAAGTAGATGATTTACTAAAAGTATACGCTCATAATTACACTTTAGCAAAAAATATTTTACAAGGAGCTTCAAAGCATCATTGCTTGAGAGATGCTGCGCAAATTGAAATTGGTTTAAGCGCTTTTTTAAATGATGGGGGGTTTACAGCTTTTACAAACACATTTGAGAATTTGCATGGAATGAAGCAATTGCCTGGGATCGCAACACAACGATTAATGGATAGTGGTTTTGGTTATGGAGCAGAAGGTGATTGGAAAACTGCAGCGCTTGTAAGAACCATGAAAGTAATGGCTTCTGGATTGGAAGGAGGAAATAGTTTTATGGAGGATTATACCTACCATTTCAATCCACAGAACCCAGCAGTATTAGGATCTCATATGCTTGAAATTTGCCCATCCATTGCCAAAGGAAATGTGCACCTGGAAGTTCATCCATTGGGTATTGGGGGTAAAGAAGATCCTGCTCGTTTGGTATTTAATGCTGGTGCTGGGAGTGCTTTAAATGCTTCAGTTGTGGATATGGGAAATAGATTTAGGTTGTTGGTAAATAAGGTGGAAGCCTTAGAAATTGAAAATGATATGCCAAACCTACCAGTGGCTAGAGTGCTTTGGGATGCAAAACCAGACTTGCAAACAGCAGCTTCGGCCTGGATTTTAGCAGGCGGTGCGCACCATACAAGCTATAGTCAGAATTTAGCAGCCGAACAACTTGAAACTTTTGCAGAAATGATGGATATAGAATTTTTATTGATCGATGAAAAAACAGATTTATATCGCTTTAAACAAGAATTAAGGTGGAATGATATGGCATTTTCTAACAAGCAATAATTCTAAGAATTACCAACTTTTAAAAATGAAAGTATTCTTGCTGTTAATTCAAAATGTCATTATTGATTATTTATAAATGGTTTAATATAAAATGTAAATTCATATTCCTTTGGCAATACCCTATATTTATTCAAGATAGAAATGGCGGTTCCACCAACACCCGATACCTTGTGGTCTATGTTTAAGGTGATATAATCCACCTCTTTTAATTGAGCCCTGTAATGAGCTCTGGTCAGATTATCAGTACCATACTTTTGAACACTTGTATTAAAAGATTGGTTTCCTTTTATGAGTAAACCATTGCCATGAGCATCACTTATAGCAGTCCAATAAACATCAGTTTTATTGCCATAATCTTGCGGAATGATATACGGCACCTCATCATTTATGACAGTAGTTTTGTGCCTGCCAAATTTAGCGCCTGTTTTACGGTCAGGATAGGTTTCATAAGGCCCTCTTCCATACCATTCTATGTTTTGAAATGAATCTGGCAATTTAATTTGAAGTCCGATTTTAGGAATCCAATGTGTGAATTCTCCTGAAGGGGAAGCCTTTGTTTTTATAGTAATTGCTCCATCTTTTGTAATGCTGTAGTGAAATTCATTTAAAAATCCGGTAGCCTGATTGTTACTTGTGGCAAGCGTCACAACCTTCAGACCTACATTCTTTTTATCTTTAATAATTTCGATAGTTGCGACCTCATGTTCCAAATGATTTAACCCTAAGGAATACCAGCCATTTGACATATTATGTCCCATGCCATCCGATTGATGTCCGATAGAGGTAAAAAAAGTTCCCCAAGCATCCAGTTCATTGGCTAATGGGGCCCTCCAAATATTGAATTTTGGTCCTTGTTTTAAATATTCGTTCTCTTTATAAATAAGTGAAGAAAGTAAACCATTGTCTTTGTTGAAAGTATAGGCAAAATTCTCACCTTTAAACACAATATTGTCTAAATTATCATCAATAGATATACCTTCAATGTTAGCCGTTTCACTTTTCTTTTCTATAAATGGGAATTCAAATTGCTCCCATGCCACTTCATGGCCTTTTTTTGCCCAAATGGTATTCTTTAAGAGGGTAAAACTTAAAGCTAATATATAGTGTTTTCCTTCTTCGAGATTCTTTGTTTTGTATGGAATTATTAGCCTTTCCTTTTTTAATGGATCTAAATCTATGTTTATTGAACCTGATTCAATTTTTTCCCCATTTGCCGATAATGACCAAGTTGCATTTAAGTTGTTTAAATTCGTAAATGAAAAACGGTTAAAAACTTCCACTTCCCCAGCGTCTAAGTTTACGATATTGATTTCTATAGGTTGTGGTGATTTTTTCAACTGCCATAGTTCTGGTTGAACTGTTCGATCTGGCCAAACCAATCCATAAGTTCGTCCTGGCAAACCGATGCTGTAGTAATTAGATTCATCTTTAACAGACTCAAAATCAAGCCAAAGTGAAGCGGATTTCTTTAATGCTTCGTTACTATTTTTTAACGCTTCTGTGGATATTACTTTATTAAAAATGCTAACATTGTCGATTGTCGCATGTGTAAGGTAACCTAAATGATTATCTATTATTTCAGCAGATTTACCAATATTTACAGGATACGGACCATTGATAATATTTCCAGTACAACTTTCTGAAGCCACTTGCTCCCCATCTATGTAGAGTTTTAGGTTTTCACCATCATAAGTAGCCCATACTTGATGCCAATTCCCTTGCCAATTATCAGGAAGGTCGGCTTCTACAAAAACTTTCTCACCTGTATAAATATAAAACTGAATTTTAGAATCGTCAGGTTGCCAAATACCATATTGATAATTTCCTTTGGTTATAAAATAACAATCACCGTTGTATGTTTCTGGCTTTACCCAGAAAGAAAGTGTGAGTTGATCATCTGAAATATCTAAGGCAGGATCTCGATAAACTTCTAGCCAATCATCATGGCCACTTAGGTATAGTGCTTTACCAAATTGACCCTCTCTTAAGAGTGCTTTATTCATCAAAGCGGCTGAGATTTTATTTGGAGAGGCATCAGGCGTAGTTCTCCATCTTGCCTCTATACCGGGGCTAACCCAATCCCAAATAGCACCGCCTGTAAGGCGCGGATATTTATAAATAAGATTCCAGTATTCATCTAATCCACCTAGTGCATTTCCAGCCACAGATAAATATTCGTCCATAAAGGAGGGGCGTGGATCGTCTGCTAAAGCAAAACGTTTTTCAAGCATAAATGGCGTAACATAGCGCGGACCAACAATATCCTCGCATTTAATTGGATTTGTTTTGGGGTCTTCATCACTATTGCCACCATACATCCATGCGGGACGGCTAGGATCTATTTGTTTCCCTTCAGCAATTAAGGCACAAATATTATCGCCAGGACCACTTTCATTGCCAGCACTCCAAATCACAATGGAAGCATGGTTTCTGTCGCGATAAACCATTTTTCTCATACGGTCTAAATATTGTTCTTTCCATTCGGGTTGGCTCGATAAATGAATATTGCTATGGGCCTCATCACCTGTTTCATCTATGATATACATACCGAGTTCATCGGCTAAGTCTAAATATTCAACATTTGGAGGGTAATGACTGGTCCTAACACAATTAATATTGAATTGTTTCATCAGCATCAAGTCTTTTCGCATGGTTGCTACATCCATGGCATGTCCCGTTTTTGGATGCATCATATGGCTGTTGACCGCGTTAAATTTTACGGGCATCCCATTGACATAAATGGTCTTATTTTTTATTGCTACTTCTCTAAAGCCAGTTTTATGACTGAAAACTTCAATGGTTTTATTGTTTTCATCGAGAAGTTCTAATGTGACCGTGTATAAATTTGGATGCTCTGCAGACCATTTTTTAGGGTTTTTTACCTGAAAAGAACCAGCTATTTTATCAAATGCTCTGGAAAGCATGATTTGCTTCGATATGTTTAGGGTTTTGCTTAAGATTTCTATTGTATTATCGTCAAACAAGCTTAGGCGAACTGAGTATTTTTTTAAACTTTCTTTATTAAAATTACTTATAAATGCATCAATATGTAATGTTGCATCTTTATAATCTTCATCTAAATCTGTGGTAATATAAAAATCATGAATATGCGTTTTTGGAGTTGACATAATATAGACATCTCTGTAAATACCTGCTAGTCTCCATGTGTCTTGATCCTCTAAATACGAACCATCACTATAGTGAAGTACTTGCACAGCAATGCTGTTTTCTCCATTTTTTAAATAGGGTGTAATGTCGTATTCAGCAGGTTCCATGGCTCCCTGATTGTAGCCTACTTTTATTCCATTGATCCATACATAAGAAGCAGATTGAGCACCTTCAAAATGTAAAAAATGTTGTTTTTCTTTCCAGTTCTTAGTTAAGGTAAACGTTCTGTAATAAGAACCTACTGGGTTGTATTCTTTAGGAACAAAGGGGGGTGCTGAGCTATAGGGCTGACCAATATTTCTAAATTTAGCATGCCCAAAACCTTCCATTTCCCAATTGGAAGGCACTTTAATTTGATCCCATTGTTTATGGTTAAAATTGTTTTGATAAAAATCTTTGGGTGCTTTTTCAAGGTTTTCAGAAAAATGAAATTTCCAAACTCCGTTGAGACTAAAGAAATTTGGAGATGATTTCTTCTCAATACTTAAGGCCTCTTTTAAAGTATTGAAGGGCATTAAATTTGTATGCGCTAAGACCTGATTACGCTGAAATATTTCAGGGTTTTCCCAATCGTTTTCTGATTGTGCAAAAGTAAAATTTACTATGAATAAATAGATAAAAAGAAAACTAATGGCTCTATTCAAATTATTCATGCTTTTTATGTTTTTGTGGTTTGGACTTTCAGTAATACCTTTTACAATTTTAATCGTAAAATTCACTTAAATTTACTAAAAACAATGAAGATTTGACAGCTTAAGTTTTTTATTTATTCACTAAATTAGAGGCTTTAATCTTGCAATTATTAGTTTAATTTTATACGCAGATACAGCCGAATAGACATGTAAAACGCAAAAAAAATAATATAGAAGATTAAGCTGTTAAATTGTGAGTTATTTACTTGTATCCATTTGAATTTAAAATTACCAAAAAGCATTTATGAAAATTATAAAACCTGCACTTTTAGCAATTATATATTTTGCAATTGCAAGCTCCTACGCTCAAATAAATAACAAGCAAAAATTTCCATATCAAGATAGTAGCTTGTCGGTAGATGTCCGTGTGAATGATCTTTTGGAGAGAATGACCCTTGAGGAAAAAATTTCTCAAATGAATATGCTAAGCCTTAGCCATCTGAAGCTCTCCAAAAATGGAGAGGTAAGCCAGCATTCATTAGACTCATTATTTAAAGGAGGGAGTATAGGTACTTTAGAGAGTCCGTTTATTGGTGTAGACGAAATATCCAAACTTTCAGAAGCTGCAGACAACTATTTACGTAAAAATACAAGACTTGGTATTCCTGCCATTCAAATAGCAGAATGTTTACATGGTCAATTGGCCTTTGGAGCTACTATATTCCCCCAAACAATTGCACAGGGTAGTACATGGAATCCCGAATTAATTGAAAAAATGGGAGCAGCTATAGCACAAGAAGCCAGTCTCGCAGGAGTAGATCAAGCTTTATCTCCAATATTCGATTTAGCAAGAGATCCTAGATATGGAAGGGTAGAAGAATGTTTTGGTGAAGACCCTTTTCATGTGGCAGAAATGGGAAAAGCTTTTGTTATCGGAATGCAAGGAGATCCTTCAATTACAAAGAAACGAATACCTGAAAACAAATTAATCTGCACGGCAAAACACTATGTGGCATACAGTACGCCAATTGCAGGAATTAATCTCGGTCCAAATAATTTAGGGCCAAGAGATTTAAGAGATTTACATTTATACCCATTTAAAAAAGCAATTCAAGAGGCTAATATTTATGCAGTGATGCCCGCATATAACGAAGTAAATGGCATTCCGTTGCATGCAAACAAATATTTGATGAAAGACATCCTAAGAAACGAACTTGGTTTTGAGGGCTATGTTTTTTCAGATTATGAGGCCATTGCGATGCTTAACTATTTTCATAAAATTACTGAAGACAAGCAAGCAACTGCCATAAGCGCTTTAGAAGCTGGTATTGATCTTGAGGCTCCTACAAACTTTGCTTATTCAGAATTAGCTAATCTGGTTGCAACAGGGAAAGTAGAAATTGCATTGATAGACCAGGCTGTGAGTAATATATTAACGGCCAAATTTAAAGCGGGTTTATTTGATAAACCTTATAAGGCTCCTAAAAAAGTATCTAGCCTTATTCATACGGCAGCATCTGTAAATCTGGCACGTGAAATAGCCGAAGAATCAATTATTTTACTTAAAAATGAAAAGAATCAGTTGCCCTTAGATATTTCAACATTGAAGTCAATAGCCGTTATTGGCCCGAATGCCAATCAAGTGCAATATGGCGATTACAGTGCTACAAAGGATAACGAATCAGGTGTGACAATTTTGGAGGGAATAAAGAAATTGACCAACAATAAACTTAAAATTAATTACGCCATAGGATGCAATATTACAGGAGAAGATACAAGTAATATTGCTGAAGCGGTAGAAGTAGCAAAAAAAAGTGATGTGGTTGTTTTGGTGATAGGAGGAACAAGTAGTACACTATCTGGAATTGGATGGGGAAAAGACATACCAAACGATTATCCAACTAGTGGAGAAGGCTTTGACAGAGCTTCGCTAAATCCTCCAGGTTTACAGCCTGAATTAATTCAAGCCATTTACAAAACGGGTAAACCAATTGTATTGGTCATGGTGCATGGCAGGTCTTATTCCATCCCATGGGAAAAAGAACACATTCCTGCAATTGTTGAAGCTTGGTATCCGGGAGAAGAAGGGGGCAATGCGATTGCTAAGGTTTTATTTGGGGAAGTGAATCCATCAGGCAAACTAACTGTAAGTGTTCCTAAAAGTGCAGGTCATGTACCTGTTTTTTACAATCACAAACCCTCAGGTAGAGGTTTTTATAAGAAACCAGGCAGTTTGGAAAAACCAGGCAGGGATTATGTTTTTT
>CAZPHF010000055.1:0-18358 GCA_964586115.1 uncultured Flavobacteriaceae bacterium | reverse complement strand
GAACCAGTTGTAATTCCTAATGCTGAAGGAAAACGTACAACGCCTTCTATCGTTGCTTTTGTTGAAGGAGGTGAAAGAAAAGTAGGAGATCCTGCAAAACGTCAGGCTGTTACCAATCCTATTAACACTGTATATTCTATCAAAAGATTTATGGGAAATAAATTTTCTGAGTCTAAAATGGAAGCAGAAAGAGTTCCTTATAAAGTTGTAAAAGGAGATAATGATACGCCAAGAGTTGATATTGACGGAAGGTTGTATACACCTCAGGAAATTTCTGCGATGGTATTGCAGAAAATGAAAAAAACTGCGGAAGATTATTTGGGTACAGAAGTTAAGGAAGCTGTAGTAACGGTTCCTGCATATTTTAATGATGCCCAAAGACAAGCTACTAAGGAAGCTGGCGAGATAGCCGGACTTAAAGTGAGTAGAATTATCAACGAGCCTACTGCTGCTGCCTTGGCCTATGGTTTGGATAAATCAGGTCAGGATAAAAAAATTGCCGTGTATGACCTTGGAGGTGGTACTTTCGATATCTCTATTTTAGAAATTGGAGACGGAGTATTCGAAGTATTATCAACAAATGGAGATACGCATTTAGGTGGTGATGATTTTGATCAAGTGATCATTGACTGGTTAGCTGAGGAGTTTAACAAGGAGGAAAATATGGATTTAAGAAAAGATCCTATGGCTCTTCAACGTTTAAAAGAAGCTGCTGAAAAGGCAAAAATTGAATTGTCATCAAGTTCTCAAACAGAAATTAACCTGCCTTACGTAACAGCTACTGCATCAGGTCCGAAACACCTTGTTAAAACATTAACAAGAGCTCATTTTGAGAAATTATCTGATAGTTTGGTGAAAAGATCTATGAGCCCTGTTAGTTCAGCCTTGAAAGATGCAGATCTTTCTACATCTGATGTTGATGAGGTGATCTTAGTTGGAGGTTCAACCAGAATGCCTAGAATTCAGGAGGAAGTGGAGAAATTCTTCGGAAAGAAACCATCTAAAGGAGTTAACCCGGATGAGGTAGTTGCTATTGGTGCTGCGATTCAGGGTGGTGTATTAACCGGAGATGTAAAGGATGTATTGTTGTTAGACGTTACGCCACTTTCTTTGGGAATTGAAACTATGGGTAATGTAGCTACAAAACTTATAGAGTCAAACACGACGATTCCTACGAAAAAATCACAGGTATTCTCTACAGCTGCTGATAACCAACCTTCAGTTGAGATTCACGTGTTGCAAGGAGAAAGAGCCATGGCAGCCGATAATAAAACAATTGGTAGATTCCACCTTGATGGTATTCCACCAGCATCTAGAGGAGTCCCTCAGATTGAGGTAACCTTTGATATAGATGCCAACGGTATTATCAATGTGTCAGCGAAAGATAAAGGTACAGGTAAAGAACACAATATCCGTATTGAAGCATCTTCAGGACTGTCTGACGAGGATATTCAAAAAATGAAAGCTGATGCTGAAGCCAATGCTGATGCAGATAAGTTGGCTAAAGAAACTGCTGAAAAGATGAATGGTGCAGATGCGATGATCTTTCAAACAGAAAGTCAGTTAAAAGAATTTGGAGAGAAGCTTTCTGCAGATAAGAAAGCGCCAATCGAATCTTCATTGGAAGAATTGAAAAAAGCACATGAATCTAAAGATTTAGCGCTGATCGATGCTGCAATGGAGAAAATCAATGAAGCATGGAAAGCTGCTTCAGAAGAAATCTATAAGGCTCAACAAGAATCACAGGCTGGAGGCCCACAACCAGGGGCTGATGCAGGTGCTGAAGCTGCCGGTGGCGCTGAAACAGTACAGGATGATGTTCAGGATGTTGATTTTGAAGAGGTCAAAGAAGATTAACCCTTAGGGAGACTCTTAAAATAAAAACCGTCACGCATTAAGCGTGACGGTTTTTTTATTGTACCTAAACCAAATTGATGAGCTATCAGGCTTTCAATCTTTTAAAGATAAATCTTGTGATAAAAATTCCGGTCCCATCTCCTTTTCCTGCATCACTTTCCACACCACTGGTAACAAATGCCAAATCCCATCCTTCGTCTAACATGGTATTCACCTTAGAAGACAATAGTGCATCATTTGAGGCAATATTTTGAAAATTGATACCGACGGCACTATAGAAATTGAGAATTTTGGTTTCGTCAAAATCATCCACCTTGGCGTCGCTTCGTTTTGATTTATTTTGTTTTTTATTTTCTTCTGTCCTGGAGGAAGTATAATCTTTATAATTCTTATCTTCCTGATTAGAAATGATTCTTGATCTACCTAATCCCATGGGGACTACTGATTCAACACTGGTAACTATTCTGTATTCATAAGACTGGGCCTCAGCTTCAACAATGGAAGCAAATAGAAAGGCAATGATGAACATTTTTTTCAACATAATTTTAATTTTTTTCTAGGTTAAACTTGTTTTGAACTATTGATAACCGATATAGTCTGATAATATTGTCACTAGCTCATTTAATTAGATTAAAAAAAATATTTATCCTCGCAAGAAATGATTCATTCGGGATAGGATAGTGCTAATTCTTTTTACTAGATTTGATCTAGTGAAATATTAAATTAATACAGATTATGAAAAATGTTGCATTAAAAAGTTTTGTACTATTAGCAGTAGTTGTTTTGAGTAGTTTTACTTTGGCTGACGACTTTATGGGGGTGAAAAAAATACTTGGTGAATGGGATTATACGGTTCCGGATGCCAGTTACGAATACCAAAAAGGAGTGCTGGTTTTAAGTAAGGTGGATGGAGAATTCGCCGGTGAAGTGCAAATTAGTGGTCAGGGAATACCCTTGGAAGACCTTGTATATGAAAAGAACAACTTAAAAGCGAGCATATATGTTCAAGGAGAATCTGTGAAACTTGATCTTAATTTTACAAAAAAAGCCTTCGAAGGAACAGTTTCTTACTCTCAGGGTTCTATGGAAATGAAAGGAACGAAAAAGTAATAACAGGTTTAAAGATCACAAGGCCATCGGGAATATTTCTGATGGTTTTTTTTTGCTATATTTTTTTAAAATGTTCAGCTTTTTTTTTGCTTGTTTAAACATTCTTTTTCCGTATTTTTGCCAGCTTAATTTTAATGGCAAATAAATGAGAAAAATTTTACTTTTAAGCATTCCCCTCTTATTGGTTTTCTTACTATCAGGTTTTAGCAATATCAAGAATAGTGATGTCCCTTCAAAATTGTTGGGATCATGGGAATATATTGCCCCTACCATAGGGTTCAAATATCAAAAAGGAGCATTGAATTTTAGCTATGAGAAAGAGGTTTTAAAAGGGTCAGTGATTCTGGAAGACAGGATCATTCCCATGAGAAACCTTATCTATGAGGATGATAAGGTAAGAGCCTATATCATGGTTGAAGGACAGCAGATAGACATTTTTCTTAGATTTCAAATGGATTCTTTCAAAGGAACCGTGTCTCATCCCCAAGGTTATATTCGTATTTCAGGGATAAAAATGATCCATTAAAAGGTCTTTCCTATACCAATTCCATAGGACAAACTTTGATAGGCATCAATATTAATGTCATAGGTTAAAGTACCAAAAAGTTCCCAGTTATGCGGAAGATGAAAAGGAGTTTCTAAGCCAAATCTGATGACGGTGTAATCTTCATGGCTTGAAAATTCGCGGCCAGCCCCAGCCATAATGCCAAGAAATGGAACCGGTTTGTAAATTACCATAATTGCCGAAGAAATGGGTGTACCCCTGTCTATGATATTTATTTCTTCTTCGGTACTTGTGCCTTCTGCGCTTTTACTCGTGCTTTGTTTGACGACAAAATCCTCAATAATGACATCATTATGCAATCCAATAGCCCATTGATGATTGAACCAATAGGTGTAGTTTAAGCCAAAAGAAGGAAGTGATATATTGCTACTAGTGCCCTCTTTAACTCCTGAAAAAATGATGGTGTGATTTATTGATGCAGAGATCAAATGTTTTTTATGACTGTCATGATCCTTGTCACTTTCATGAATTTCAGCATCATCTTGCTCATGTTCCTGTGAATACAGACTAGAAATAATGCCTACATTCATAAAAACCAATGCTATTAAAATATTTTTTTTCATTATCAGATTTAGATTACTATCTCGATCGAATGTAAGAATTAAAATTCATTGATAAAAAAATTATTTAGGGGGGCATGTTTCTGAATTTAATTTTATTTTTGCGGATGCAAAACAAGGTTCTTATTTTAGATTTTGGGTCACAGGTAACACAACTTATCGCTAGAAGGGTAAGGGAACTCAATATATACTGTGAAATTCACCCGTACAATAGTAAAAAATTTGATGTACATAACTTTCAGGCAGTGATTTTGTCGGGAAGTCCGCATTCAGTGCGAAATGAAGACGCTCCACATCCTGATCTTTCTGAGATTAAGGGGAAAAAGCCGCTGTTGGGGATTTGTTACGGGGCACAATATCTGGTTCACTTTTTTAATGGAAAGGTAGGCGCTTCAAGTTCAAGAGAATACGGAAGGGCGAATTTATCTTATATAGACCACAGCAATGAGCTTTTTGATAATATTGAGGAAGGTTCTCAGGTTTGGATGAGTCATAGTGATACCATCACGGAATTACCCGAAAATTATAAAGTGATCGCCAGTACCCATGATATAGATAATGCTGCTTATAAAATTGAAGGAGAACAGACTTACGCGATTCAATTTCATCCTGAAGTTTACCACTCTACTGATGGTAAGCAGCTATTGGAGAATTTTTTGGTTCATATCGCAGGATTGGTTCAAGACTGGACTCCAGATTCATTTGTTGAAACTACTGTAGCCGATCTTAAAGAGAAAATTGGTAATGAAAAGGTGGTGCTTGGATTGTCAGGTGGAGTTGACTCTACCGTGGCAGCAGTACTGTTGGACAAGGCAATAGGAAAAAACCTCTATTGTATCTTTGTCAATAATGGATTGCTTAGAAAGCATGAGTTTGAAAGTGTTCTTGATCAGTATGAGCATATGGGGCTGAACGTAAAAGGCGTGGATGCTTCCGAAAAATTTCTTGAAAAACTAAAAGGATTGGAGGATCCTGAATTGAAAAGGAAAGCTATCGGAAATGCATTTATTGAAGTATTTGATGACGAAGCGCATTTAATTAAAGATGTAACCTGGCTGGCCCAAGGTACTATATATCCTGATGTGATTGAATCCGTTTCTGCAACAGGGGGACCTTCCGCCACGATCAAATCGCACCATAATGTGGGTGGTCTGCCTGATTTTATGAAATTGAAGATTGTTGAACCGCTTCGTACCATATTTAAGGATGAGGTAAGAAGGGTTGGAAGAAGTCTGAGTATAGATGATGAGCTTCTTGGAAGACACCCTTTTCCTGGACCAGGTCTGGGGATCAGAATTTTAGGAGACATTACAGCTGATAAAGTAAAAATGCTTCAGGAAGTTGATCATATCTTTCTTGAAGGATTAAAGCGATGGAAATTGTATGACTCGGTGTGGCAGGCAGGAGCCATGTTGTTACCTGTCCAATCTGTAGGAGTTATGGGAGATGAAAGAACCTATGAAAAAGCGGTCGTATTGCGCGCCGTAAGTTCTACTGATGGTATGACTGCAGACTGGGTTGACCTTCCTTATAAATTCTTGCAGGAAACTTCGAACAAGATCATCAACGGAGTGAGAGGGGTAAACAGGGTTGTATACGATATTAGTTCAAAACCGCCTGCAACTATTGAATGGGAGTAGATGTTGATTAAAGATGCTCATTATAGAGGTATTTTTTTGGTTATTTTTAGCCATTTTTCAATTTGTTAGTAAAAGATGGAAAAAACCATATCTTTGATGAAATATAACGGTTGATTTTAAGTTTAAAATTAGTAGATCTCAATTGTAAATGAAACATATTAAGTTAGTAGTTTTTTTATTCCTTTTTGGGTGGGTAAGCGTTTTTGCTCAAGACAAAAAATTCATTACGTATAAAGTCAAAGAAGGAGAAACTGTTCAAAGTATTTCCAAGATTTTATCCATAACTCCTTATGACTTGTTAAAACTGAATCCTGATATTAAGGATAATGTAAGTAAGGATGATTTACTGATTATTCCAAATAAGCAATACGACCCATTGGTTGATCTCAGTAATGCTGATCTTAGTGGGGTGGGGGATAAAGACATCATTGTTGACAAGTTCATCTATCATGAAGTTGTGCCGAAGGAGACCTTGTACAGTATCGTCAAAAATTTTAATATAACCTCTGAAGACCTCAAATCCAATAACCCTTTTCTCAGGGAAAACGGATTAAAGATAGGGCAAGTGATCAAAATTCCATTGAAGATAGATGATATGGAGCTAGAGGCAAAGGAGGCGAATACCCAACCTTATTTAGTAAAACCAAAAGAAACAAAATATAGTATCGCCAAGCAATTCGGAATTTCTATTGACTATTTGGAAGAATTAAATCCGAAAATAGCACAAAACGGACTTCAGATTGATGACGTGATCATTGTTCCGCTTGCAGGAACAACAGCTGTTGAGGATGAATTTTTGATCTATGAGGTTCAAAAGCTTGAAACTTTATATAGTATAACCAGGAAATTTGAAATTAGTGAAGAGGAGCTTTTAGCGTTAAACCCGGAGGTGTCACAAGGAATAAAGGAAGGGATGTTGATCAAGATTCCTAATAATAGTATTGCAGAAAAACCTTTGTTTGTTGACTATATTCCGGAAAATAGCGCTCTTAAGATTGCCATGATGTTACCTTTTAAAAGCAAAAGGGATAGCTTGAATTTTAAAGAAGACAGGCTCTTAAATATTACTACCGATTTTTATTTTGGAGCTTTAATTGCCATTGATTCCTTAAAAAAACAGGGATTGTCAGTTCATTTGAAGGTCTTTGATACGGAAAACAGTAAGGCGGTATCTCAAGCGATAAGTGACGAGGTTGAACTTCAGGAATTTGATGCTGTAGTGGGACCGATGTTTCTTTCAAATGTAAAAGCTGTTTCCAATAACCTTAAATATGGGAAGCCATTGATCCTTTCTCCTATTTCTACAAAGGATCATTCTGCTATTGATAACAAGAGGCTTGTACAGGAAAGAGCCTCTCTTGAAAACCATACAGAAGAAATGATGGATTATGTCAAAGCCAATTATGAGGATCAAGACCTTATTGTTATCAAGAACAGCAGTAAAAGGTCAGAAGAGCAGTACAACCGGATCATTTCAGAACTAAAGGCATTAAACCCTGAAAAGGAGGTAAAAATTCTCGAACCCAAGGATGGCTATATCAAACCAGATGAGTTCAAAGTATTTAGAGATACCTTAGAACGGAACATCGTGAATTGGTTTTTTGTGACAGATAACGATCCTGCATATTTGGGAGATGTGTTTAACAATCTCGGTGTTTTCCCCGAGGTAGACAGTTTACTCGTTTTCGGATTCGAAATGGATAGAAATTTCAATAGGATCGACAATAACTTTCTGGCACGGGTTAACTTTCATTATCCTTCTAATTCCTTTATAGATCAGAAAACAGTGGCCTATAGACAATTTGAAACTATTTATAAAAGGAAGTATTATACCTTGCCATCGTCAATTGCAGTAGAAGGTTTTGATATGATGTATGACCTTTTATTGAGATTATCTAATGATTCTGATATCATAAATCAGGGAGTTTCAGAAAGGATTGCTACCAAGTATGATTTTATTGAAAATACTTCGGGAAGTATTATCAATAAGGGCATATATATTGTAAAATATGATGGTCTTGAGGAAAAGGCAGTAAATTCAATTAAAGATTAGGCGGGGATTATTTCTAAGTAAGCTCAGTACCATCCTTATGAAAAGCGCAATTCCAATATGACTAGTTATTCTGAAGTGATCTATCGGTCACTCCTGTTGCTAACACACAGATTTAGGCCTTTTTCTTCGAGGATATTCCAATCCATATCATACCGATTATAGCCGAAAGTAGAGAAGCACACATGATACCTACCTTAGCTATTTGTTTAAAAGATTCGTCTTTAAAGGCAAGATCAGAAATAAACATTGACATGGTAAAACCAATACCTGCCAAAAACGCGACTCCATAGATTTGATTCCAGCTTACCCCTTCAGGTAGGGTGGCAATTTTAAATTTGACAAGTAGTTTTGAAAATAAGGAGATCCCTATAAATTTTCCTAGTACCAAGCCGCAAATAATCCCAAGAGAAATAGGGTGCAGCACCATATCAATTATTTTACCATCAATATGAACTCCGGCATTGCTTAAGGCAAAGACCGGGAGAATAAAGTAAGCTGTAACAGGGTGTAAAGTATGCTCTAGTTTTTGCAGCGGTGTAGTTGCCTTTTCATTTAAATCCTGAATTTCAGCGATGATGTGTACTTGATTTTTTGTGAGCAGGGTACTTTTAGTATCTATTTCTTCTTTTTTGAATTTGTTTAAATATTGGGTTAGTTTATCAATATAACTTTCTTCACTTATTTTAGTTCTGGCAGGAATTGTTAAAGCGATTAAAACTCCTGCAATCGTGGCATGAACTCCGGAATATATAAATGCAATCCAAACACCTGCAAAACCAAGAATTGCGTAAAACAGGGTTCTTCTCACTCCAGCAAAATTAGCAGCTATCAAAATTATCAAGCAAATTCCAGCATAGAGTAATTCATTATAATCTATAGATTCAGTATAAAATATAGCAATAACAAGAACTGCACCTAAGTCATCGGCTATAGCAAGTGCCGTTAGAAAAATTTTAAGATTAAGAGGAACTCTATTGCCCAGCATGGCGAGTAAGCCCAGAGCAAAGGCAATGTCTGTGGCCATTGGAATTCCCCAGCCATTGATATATTCCGGATAATTTATAACTACGAAAGCATAAAACGCAGCGGGAAGTAACATTCCTCCAACTGCCGCCGCTATAGGTAAGGAAGCTTTTTTAAGGGAAGACAATTCTCCCCCCATAACTTCTCTTTTAATCTCAAGACCTATCACAAAAAAGAACAAGGCCATCAAGCCGTCATTGATCCAATGGTGCAATGAAGCCACCATGTTGATCTTACCCCAAACAAATCCAACTTTATAATCATGCCAGATATGATGATACGATTCATAAAATGAAGAATTAGCCCAAAATAAAGCCACAATTGTTGCTAAAATTAATATGATCCCACCGTAGGCTTCTTCATTAATAAAACGGGAGATTTTAAAAGAAGTTAAAGGCTTATCCTCCATAATATGCGAAATAGGTTTAGTTATTGACTACAAGAATAAACTGTATTTTATCAATCATCAGTTCATAATTATTCAAGCAATTTCAAATATACAAATAATGAAATCACTTGCCGTCAGGATAAAAAAAAGCCTGTGAAAACACAGGCTTTTGATCATTTAAAATGAGATGCTTAAACAAGCATCGTCACCGGATTCTCAATATACCCTTTCAATGTTTGAAGGAATAAAGCTCCCGTTGCTCCGTCAACTGTTCTGTGATCACAGGCCAGCGTTAGTTTCATTGTATTTCCAACTACTATATTACCTTCTTTTACTACAGGTTTTTGGACAATAGCACCAACTGAAAGAATAGCTGCATTAGGTTGATTGATAATACTGGTAAAATCAGTAATCCCAAACATGCCTAAATTTGAAATTGTAAATGTACTTCCTTCCATTTCTTCAGGTGTCAATTTTTTGTTCCTTGCTCTTCCGGCATAATCTTTTACCTGGCTTCCAATTTGTGTCAAACTTTGCTCATTGGCAAATTTCAATACAGGCACCAACAATCCGTCTTCAACAGCTACGGCAACTCCAATATGTACATGATGGTTCTTTTTGATTCGGTCATCGAACCATTGAGCGTTTACCTGAGGATGCTCTTTTAAAGCTAAGGCAGTTGCTTTCACAACAATGTCGTTAAAAGAGATCTTGGTATCAGGAATAGAGTTGTATTGGACTCTGAAGGCAATAGCATTATCCATATCAAACTCCACATTTAAATAATAATGAGGAGCTGTAAATTTTGATTCACCTAGTCTTCTGGCGATCACTTTTCTCATTTGAGAATTTGGCACTTCATCAAAACTTTCCTGACCTGAAGGAACAAATGGCATTTGACCACCTGCACCTGAAACAGGTGTGTAATTTTCGATATCACGTTTTATGATCCTTCCGCCTTCGCCAGTTCCCTGAACATGAGAAAGGTTAATACTCTTTTCTGCGGCAAGTTTTTTAGCTAATGGAGAAGCGACTATTCTGCCTCCCGTATTAGTGTTAACAGGTATAACAGGTTGCTGATGTACCTCCTTTACAGATGAGGGGCTTGCAGTAGGGGCCGCAGTTGTTGCTGGAGCGACTTCTTTTTTACCCTCAGTTGCTTTAGGTGTAGCTTCCTGAGTTTTTAAACTTTCAACAAAACCTGAAACATCAGTTCCTTTTTCTCCGATGATGGCTAACACAGCATCAACACTTGCCGAATTACCTTCTTCAACTCCAATATAGAGTAAAGTACCTTGGTGGAATGATTCAAATTCCATTGTTGCTTTGTCAGTCTCAATTTCTGCCAGAATATCTCCTTCGTTAATTGTTTCTCCAACTTTTTTTAACCATTTGGCAACAGTTCCTTCTGTCATGGTATCGCTCAATCTTGGCATCGTGATTACCTCAACACCAGTAGGAATTTCTGGCTCCGAAGCATTGCTTTCCACAACAGCAACATCCTCGGTGGGTGCATCTTCCTTGGCAGGAGTTTCCGCGCCATTTGATTGATTTAAAAGTGTTTTATAATCTTCTCCTTTATCACCAATAATAGCCAATAAGGCATCAACAGTAGCTGTTTCTCCTTCATGTACTCCAATATGCAGTAAAGTTCCTTCATGAAAAGACTCAAATTCCATAGTGGCCTTGTCAGTTTCAATTTCAGCAAGAATATCTCCCTCTTCGATCTTGTCGCCAATATTTTTAAGCCATTTAGCCACAACGCCTTCTGTCATGGTATCACTCAATCTTGGCATGGTTATAATTTCAGCCATATATTTCTTTCTTTATTGGATAATTAACTTTTTATTCTACTTCTAAATATTATAATCTATGCTTGATAAAAGGGAATCCTTTTTCTTCATAAACCATATCGTATAATTGCTGTTTCTCAGGATACGGCGATTCATCAGCAAATTTCTCGCATTCAATAACCCGGGTTTTTACGTCATCATTGATCGCCTGAATTTGCTTTTCGCTCAAATATTTTTTCTCCTTAATAACTTCAAGAACCTGTGCAATAGGATCAATTTTTTTATATTCTGCTACTTCTGCCTTGGTTCTATACATTTGGGCATCACTCATAGAATGACCTCTGTATCTGTATGTTTTCATTTCAAGGAAATAGGGTCCCTTACCACTTCTTGCATGTTTTATTGCTTTGTCCATGGCCTCAGCAACAGCTACCGGATTCATTCCGTCAACAGGCTCAGATGGCATTTCATAGGCAAGACCTAATTTCCATATGTCACTATGATTGGCAGTTCTGGCTACAGATGTCCCCATTGCATAGCCATTGTTTTCAACAATAAATACTACAGGCAGTTTCCATGCCATCGCCATGTTAAAAGTTTCGTGCAAGGAACCTTGTCTGGCTGCCCCATCACCAAAGTAAGTAATAGTAACACCATCACGTCCGAAGTATTTATCAGCGAAAGCGATTCCGGCACCCAGAGGAATTTGTCCTCCAACAATACCGTGACCTCCGTAAAATCCTTTTTCTTTTGAGAATATATGCATGGATCCACCCATACCCTTAGAAGTACCCGTAACTTTTCCGTATAATTCGGCCATCACCCTTTTCGGATCAACGCCCATCCCAATTGGTTGCACGTGATTTCTATACGCCGTGATCATTTTATCTTTTGAAATATCCATAGAATGCAAGGCGCCAGCTAATACAGCTTCTTGACCGTTGTATAAATGTAAAAAACCCCTTACTTTTTGTTGGATATATACTGCTGCCAGTTTGTCTTCGAATTTCCTCCAAAACAACATGTCTTTGTACCAATTGATATAGGTTTCTTTTGTTATTTTCTTCATTTGTATTTATAATTTTTACGGAATGGCAAAAATACAACTTTTTTAGATAATTAAATTCTAAAAAAATCATCAGAGTGCAAGAATTCTTAGTCTTAATGAAACGAATTCAGGCGTTTGTTGATCGTATTACTTGTTTTCCATATTTTTATTCAATATTCTATTGTTCGATATAATCTTCTATTGGGTTGCAGGAACATATTAAATGTCTGTCACCATAAGCGTCATTAACCCGTCTTATCGGTGGCCAATATTTGTTCTCAGAAACATAATCAAGTGCAAAGGCTGCTTCTTGTCTAGTATAGGAATAGTCCCAGTGATCAGCAGTAAGCATGGCCTGTGTATGAGGTGCATTTTTCAAAACACTATCTCCTCCATCGTAGTTATCAATTTCACTTTTGATCTGGATCAGCGCATCAGCGAATCGATCTATTTCCTGTTTGTTTTCACTTTCAGTGGGTTCAATCATTAAGGTTCCTGCTACTGGAAATGAAACTGTAGGTGCATGAAAACCAAAATCCATCAGCCTTTTGGCTACATCAGTCACTTCAATTCCCTTTGCTTTGAATTCTCTGAAATCAACAATCATTTCATGGGCTGCAAATCCCTTTTCACCAGCATATAAAATTTTATAATACTTTTCTAATCGCGCCTTAAGGTAATTGGCATTTAAAATGGCAATCATTGTAGATTCTGTTAACCCGCTGCTTCCTAGCATTTTTATATAACTGTAGGAAATCAAATCAACCATGGCAGAGCCAAAAGGTGCTGCGGAAATGGCGCTGATAGCCTTTGTTCCTCCTGTTTTAATGACAGGGTTGGAGGGTAGAAAATCTGCTAAATGAGCAGCGACACATATAGGTCCCACTCCAGGACCTCCTCCTCCGTGAGGGATAGCAAAAGTTTTATGAAGGTTCAAATGACAGACGTCAGCACCGATCCTAGCAGGGTTGGTGAGACCGACCTGTGCATTCATATTTGCACCATCCATATAAACCTGCCCTCCATTATTGTGAATAATCTTTGTAATTTCTCTGATCTCTGATTCGAAAACACCGTGTGTAGATGGATAAGTAACCATAAGTGCCGCAAGATTGTCTTTGTGTAAAATGGCTTTTTCTCTCAGATCATCAATATCTATGTTTCCGGTTTCAGAAGTTTTGGTTACCACAACTTTCATACCTGCCATTACCGCTGAAGCAGGATTAGTTCCGTGGGCTGATGCTGGTATCAGGCAAATATTTCTATGCTCGTCATGATTAGATTTGTGAAAAGCCCTGATCACCATTAATCCGGCATATTCCCCTTGAGCACCAGAATTGGGTTGTAAAGAAGTTGCCGCAAAACCAGTAATTTCGTTAAGTTGTGACTCAAGTTCTTTCAGCATTTCATGATATCCATGAGCTTGATTTACAGGAACATACGGATGTATAGAGTTCCAGTTACTCATACTTAGCGGGAGCATTTCTGTAGCAGCGTTAAGTTTCATGGTACATGAACCGAGTGAGATCATTGAATCAGCCAGAGAAATATCCTTTCTTTCAAGTCTTTTGATAAATCTCATCATCTCTGTTTCAGAGTGGTGTTTTTTAAACACTTCATGTGTTAGAAATGTTGAGGTTCTTTGTAAGTCTGCAGGAATTGATAAAGACACCGGGCAATCTGTAATTTTTAAGGAATACAGATTCTCAGCCTGGGCTAAAATATCTATGATCTGTTCTATATCAGACTCTGTTGTAGTCTCATTGATAGCTACACTGATTGTATTTTGATCAATATAGTTAAAGTTTACTTCTTGTTCTTCAGCGAGATGCTTTAATTTATCTGTATTGGACACCTGTATTTTAAGTGTGTCAAAAAAAGCTTTATTCTTCTGTTCCAATCCAAGTTTGAGCAAGGCCCGATCGAGAATATTCGCCAACGAATGGATCTGTCTCGCAATATATTTCAGACCTTCTCCTCCGTGATAAACGGCATACATACCTGCCATGACAGCAAGTAGTGCCTGAGCGGTACAGATATTTGAAGTAGCTCTTTCTCTTTTGATATGCTGTTCTCTAGTCTGTAAGGCCATTCTAAGGGCTCTCTTCCCATCTGCATCTATAGTTACCCCAATAATTCTCCCTGGAATCAGGCGTTTATATTCTTCATGAGTTGCAAAATATGCCGCATGCGGGCCTCCAAATCCAAGAGGTATCCCAAAACGTTGGGTAGTTCCTACAGCTACATCGGCACCCATTTCTGCCGGAGATTTTAATATGGCAAGACTTAGAATATCAGCTGCAACCACAACTTTTATCTCTTTTTCATGTGCTTGAGTGATAAAATCAGTATAGTCAAAGATCATTCCGTCCTTTGCCGGATATTGTAAAATACAACCATAAAAATCTTCATCAAGAGTGATTTCTCTGTGATCACCATGTACCAATTCTATACCGAGTGGTTCGGCTCTGGTAATTAGAATATCTCTTGTTTGGGGTAAAAGATCATTTGAAATAAAAAATTTACTTGCCCCGTTTTTTTTCTGATTTCTAGTTCTTCCATTCCACAACATGATCATGGCCTCAGCAGCTGCTGTTCCTTCATCAAGTAAAGAAGAGTTCGCTAAAGGCAAGCCCGTGAGATCGCAGATTACAGTTTGGAAATTGAGCAAGGCCTCTAAACGGCCCTGAGAAATTTCTGCCTGATAAGGGGTGTAGGAAGTATACCAACTCGGATTTTCAAAAATATTTCTTTGGATTACCGCCGGAAGGGTAGTTGGATGATACCCAAGACCTATATATGATTTGTATTGTTTGTTTTTACTGCCCAATTTTTGAATATGTGAAGCAAATTCATTTTCACTCATGGCTTCAGGTAAATTCAAGACATTTTTCAATCGTATATCAGTAGGTATTGTGTTATGAATCAATTCATCAAGTGAATTTACTCCAATGGTGTCTAACATTTCAGACACTTCATTCTGGCCTGGTCCAAGATGACGTAAAACAAAAGAATCTGTTCGCATAATATTTGTTTATTTAAAGGAACACAAAAGTACTTAATTTTGATGAAATCAATTCGCTTTTAAAAACGATATAATAGTGAAATATTTAATTATTTTTATAATTCATATTTTAGGAAATGCAGGTATTGAAACGGGGCTTCACTTTTTATGTTTTTGGTAATATTCATGTGGCACTGGCTGCCTATTGTTTGACAAAGATTTCATTCCTGCAATTTGATATCAATAACCAGCCTTTGGCTAATTTTGTTTTCTTTTCTACAATATTATCCTATAACTTCATACGCTTATTTCAGATTGATAAGGTCAATAGTATGATGGCTATTTGGATTAGGGCTAACAGCAGATCGCTGATCTTTTTGAATAGTATGGCTTTTATTGGAAGTTTGTATTATTTGGTGAATTTTAGACGCGATGAAATACTAGTGCTGCTACCATTTTTACTAGCAACTCTTTTTTACGTTTTTCCCTTTAAGAAAATGGTTGGAGGCTTGCGTAATATCCCAGGGTTTAAACTTTTTTTGATTGCAATAACATGGACAGGACTCACTGTATACCTGCCATTGGTCTCAGCTGGAATAGCCATGTCTCTGGATGTTTATAGCTATTTAGGGCAACGATTTCTTTTTGTACTTGCCATCACTATTCCCTTTGACATTCGCGATGCTCAGTTTGATCTGCCTGGATTGCATACAATACCACAGGTACTGGGTGTAAACGCTTCGAAAATTATTGCGGTTTTGGCACTTTTTATAGTTGTTGTTTTTGATATATCGGTAAATGGTCAAAATTCGGAATACTTTTGGGTCAACCTTTTTATTATGGCCTTGTCTATGGTCATGGTTGCCTTTTCTGGAATTAAACGACAGCGATTCTATACGGCGTTTTGGATTGAAGCCTTGCCAATACTCTGGTATTTACTTTTTTTGATCTTTGTTAAATAAGGTGTTTTCCAATACCATGATGTCTGCATTATTCTCACTCCATGCAGTAGATATGGCAGGAGGTACAGGCGTAAATACATAGGTAAAGGCGCTTAAAATAATATCAGTATCGCCATCAAGATCAACATCTCCGGTATCCAGTAGAAACCACCTGCTCATGTTTGCCTCATCAAAGGAGTAGGTTTGAAACTCGTATGCTGCAGCATTCAGATTTTCCAGGTAGACTAACGAATAGTCGGGATTTTTTTCATAATCGGGAAAGGTGGAAATGATTGCAAAGTCTGTATCTCCATCCTGATCAAAATCATTGGCGACAAATCTCGTGGCACCATTAAGAGGGTAGAAGTAAGACTCAGTAAATTGATTATTACCATCATTTAAATGAATTCGTAAGCCATGATAGGGTTTGTGAATGTAGGTTTTGTCAGCATTATCTCCATTAACAGTAACAATATCGTCATCGCCATCGCCGTCATAATCAAGCAATTCAAACCAACTACTTCCATAAATAGGGCTGAACCTAATCGCTTTATCACTTCTGAATTTCAAATCATCTTGCTGGTATAAAATGGTAATGCTTTCATCTCCCTGAGAGGTGATTGCAACAATATCCAACTTTCCATCGTTATCCATATCCCTGGCAACTGAACGTATGGTTCCGGGTTGATACAATAAGGTCTTTTTACTATACGCCCCATTCTCATTTACAGAAAGCAATGATAGTTGCCCGGTAAGGTGACCAAATTCACTAACTACCATTTCTTCAATCCCATCATTATTTAAATCTACCACAAGATTGTTTACAGGTCTGTGTAAAGTATCCGGAATAGTGACATAGCTATCTTTGTACGCTGCGATGATTTTACCAGTTGATAATTCTGAAGGATCTAAAATGCCAATATCAGTGATATAAGAAACCGTATCTTTTTCTATATAGTCTACTACGGCATTATCCGCTTTATGAAGTGTTGAGGTTGTGCCTGAGCCGAATTTATGTTCAAGTACTTTACCAGAAATATCCCCTGTCCAGATTTTGTTTCCCTGGTCAACATATTTAAGAAAAGTAAAGTAAGAGCCAGGAGTTTCGTCTATGGCAAAGGTTCTTGCCTTAAATCTAGTTTGCTTTTTTAGACTCCCCTGATGTAAAGTGGGCTGAAGGCTGTCTGGAGCAATGTTTAAAATATACTCCTTTAGGATATTCCAATCCTGTTCATTTAGGATGGGCATATAAGGGTAGATGCCTGAATTATGGATAATTTCCATTTCTTCAAATTCCAAACCGTCATATGGTTTAAAGTCTCCATCTTTAATACCCATTCTGGCCGCCATTTGCGGCAGGATATATTTGATCCAATATTCTTTGGGAAGATCATTAATATCTGGAGCAATATGACACCTGGCACAGTGCATGTTGTAAATTTCAGCTCCTTTTTGAACTTTGTCAACGTTCTCAACTTTGCCACAGGAACTGAGTAATAAAAAAAATAAAGCGATAATATTTAAAAATTTTAAATTCATTATCGCTTTATCTTATATGTTGAAAATTCATTATTTCCGTAGGTCCCTTTTATCCAATATCCGGGATTTATGAAAAGTATTTAGACATTTTTTCTTTTTCTTCATCCGCAAGTTGAGAATCAATTAAGATTCTCCCACTGTGCTCATCAGTAATGATTTTTTTCCTGGTAGCAATTTCAACCTGGCGTTGCGGTGGAATGGTAAAGAAAGACCCACCTGAAGCACCTCTTTCAATGGTAACAACGGCTAAGCCATTTCTTACATTGGTCCTGATTTTATGATAGGCTTTTAACAGTCTTTCATCTATCAGTTTACCATATTCTTCAGATTTCTTATGAAGTAGATTTTCTTCCTTTTCAGTTTCTTCAAGGATCGAATTTAACTCATCTTGTTTGTGTTTAAGATGGGTAGCCTTTTCTTCCATTTTTTCTTTAGCAACAGAAACGATTTCATTTTTTGCACTAATTTTAGCTTCAAATTCACGAATGTGTTTATCTGCTAACTGTATTTCAAGGTCTTGATATTCAATTTCTTTTGAAATAGAGTCGAATTCCCTGTTATTTCTTACGTTCTTTTGTTGCTCCTGGTATTTTTTAGATAATGTGTTGGCTTCCTGAATATTATTCTTCTTATTCGCAATACCAGTTTCCAGATTTTCAATGTCAGTACTGAAATTGTTAAGTCTGGTCTGTAAACCTTCTATTTCATCTTCAAGGTCCTTCACTTCCAACGGCAATTCTCCTCTGGTATTTTTGATCTCATCAATTCTAGAATCAATAAGTTGTAAATCATACAACGCTCTTAATTTTTCTTCAACGGTAACCTCTTTCTTTTTTG
>CAZPHF010000054.1:3601-18475 GCA_964586115.1 uncultured Flavobacteriaceae bacterium | reverse complement strand
CTGCATTATTTACGCAAGAGCAACACAGACAAAATGAACAAGACAATAAATATAAATCTAGGAGGCATATTTTTTCACATTGATGAAGTTGCTTATCAAAAACTGAAAGGTTATTTAGATGCTATTCGACGTTCTTTAAGTGATGACCCCAAAGGTAGAGATGAAATCATAACGGATATCGAATCCAGAATTGGTGAACTATTATCGACTAGAGTAAAGGATGCTCGGCAAGTAATCAATGAACAAGATATTGATGAAGTGGTTGAGGTGATGGGGAAACCTGAAGATTATATGGTTGATGATGAGATTTTTAATGATGATACTTATGGAAATTATCGCAGCCGGAAAAGTAAAAAACTTTACAGAGATGGTAGCGACAGATTCCTTGGAGGTGTTGCATCCGGAATGGCTCATTACCTTAATGTTGATGTGATATGGATCAGATTAGGTTGGTTGGTTGCAGCTTTTGGTTTCGGATTTGGTTTTATCGTATATCCAATATTATGGATCTTACTTCCAGAGGCTAACACTACTGCCGAGAAGTTGGAAATGGAAGGCGCTGAGGTGAATATCAGTAATATAGAAAAAAAAATTCGTGACGAGATCTCAGAAGCATCTACCCGTGTAAAACACGGTATTGACGAGGTATCAGAAAAGGTTAAGAATGCTGACTATAAAAAGTACGGCTCCAGAGCAAAATCTGGTTCACAAGACATAGTGGAAACCCTAGGGAAGATTTTCGTGACCATCTTTATGATTATTGGTAAATTCATTGGCATTTTATTGATCATTGTATCTGTGGCAACTATTTTAGGATTATTGGTAGGATTGTTTACCGTGGGTTCTTTGGATTTGGTTCATGACGACTGGTTTTTTCAAAACTCAATGATTTACAATAGTTCTGGTTTACCCATATGGGTTATATCAATACTGACTTTTGTTTTGGTAGGGGTTCCATTCTTTTTGCTCTTTGCTCTTGGGTTAAGAATTTTATCCAATAACACAAAATCAATAGGTAAAACAACTAAGTTTTCCTTATTGGGAATCTGGATCGTTGCACTATTGGTCGCTATCTTTTTTGGCACACGTCAATTCATGAATTCGGCTTATGATGGTACGGTTACAAATTCGCAAGAGATTATGTATAGCCCTGCAGATACACTTGAAATAAAAATGGTGGATAATAAGAACATTTCGAAATTTTCCACATTAAAGCGTCATTGGAGGTCTGAAATAATCGTTGATACTGATAATCAGGAGAAAATATATTCCAATAGTATTAGATTCAATATTTTGGCATCAGATGATGAAACTATGTATGCTAAGATCCGTAAACAATCTCAGGGAAAAAGTAGGAAAGATGCGAGAGATAATGCAGATTTGATCGATCACACTTATGAACTTAGTGAGGATGAATTGAGAATTAATGGTTTCTTTTTGGCTGATATAAGCAATAGGTTTAGAGAGCAAAAGGTCTATATAGATCTCTATTTACCAGAAGATCAAGTGATATACTTAGATAGTTCAACAAAAACTTTTCTTTACGATGTAGATAATGTTCAAAGTATTTACGACGATGATATGGTCAGGCATTATTTTAAAATGACCGATGTCGGACTTAGTTGCCTTGATTGTAATGATGAAGAGATCAACATTGGTCATGAGGATGATTCCTTTAAAATGAAAATAGACGAAGGCGGTGTACATATTGAAATTCAGGAAGATGGGAAGGAAAAATCTGAAGTGAAAATTGATCGCACAGGAGTCATAGTTAAAAGTAGTCAAGACAGTATTTAAGAATTTATTATCATATATATAAAATACAATTAAGTGTAACGGACCCTGCTATAGAGGAGTCTTATAATTAATAGTCTATTTCAAAAATCTAAATCATGAAAAAAATTATCAAACTATCAAGTATTTTATTTCTCATCTTCAGCATGACCTCTTGTATGCTTGATGGAGTCAGGGGAGATGGAAATGTAGTTACCAAAAAACGAAAAATATCAAATGACTTTGTACGTATTAGCGCCAGCAGGGGCCTTGATGTGTATATAACCAAAAGCAAAAATATTTCTTTGGAAGTAGAGGCCGATCAGAACCTCCATGAACTCATCGAAACAGAAGTGAAAAACGGGACCTTATATATTACTGCCAGTAAGAATATCCATATGGCCAGTGCCAAGAAGATACATGTTTCTGCAGATAATATTAACGAGATTCAAGTGAACAGTGGTGCTGAAGTTTATTCAGAAAACACTTTTTCTTCTGAGAGACTTGTTTTAGGCGTCAGTAGTGGGGCTCATGCAAAAATGGACCTCAAAGTAGGAGATCTCACATGTGATAGCTCAAGTGGTGCTGGAATTGTGTTGAGAGGTGAGGCTAACAATTTTACAGTTTCCTCCTCTAGCGGGAGTGATATTTCAGCCTATGAACTTAGGGCGAAAAATTGTACGGCAAAAGCCAGCAGTGGCTCTGACATAAAGGTAAATGTAAGTCAGCGTTTTGACGGAAATGCGAGTAGCGGTGCAGATATAAAATTTAAAGGAAATCCTGAAAAAATTCATAAAAATGATAACTCAGGAGGAAGTGTAAGACAGGTTAACAGTTAAGCTGTTATTTATGTTGAAGTATTTAAAATCACGTCTTTGGCGTGATTTATATATTTACGACCTATGGGAATTCGTTTATCAGTCACCAAAACAGAGTTTCCTTCAAGAGCCTGAATTTTATCCAGTGCCACAGTAAATGACCTGTGAATCCTTAGAAACTGGCTATTCGGTAATTCTTCAGTTATACCTGATAAGGATTTATGCGCCAGATAATCTCCAGATTTGGTAAAAACCTTGATATAATCCTTCAGGCTTTCTATGAAGTAGATATCTTCAAATTTAATTTTAATCAGCTTTTTGTCAACTTTTAAAAATATAAACGATTTTTCTGCTGTCGGCCGTGCAGCCTCAGTTGATTGCTTACTCATCATTTTCTGTGACAGCTTGTTGATGGATTTTAAAAATCTTGTAAATGGAACAGGCTTCACCAAATAATCAAAAACGTCAAGATCAAAACTCTCTACAGCATATTCGCGATAGGCCGTTGTGATGATAAAATAAGGACTTGCATCAAGGCTTTTGATAAAATCCAAACCATTCATTTTTGGCATGTTGATATCGATAAATACGGCATCTACATCACCATTTTCAATTAAAGATAAGGCATCAAGTGGATTGGTGTAGCTACCCAAAAGCTTCATATTTGAAAATTCTTTCAGATGCGTTTCAATGACCTCTGCTCCCAAGGGTTCGTCGTCTATTATAATGCATTTAATCTTCATACAAGGGTAGTTTCAAATTCACGCTATATTCATTTCCTTTAGACTTTGTTTTTAAACTATATGCCGAGCCATAAAGAAGTTGCAGTCTTCGTTTTACATTTTCAATTCCAATACCATGCTTAGTGGCTTTATCGTCGTTTTTAACGAAGTTATTCCTAACAGTAAAGTAAAGGAAATTGTCTTTAACAGCAAAGTCAATAAAGACTTTTATATCGTCATGATGATTGGTGCCATGTTTAAAACAATTTTCTAAAAAGGGAAGAAACAAAAGGGGAGGAATCTCGATATCATCTATGTTGCCTTCAATGCTGATCTCAGATTTTACTCTGTCACCATATCTTAATTTTTCAAGTTCTAAATAGCTGTACAGATAGTTGATAGATTTCATTAAACTAATTTTAGGTTCTTTGACCTCATACAATACGTATTGCATGATCTCAGAGAGTTTCATGACCACATTTGGTGCATTGGGTGATTTTTTAATAACCAAAGCATATAAATTATTCAGCGTGTTAAAAAAGAAATGTGGTTGAATCTGGGATTTTAAAAAATTTAGTTCCGTCTCAAGTTGTATTCTTTGGAGGTCATCATTGCGTTTTTTTTCATTTACCCAATCGTAGGTCAATTTGATTGCTGATACCAGGGCGATGACGTAGATAGCACCAATAACCAATTCTACAATATGAATAACCGTAAAAGGTTCTTGATTACCCTGAGCTTCCGGCCATATGTTCTCAGTAACCAGGATATAATTGAGCCCTGTTCTTGTTAAATAGAAAAGCACCAGTGAAAAGGTAAATAAAAGAAAAAATTTCAGGTATTTTTTTTTGAGTATATATCTGGGAATCAGGTAGTAGATGGTAAAATAGGTGATAATTATATTCAGTGGAAATTCAATCAGATTCGATTTCAAGGAATACCAATAGTCATTGTTGATCGTAGCGAACCTGAAAAAATTGAAAATGAAATAGACCAACCAGAATAATAGGTGGTACCTGATAGGAATTCGAAATTCAGAAAAAAGTTTTTTGAACATGATTCAATACTTTTGGCATCAGTTTGCTACTGTTTTGGTTAGTAGCTATCTTACAAAAATGAAGACAAAATGGTTTGTCCAAATGCGCTTACATTGATGAAAAGTCAGCTAAACGAACAACTAAGGTCCGGCAACCAATTCGATAAATTGTATATAATCATCATTCTTTGCCGCAAGAATGTATGTTTTACCCTTTATACTGATCATGGTCATGTCTTTGGTATCACCAGGAATGAATAAGCCGCTTTCTGTTGGCGCTATGGCTTTAAATTGACCATTACCATCCCCTTCAAGGAAAAGTCCAAAACCGGCATCATTTCGAGGTGTTTCAACTTCTGATCCATATAAATTTCCTGCAATAACCACATCCAGATGTTGATCTTTGTTAAAATCTTTGACCAGGATTTGATTAACGCTTGATAGTTGAGACATATTTGGTAGATTATGCCTTATGAATTCTCCGTCTTTATTTTCAAGATAAATACTGGCAAATGATTTGACCTGGTAGTGTAAAGCACTTTCAAGTGATTTTTTTGTGTACACATCTTCTAAGGTTGCTACGGCAAAGGCATCGTAATCTTTGAACTTTTTCTTGATACCCGGAATTTGGTCAGAGGAGCATTGACGACCCCTTACAGGAAATTTCTCTCCTTCATCATAATAGCTAAGTACAATATCATTTGATTGGTTCTTGTCGAAGTCATTGAGGTATATATCAAAAGTTTCTTCCTCGTTTGCCTTATATTTATAATTCAAACCAAGATTTCCTACGATAAAGTCTATATCACCGTCCTGGTCAAAATCACCTTCTTCAATGCTGAACCACCAACCTGTGGCATCAGTCAGGTTTAATTTATCGGTAATATTTTCAAAACTGCCCCTGTTGTTTCTGAATACGGTAATTGGCATCCATTCACCAACTACAATAAGATCTACCCATCCGTCATTATCGTAATCGGTCCAGCTGGCATCAGTAACCATACCGAGATCAATAAGACCCGGAGCAATGGTTTCTGTTACATTGACAAACTTGGGATGCCCTTTTGTACTTACGTTTTCAAGTATATAGCTAGAAGTGGGCATTGGATAATTTTTTGGAATAAGCCTTCCTCCAACAAACAGATCAAGGTCACCGTCTTTGTCATAGTCAAATTTCTGCACCCTTGAACCACTGATGAGCATTTCTGGCAGGGCAGAAGCAATTTTAGATAAGTTGCCACTACCATCATTGAGATACAATCGATCTTGTAAGAGCTCAGAGTTATAGTCCAATTCGCTTCCTCCGCTTACTACGTACAAATCATTGAATCCATCTCCATCTGCGTCAAAAATAAGGCTACTTAAATCTTCTCGATCGCTGTCATCATCAATATCAGCGAAATGTTGTCTTTCAAATCCACCAGCCTTTTGATAATAAACAGCCGTTTGGTTATTATGTGCACCTCCAATCACAAAATCCTCCAATCCGTCGCCGTTCAAATCGCCTACACTGGCTCCCGGGCCAAAAGTGGACATTTTATGAGGTAACAATACCTGATCTTTAAAATCATCGTATTCGTTCTCCACATGTTTGTGTTTCACTACAATTGATGGGTCGTTTTCTGTTTTAAATAAAGGAGTAATATCAGTTAGTAAGGGCTTATCATCATAACTGGCATTCTTGTAATCAATCGTTAGGAATTGATTTTTATCAATATTTTTCAGGACCTCTGTTTTTCCGTCGGGCCAAATGATTTTAATTTCATCAGCCTGAACAGCGTTTCCGATACCAAAATGTAATTGTGGTGCTACAGAGGATTGAAAACCTCTGGTTAAGGTCATTTCCTGAAACTGGGTCACCTCATTCGCTGTAATCAGGGCTTTCACCCCTAAGCCCGATGTGTTCTTATCCGGCCCCTTGAAATTCAAAGTCATAAAATTGTTATAATCTGAACTGAAATTCTCAAAAATAGCTGCCTTATCATCAATGTTATTGATCACGATCTCCAGATCTCCGTCATTATCTAGATCAGCATATAGGCAACCATTAGACCAACCCATAAATTCCAGGCCCCACTCCTCATTCATTTTATCAAAGGTGAGATCTCCGTTATTTCGAAACACAAAATTGTCGATCTTTTCGGATGGAATAGCCAGTGATTTTTCAAGAAATTGATCTCGAGTGATCCTTTCTTCCTTCAAGTTATTAAAATAGTCTTTATTGTTGATCTCTCTGCGCGTTCCATTTGATATAAAAATGTCTTTCCAGCCATCGTTATCAAGGTCAGCAAATAAAGGTCCCCAACTCCAGTCTGTAGTCGCTAATCCTGCAATCCTGGCAACATTGCTAAAGGCAGGCAGGGAGTCTTTTACATTGCCATTGTTCATTTGCAGTTGATTCTGCATATATTGAAAATGAAATCCTGCATTCACAGTTGCCCAGAAAAGCTCAGGGTTCATTCCTGCCATATTGGCTTTGGAACGTCTGTTGTTTCCAGGTGTCATATCCATTTGGATAATATCCAGTAGTTGGTCGTTGTTAAAATCGGCAATATCAACGCCCATACCATAAAGGGCAGTTTGTTTGGTAAGTTCTTTTGAATGCTCACTAAAAGTACCGTCACCATCATTGATCAACATATAATCAGGAACATTGAAGTCATTGGAAATATATAAATCAGGCCAACCATCCCCATTGATATCTCCAACGGTAGCACTGTTGGTCAGGCCGAAAGATCTGATCTCAGCATCGGCAGTTACATCAGTAAAGGTATCACCGTCATTTCTAAATAATTTATCTGTTTCAAAATCTTTTGGATTGCCCATTTTATAGGCATAGAAATTATTAGGCGCATCGAAATTAGTGGGAGGGTAGTTGGCTACATAAAGATCGAGGTCCCCGTCGAGGTCATAATCAAAAAAGGTAGATTGAATTGTATTACCTATATCGGATACACCATAAGATTCAGCCTTTTCGGTGAAAGTCATATCACCATTGTTGATAAAAAGTAAATTTCCTTTGGGTGCAAATTTCCCTGCTACGGAACAGTATATGTCAAGATAACCATCATTGTTAACATCTGCCATGGTGACCCCTGTGAACCAGCGTTCATCTCCGGCTACACCAGCTGATACAGAAATATCTTCAAATTCAAGGTTTCCTTTGTTTAAGTAGAGCTTGTTCTCAACCATATTTCCTGTAAAATATAAATCGATCAAACCATCATTATTGATGTCACCGGCAGAAACGCCACCACCCATATAGATATAAGCATACCCAAGGTAATTCAGTGAATCATTTTCAGTTAAATTATTAGAGAAATTGACAGCGCTCTTTTCAGCGCTCAATGTCCTAAATAGTTTAGCCTTACTTTCAGTCTTTGGTTTGGAGCATGAGAAAAGTAAAGTGCTGCTCAGTAGAAAAACGAATAAATTTTTCATGTGTGTTACAGGTTTTATTTGGGGCATAAAAATACAAAAACAGAGCATTAAATAATGCTCTGTTTTAGTTAAATTAAGATAAAATTATCCTTGTTAATTCCAATCAGGATTTTGCGACAATGTACCACTACTTTGGTCAATTGCAGCAACAGGTACTGGGAACAAGTTATGCTTGCTCGAGGCACCTTGCCATTTTGGTCCAATGTTAGGAATTGTTCTTGCCTCGTTATCAATATAATCATTCATAGTTGCTGGCAGGTTACCCCATCTTCTAAGGTCAAATAAACGCTGACCTTCCATCGTTAATTCTAATCTTCTTTCCATTCTAACAGCTTTAATCGCTTCGTCAGTAGATGTGAAAGAGCCGTATAATGAAATTTCATAGTTAGCAGCATCAGATCCGTTAGCAGCCTTTTTAGTTGCACTGTTGATTGCTCTCTGTCTAACTTGATTCACATAAGTAAGCGTTTTATCAGTTGCACCAGTTTCGGCAGCAGCTTCTGCAGCCATCAATAATACATCAGCATATCTGATAAAGTGATAGTTAATCCCAGAACGTTGTTCACCCCAGTTTCCTGCACCTACTTGAGAATCTTCTCCGGCCCAATAAACACTTTTAACACCTAAATATGGACCTGAAATATCAGTAAATCCAGATCTAACCCAATCTTTACCTGGGTTGATATCCCAGTTGTTGTAATTAATACCACGTCTTCCAGCAGTAAAATCAACTCTAGGATCTAATGTGCCAGTGTGCATTGTAAAAGGATCCGCACTTGGGATACCAGCGTCATTGGCTACATCTGTGTCATTAAAAGTATCCAATAATGGTAAACCACCACTGGTTTGGAAAGCATTCACAGCATCTTGTGAAGGCATATAAAATCCACAACACCACTCATTAGGTCCTTGGTAATTCAAAACACCTCCTTGGTTACCATTTGGTGCAAACGCGCCTCCAACTGGACTAAATTCAATGGCAAAAACCGCTTCTGGTCCACCTTCTCCAGCTGTTCTGAAGTTATCAATGAATTCAGGTAGTAAAGAATAAGGTCCACTGTTGATCACAGTTTCAAGATATCCTAGTGCACCACCGAAATCTCCCTGGTATAATTTAGATTTCCCTAAATAAGCAGTAGCAGACCAACTTGTAGCTCTTCCTTTATCTGATTGCACATCAGGAAGGTTGGCAACTGCATATTCAAAATCTGCATCAATAGCTGCCCACAATGGAGTTCCGTTCGGAATTGCGAATTCTGTATCCAAATAATTTTGATCACTGATATAAGGTGCATATTGACCCCACATGATTTGCAATTGGAAATAATAGTGAGCTCTTAAAAATCTTGCTTGTGCCAATTGGTTTTGAAACGTGATTTCTCCATTTTCAGCGCCAGCGATCAATGCTATAACAGCATTGGCTCTGTTGGCACCAACATATAAAGCCCTCCATTTAGTAAACAAATACGCATTTCCAGTTTGCCAGTCAAACATTTCCAACAAATATAAAGTTTGCTGATCACCATCATTACTTCCTTTATGGGCTTCGTCTGAAATGACGTCCATCCACCAATTATCTCCAGAAGCTTCCCATCCTCCAGTGGCATTAGAAATACCATCTAAAGTACTGTAAGCGGCAGTTAACAAAAAGTTAACCCCGTCTGCATTCGCTAACGCACCAGGATTTAATGTCCCGATCTCGATCGTTTCGCTAAATTCCTCGCTACAGCCTAATACACTTATTAGCAGTAGCATTATATAAAATATTCTGTTTTTCATTTTTTAAAATTTAATATTTAAACCAATAGTAAATATCTGCGACAGAGGATAGGTTCTACTATCAATCCCCATGTTTAAGTTCTCAGCTTGACCACCAATAGATCTTGGTAAAATTTCTGGGTCAATACCGTTATAACCAGTAACTGTAAACAAGTTAGTTCCTTGCAAATAGATTCTGAAATTTTGCATACCCATTTTATCCGTTGTTACAGAAGGTAAAGAATAACCTACTTGTAGGTTTTTCAATCTAAAGAATGAACCATCTTCAACAAAGAAATCATTGGCATTTACTTCAACTCCTTTCAAACTGTTACTTAATGCCGGCATTGAGGCATTTGTATTATCAGGTCTCCAAGAATCTAATACAGCTGTAGTTCTGTTTCCGTTAGGGAAGTTAGGGAAGTTAAATATCTGATTGTGATTGTAGATATCATTTCCTTGTGAACCGTTAAAGAACATAGTAAAGTCAAATCCTTTATAACCAGCATTTAAGTTCAAACCGTAGATAAAGTCAGGATGAGGACTACCAATTTTAGTTCTGTCATCATCATTAACTGTACCGTCTCCGTTTGTATCTTCATAAACCCATCTTCCTGTGTCATCAAATCCTGCAATTTTACGACCATAGAAATAAGAAATAGGCTCTCCTTCTGAAGTTCTAGTATAAGCTCCAGCCCAACTAGTTAAAGCATTACCATTAATAGGCGTTCCGTTAACCAATGAAGTAACTTCATTTCTATAGTGAGAAAGGTTAAAATTAGCACCAAAACTAAGACCATTGTCCCAAGTATTGTTATAACCAACTGACCAGTCAACACCAGTATTCTTAACTTCACCTAAGTTTACAAACGGTGGTGGAGCTTCTGGACCTGTAGAAGGTATCAAGTTACTGTTTCTTGCAAATAATCCATCAGTAATAATTTGATAGAATTCAACAGAGGTTGTTAACTTGTTGCTGAAAAAATCTAATTCAAAACCTACGTTAGTAGTAACACTTTTCTCCCAAATTAAATTTGGATTTCCAATAGCCTGAAGTACTGCACCTGCTGAAGCATTTCCTGCACCAGACCATACATAGTTACCAGTATCAAGGTTAAACTCGTATAAAGTTTGCGTAGGGTTGTTTACGGGTAGATCTTGACTACCTAACTGACCCCATGAAGCTTTTAGTTTCAAACGATTCAATACACCAGAATTATTAAACCAATCTTCGTTACTCGCCACCCAACCTGCGCTGAATGATGGGAATACATCTGATTTATTATCTCCGGCAAAACGGGAACTCTTATCATAACGTAAAGTTGCAGTAAAGAAATACTTTTGCATATAGTTATAATCAGCAGAACCAAATACAGACCACAAGGTATTTCCATTTGCATAAGCAAAGTCAACAACAGGACTACCAAATCCATTTCTTAACGTATAAAATTCAGGAGTCTCATTGAAATAGTCAGTATTAGTTACCCCTTTTCCTTTGTTCTGGTTTTCAACAGCCTCCGTTGCAACAAATACATTAAGGTTGTGATTATCAGCAAAGGTATTTCTGTACATTAACATGTTTGTCCATGTCCATGAAGTAAAAGTCTGATCTTCCTCTGTCAGAACATTTACAGCTTTTGGTTCACCATGCTCAGGATCTAATGGATTAAAAGTTCTTTGATCGAATACACCGATAGAACCTGCAAATGTAGTCTTAAAAGTCAATTTGTCGGTAATATCGTAAGAAGCATAAACATCTCCAAAAATTCTCATATTTCTAATATAGTTTTCCCTTGCTCTATACGCTAGTGCATAAGGCTGTCTTGAGTTAGAAAGATCCGTTTGATTACTACGAGTTCCGGCAAGGTTTCCATCCGTATCATAAACAGAAAGTAATGGAGTCGATCTAAGTGCCGCTTCTAATGCTTCACCATCTCCTTGTTGCTGTGTTGTATACGATACATTTAAGTGTTGACCAATTTTTAACTTTTCAACAGGCTTAAATTCGTTATTAACTTGCATACTGGCTTTAGCAAAACCTGTGTGCTTTACAACACCACCTCTGTTCAAATAATTTACAGACATAAATGACTTACTGGTTTCAGTACCACCAGCCAAAGATACCGTAGCTGATACTGTTGGAGCAACTTGTGTGATTTCATCCCACCAATTTGTTCCATTAGGCTTCACAGGTACCGTAAGGCCTTCACCGCTTGATCCATCTAAATTCAATACAGCTGGAAGTACAGGTCCACTAGGGTCATTCCCATATTGAACATGACCTCTAAAGTCACCACCATCACTGATCACATCATTTGTATAACCTTCCCACAACATGTCCGCATGCTGTTGTAAATTTAACATTGAAGGTAAACCAATAGCAGAGGCAACACCTGTATAAATATCAACTGTCACAGTTGACTTTTGCATATTATAACTACCAGATTTAGTCGTTACAATAATAACTCCATTCGAAGCTCTTGATCCATAAATTGCAGCAGCACCATCTTTCAATACGTTCATCTGATCGATGTCACCTGGATTGATAGAAGTAAGTATGTTTGCATCAGTAGTCTGTACTCCGTCAATAATATAAAGAGGACCAGTTCCGTTTGTAGAACCAATACCACGAATATTTACATTCGGCGCAGCACCTGGATTACCATTACTCACCACCTGTACACCTGTTACCCTACCTTGTAGCGCTTCAGCTGCATTCACTAGTGGCACTTTTAGTGCTTCATCCATATCAACAGAAGCAACAGAACCTGTAATGTCTCCTCTTGTCTGTTGAGAATAACCAACAACAACTACTTCTTCAAGGGTATTGTCCCCACCCTCAAGACTTATGTTGATTACAGAATCGCTACCTATTGTAGCAGAACCTGTTGTCATTCCAATAAAGCTAAACTCAAGTACGTCACCTTCATTGGCTTCAATGGAATAATTTCCATCGAAATCACTAGTAACACCGTTAGAGGTGCCCTTAACAACTACAGTTGCTCCTGGCAGTGGGCCATCAGCATCTGAAACTGTTCCTGTGATCGTCTTTTGAGCCATAGTAAAACTACAAGTCATGAAGATCCCCAGAATGATTAAACTTTTAAATAATTGTTTTCCCATAATAAATAATTATTAATTAATAAATTGATTGTAAGCGTGTGATTTTTTACTAAAAAAACACCAAAAAATATTTTCAATGCATAAGAATATAAGTTTATTGTTCATCTAAAAAAAATAATATACAAAAAACACAGTAGACCCTATAAATAACATTTTTTTAACATTAAAATGCATAGTTGACCTAAAAGCGTTAATTTTTTCATAAAATTTAAGGTGCAATATATAAAATTTATTGATTCAAATCTAACAACATTAAATTTTTAAATTCAACAGGGTGACTTTCGCTCTGAAGCGATATAAACCCTTCGCTTAAAGGGTTTCCATCCAATTTTGTTAGGGTATTATATTCACCCCCAATCACAGGATGTTGATATTCCATCACTTTTTTACCATTTATATAATGACGAATGAGCGAATCGTTTCTAACTTCGATCTCCAAATCAACCCATTGTTCACCATAAAATGTCTCAGAACTTGAATCGATACAATGAGTGGTCACCAATTTGCCATCTATACTCACATGGGTTCCAGGAGTGCATAAATTACCCGTGCTCCTTGGCTCATCTTCTGAGATACCACCTAATAATTGTACCTCAATACATACAGGGAAATTTTGATCGAGCTCTAAAGATTCAGGAGATTGACAATGAATCATGACACCACTGTTGCGCAAAGCCCAATTTTCACCTCCATCAATCTGCTGACCAAGAAATCTGTATGACAGTTTCATTTTATAATTACTATAAGGTGTTTTATAAAACATATGTCCAAAAGAGCTATCAAAGGTTTCGTAGCCTGAATAATCTACTCTAATGACACTGTCAACTACTTTAAAGGTATTGTTCCAGTTTTCTCCTAAAGGATGTCCTTTAATTTTCACTTCCCAGTTGTCAAGGTTCACACCATTAAATAAGCTGATCCATTGCTCTTTTTCAACAGCATTATTTTCAGATGACTGCTCGGTCTTTTTGCAATTTGTCAGAAAAAGACATAAAAACGTAACAATAATTGAATTTCTAAATGTATTCATAATAAAAAAAGAGAATCTGTTATCTGCAAGATAAAACCTCTAAAAGTCTTTACGACGAAGAATTTGCAAAGTTTTAAACATTATATTAACAACGGCATAAACGATTAATTGCTAATTATCTTGTAAAATACAAGACAAATTAATTACTTTGCTTTCTCATCTTGTTCAAAATATTTCAGTGAAAGCCAGTATACACAAAATTGAGCCATACAGGGCAGAGGGGATTGTTTATCATGCAGACACTTGTTTGCCATTAATCGATGCCCTTTCTAGGGATAAATTAAAGTTCAAAGCACTTGCTCGCTATACCTATCCAGGGGATCGTCTTACCGATGATACCAAGGGTTTAAATTCTATAGGATACTGGAATGCCATGGAGCCTCAAGACTGGGGTTTGAATTGGCATAGAAATGAAGGCATTGAGATTCATTTTCTTGAATCAGGTTCCATGCCTTATGCACAGGAGAACACAAAGACTGAATTACTTCCCAATCACCTGACGATTACACGACCGTGGGAGGCACATAAGGTTGGGGACCCAAAGATTGGAATGGGTAAATTTTATTGGGTAATCATTGATTTGGGGATAAGAAGACCGCATCAGGAGTGGGTTTGGCCAGATTGGATCATGATGACCAAAAATGACCTGGGTAGGTTGACAAAAATTTTGAGGCAGGATGATCAGTGGCTATGGCAGTCAAACTCGAGAATAAGAGAATGTTTTCATAAAATAGGTATAGCGGTTGACAGTGATATGGAGGGCAGTAGTGCCTCTAAGATTCGTTTACTGGTCAATGAACTATTGATCTTATTACTGGAATTGATCGATTCCAAAGAAGTGGTGCTTAACGAAGCATTGACGGATAGTTCAAGAAGTGTGAAATTGTTTCTAAGGGAGTTGGATAAGAATTTAGCCGAAAACTGGACGATTGAAAAAATGGCCGAATCTGCCGGAGTTGGCCTTACACGATTCACATACCATTGCAGGCAATTGACCAATACTACTCCTATGCGTTACCTGGCCATGAAAAGGATAGAGCAGGCTAAACAAATATTGACAAAGGATCCTGAGTTAAGTATAGCAGCAGTAGCCTATAGTTGTGGTTTTGCCACAAGTCAGTACTTTTCGACCGTATTTAAGCGACAGGAAAAATGTACACCCTTGGAGTATAA
>CAZPHF010000054.1:0-3501 GCA_964586115.1 uncultured Flavobacteriaceae bacterium | reverse complement strand
TTGTATAATTCCTTTCACTGAATAAAAACACACAATTTTCCATTTTTTATATTTTAATTTCACGGGCATAATCCAGTTAAATTTTAAGAAATGAAAAAAGCAAGTCGATTATTTAAATTGTCTACTATAGTTATGGCAATTTTGGTATTTTCTGTATTCAGTTGTGGTGAAAAACAAAAGGATACTTCAAAAGATGTTGATAAAGAGGAGGTTGTTGCAGTTCAGAAACCTTTTTTTAAATTATCCTTAGCACAATGGTCTTTAAACAAAGCAGTCCGGTCAGGGGATCAAAGCCCTTTAGATTTTGCGCAGAAGGCCAGTGAGATGGGATTTGAAGGAATCGAATATGTGAGTCAGTTGTACAAGGAAGAATTGGAAAAAGATGCTGATCCCAAGGTGGCAATGGAAACACTTTTAAAAACCTTAAAAGAAAAAAGTGAGACATATAAAGTTACCAATGTTTTAATCATGGTAGATAATGAAGGACACCTGGCAACTCTTGATGATAAGGAAAGAGCTCAAACTGTAGAAAATCATAAAAAGTGGGTGGATGCAGCCAAATATTTAGGTTGTCACGCTATAAGAGTAAATGCCCATGGAGTAGGAACTTATGAAGAGGTTGCTGAGGCTGCTGTAAAAGGTTTGACGGCACTTTCTTCTTATGCGGCTACACAAGGGATTAATGTACTTGTTGAAAATCATGGGGGATACACTTCCAACGGGCAATGGCTTTCGGAAGTGATGGCTACAGTAAATATGCCAAATTGCGGAACCTTACCTGATTTTGGTAATTTCTGTATAACGGAAGGATATGGTTCTATCAACAGCAAAGAATGTGACAATGCATATGATATATATAAAGGTGTAAGCGAATTGATGCCTTATGCCAAAGCAGTGAGCGCAAAAAGTTACGATTTTGACGAGAAGGGAGAACAGCCAAAGATTGACTATGTAAAAATGATGCAAATCGTTAAAGATGCTGGTTATACAGGTTTTGTAGGCGTTGAATATGAGGGTGCTAATTTGTCTGAAATTGACGGTATCAATGCCACTCGTGAATTATTGCTGAAGGCCGCTAGTCAAGTACAATAGCAACCAAATTCATTATACCATATGGGTTCAAAGATCAGGTTAGGAATTTTAGGAGGAGGAGGTGATTCTCTTATTGGAGTGCTGCATCGTGTGGCATCGAACATGTTTGATCAGTACGAGATCGTTGGGGGTGTTTTTAATCCCGTGTGGGAAGAGAACATTGCTTTTGCTGAAAAGATTGGACTTCCTACACATCGCATTTATACAGATTTTGAGACCCTTGTCAGGGAGGAAGTAAGACTACCTGAAAATGAAAGGATGCAGGTTATTTCGATACTTACACCCAACTTCCTGCATTATCCAATGGCAAAAAAATTATTAGAGAATGGGTTTCATGTGATCTGTGAAAAACCATTGACAACTACCTATAAGGAGGCCTTGGATCTTAAAAGAACTCAAGAGCTTTCAAACAGTGTTTTTGCAGTTACCTATACCTATACGGGTTATCCTATGGTGAGGCAAATGAGAAAAATGGTAGAAAATGGCGATCTGGGCAAAATTCAGAAAATCGATGTCCAATATTATCAAGGGTGGATCAATCCGGTTATTCACGATCCTGTAAAAAGGGCCGCTACCTGGCGTTTACAACCCGAGAAATCAGGAATCAGCTGTTGCATTGGTGACATTGGAACACATGCCTTCGATATGATTGAGTTTGTTTCTGGTTTGCAGGTATCCAAAGTTTTATCTGACTTGAACTATTTGTATGAAGACAATAAAATGGATATTGATGGTACGGTACTGATCAGATGCGCTGACGGAGTAAAAGGAGTGATCAGAGCCAGTCAGATTGCAACCGGTGAAGAGAATAGTTTTATCGTAAAGATTTACGGGGAAAAGGCAGGGGTCAAATGGGAACAGGAAAATCCCAACTATGTCTACTTTATGGAAGACGGACAGGCCCAAAAAATACTAAAGCCAGGGCATATGTACAATAGTGATTTATCATTGGATGGCACCAAATTACCACCAGGCCACCCGGAAGGGATATTTGATGCCATGGGTAATATCTATAAAGGAGTAGCCAGAGCCATTAAAGGAGAACCGTATGATTCAGGAGAATTCCCGACGATAACAGACGGGTTAAGGGGAATGAATTTTATTGAACAGACTGTAGCCTCAAATGCGGAAGGCAATATTTGGAAGGAGCTCGACTGATCAATTATTTTAAAATAGAGAAAATAGTATGAAAAAATACCTGATTGCCTTGCTGTTGATTTCCCTGATGTTGGGATGTAAAAAGGAAGTCCAAAAGGCTGAGGAGCCAGAACAAAAGATAGCTGCTGATGATGACTGGACTTATCTTTTTGATGGAGAAAGTTTTAAGGGCTGGCATACTTATTTACAAGATACTATTTCCAGCCAGTGGCAAATAGAAGATGCTGTCATGTTTTATGAGCCTGATCCTGACAAGAACCAGGGAATGAATAATCTGGTTACAGATAAGAAGTATAAGAATTACGAACTATCGTTGGAATGGAAAATCTCAATAGATGGAAATAGTGGCGTTTTTTATGGAGTACTCGAGGATGAGAAATTTGTTGTTCCTTATATGACGGCTCCTGAGGTGCAAATAAGGGATTATACAAACATTCCTGATTTTACAGACAAACAGCAAATGTCAGGTGCCATATTTGGTATTGTTGGAATTGAAAAAGATGTTGCGCATAAGGCAGGTGAATGGAATCATTTTTTAATTAGGATTGATCACACAAATAATGAAGGAAGTGTCACTCTAAATGACATAGAGGTAGCAAAATTTCCTGTGAATGGAGAAGCATGGGAAGCCTTGGTTGAAAATTCAAAGTTTAAGGATTGGGAAAGCTTTGGCATTACCCAGGAAGGTCGTATTGGATTGCAGGATCATGCCCATGGGGTTTGGTTTCGAAATATAAAGATCAAAGAACTAAAATAATTTTCTAAATCTCTTTTGTAAGGCCCTTAAAGGGAATATTTTAGGTAGTGTAATGACGTATATTTCTAACAAAGAAATAATAGATTTTGAGGAGAAGTTAGTATATTTACTTTTTTGATAAATATTGGCACGAAGTGATAAGTTTTGACAATCAGAGAGTTGGAATAATTATTATGTGGAAGGGATTTTGAAGAAAGCAACGAGCCTATTTTATAAATTTTGGATTAAGTGTTAACAAATATAAATCACCGATTTTTTCTAATTAATTAAGTTTTATAATATGACGAACAAGAACGAAAAGAAGAATTCCATTTCCAGAAGGAATTTTGTAAACAAAACGCTGGCAGCAAGTGCAGCATTTACCATAGTACCTTCCTTCGCGGTGAGCGGATTAGGTCATGTGGCACCAAGTGATAAACTAAATATTGTTGGTGTTGGTGTTGGAGGAATGGGATTAACTAACCTAAGAAATTTAACATCACAAAATATTGTGG
>CAZPHF010000053.1:0-18700 GCA_964586115.1 uncultured Flavobacteriaceae bacterium | reverse complement strand
CGATAGAAATTTCTCTACCGTCACCTAGGTCAATGACCTCTCTAAAAACTTTTGGTTTCATAATTTTACTTTAGAATCTACTTCATAGAAGTAAATGTATTAATTCATTGTTTAACTTGTAGTTGTGTTGTCAGGCCTCTGTCATTGGGGCCATAGTTTGCCAATGAATTACTTTAGTTTTCCATTTCTTTATCACAAAGAATGAGTTTCGGATTTGGAAACGAAATTAATTAACTTTTATTCTAAATCCTAACTGAATATATAAACTTATAAAAAAAGAGAGGCATAATGCCTCTCTTTTTTTTTATTTTCTTAAACCTAATTCTTTAACAATTGCACGATATCTTACGATATCCGTTTTAGTTAAATAGTTTAAAAGATCTCTGCGTTTACCTACCAATTTAACCAATGATCTTTGGGTATTGAAATCGTGACGATTATTCTTTAAGTGATCAGTTAAATGGTTAATTCGATAAGTGAATAAAGCAATTTGTCCTTCTGAAGAACCAGTGTCTGTTGCAGATTTTCCATGTTTTTCGAAAATCTCCTTCTTTTTTTCTGTTGTTAAATACATGCTAACATTAAAGTTTTAATTAATAATTTTTATGTACTATTCTGTAAAATAGGGGGCAAAGATAATATTATTATTTTGATTGACAATAAATTATCTATGGCACTTCAATAAGTTTAAAGGTCATTTTAAACCTTTTCTAAAAAAACCTGTCAAAAGAGAAACCTAAACTATTTGTTATGAAAAATATACCTTACGTGAAAAAATTTAAAAAAAATCTACTTCTAAAATTTCCAGCTCTCTTAGTGTGCTTTCTTTTGGTTACTACACTATTCTCATCCTGCGACGGTGATAATGCAACTTTAGGCGAAGAATTTAACTCATCCATTATTATAGATGCACAAGAAATTGCAGAAATTGACGACACCAGTGAAAATATCAACGAAATAATAGAAAATGCCTATTTGGAAATTGCCACAAGTGATTTCTTTAAATCGTCGGAATATAAAAATCAACAAGATAAACGCTTCTTATCTGATTGTGTAGTGATTTCCAAAACACTTCTGGATGATTATATTGAGATCATTCTTGACTATGGAGAGGGATGTACAACCAAAAAACAACATTACGCAAAAGGAAAGATCATTATTCATGTTGATCCAAGCCTAGAACAGGCAAATGTTAGCATGACCTACACTTTTGATGATTTCTATATTAATGACAAAAAGATCGAAGGTAGTGTCGAAAAGGTAAGGTCAAGAACGAATGATGACGGAAATCCTCAATCACAAATCAATAGAAATATTAAAATTATTTGGGAAGACGGCACTTATTCAACAATTGAGGGGCAAAGAACAAGAGAATGGGTTGATGGCAATGACAACGAGATTTGGGGAGACAATGAATACCGTATCACAGGAAATTGGATCATTACCAAAAGAGATGGTACAGTTTCTACCTCAAAAATTATTGAAGCCCTTACAAGAACACTTGCCTGTCGATTTATCATTAGTGGAATAGTAGAAATAAATACAGCGGAGCAAATAAGTCAACTGGATTATGGCAATGGTGAATGCGATGATTTGGCAACAATTACCAAAAATGGTAACAATTACGAAATTCACATACGCAGAACAAAAGGGAAATAATACTAAAAAACCCTCTTTCCAATGAAAGAGGGTTTTTTTATTTATCGAAAGATCTTGATTATTTTCTGATAGGATTGTTCTGAATCAGATCAATGTAGAGATTTAACTCTTCCTTTAAATTTTTCCTTATAACGATTTTGTCTAGAAAACCATGTTCCAACAAGAACTCTGAGCGCTGAAACCCTTCGGGAAGATCTTTACCAGTAGTATCTTTTACAACTCTTGGCCCTGCAAAGGCGATCAATGCATTGGGTTCAGCGATATTAATGTCACCTAGCATGGCATAAGAAGCCGTCGTACCTCCAGTAGTTGGGTCTGTACATAAAGAAATATAAGGAATCTTTGCATCTGCAAGTTGAGCTAGTTTTGCCGAAGTTTTCACTAACTGCATTAAAGATAAGGAAGCTTCTTGCATACGAGCTCCTCCTGATTTGGAAATCATTAAAAAAGGGATTTTCTTTTTTATAGCGTAATCAATAGCTCTTGCTATTTTTTCACCAACAACACTACCCATAGAACCTCCAATAAAACTAAAGTCCATGGCAGCTATAACTAAATCCTTACCCAATGACTTCCCTACTGCCGTTCGCACAGCATCGTGTAAATTTGTTTTTTTCTGAGCTTCCTTTATTCTGTCAGTATACTTTTTAGTATCTTCAAAATGAAGTGGGTCTTTGGAGGTTAATTTCGCATCAAGTTCTTTGAACTTATTGTTGTCAAACAATATTTCAAAATACTCGGCACTGCCGATCCTCACATGGTATCCATCTTCAGGGCTTACATATAAGTGTGATTTTAAATCGTCGGAATCAATGATTTTGCCACTTGGTGTTTTATACCAAAGACCTTTCGGCGTGTCTTTTTTGTCGCCAGTAGGAGTTATTATTCCCTTATCCTTTCTTTTAAACCAAGAACTCATAGATGTCTATTTTACATTGCCATTTTCAATTGGCAAAGATTATAAAAATTAAGTTAAACTGGCAAATTAGAAAAAAAAACGGAGTATCCCCTGAGGAGACACTCCGTTTTTGATGTCTATACTTTTAAAGTGTATCTACGTTATTTAGATCTTCAAACGCTTGTTTTATTCTTGCCTTGAAAGAATCTTCTCCCTTTCTAACCCAAACCCTTGGGTCATAGAATTTTTTATTTGGAGAGTCGGACCCACCAGGGTTACCAATTTGCCCTTGAAGATAATCCGTCTTCTCTGCCATATAATCTCTTATTCCAGCCATATAAGCGTACTGAAGATCTGTATCAATATTCATTTTGATCACTCCGTAGCCAATAGCCTCCCTGATTTCTTCCACTGAAGATCCTGATCCACCGTGAAAAACAAAATCAACCGGATTCTTACCGGTTTTGTATTTCTCCTCAATATACTTTTGAGAATTGTCAAGAATTTTTGGTGTAAGTTTTACGTTTCCTGGTTTATACACTCCATGAACATTTCCAAAAGAGGCCGCAATCGTAAAACGAGGGCTTACTTTTAACAATTCTTCATATGCGTAAGCCACTTCTTCAGGCTGTGTATACAATTTGGACACATCAACGTCTGAATTATCAACACCATCTTCTTCTCCTCCTGTTATTCCTAGCTCTATCTCTAAAGTCATATCGATCTTGTCCATACGCTCAAGATATCTTTTAGAAATCTCAATATTTTCTTCGATAGGTTCTTCAGAAAGATCAATCATATGTGAACTAAATAAAGGAACACCGTTTTCCTTAAAAAACGCTTCTCCAGCGTCAAGCAATCCATCAATCCACGGTAACAATTTCTTTGCACAGTGATCTGTATGTAAAATAACAGGAATGTCATACGCTTTTGCCATTACATGAACGTGCTTAGCTCCCGCTACGGCACCTGCAATTGCAGCTTTTTGACCTTCGTTACTTAAACCCTTTCCTGCATTAAAATGAGCTCCTCCATTTGAAAATTGAACAATAACTGGTGCATTCAATTCCTTGGCTGCTTCAATCACAGCGTTTATGGTACTTGAACTTATAACATTTGCAGCCGGTAGTGCAAAACTCTTCTCTTTAGCTAATTTGAAGATCTCCTGTACAGTATCGCCGGTAGCTACTCCTGATTTGATTTTTTCTGACATTTTATTTGGTTTTATTGTAAATAACTAATTGTCAAAAGTACGAAATTCTAATGATTAGAAAGGATAATTTATTCCAATATTATAGACGGCATTCCCAAAATTATAATTGACAAACCATCTATTGCCTGATGGCAAATAAGGCTCATAGGTTTTAAAACCTACATCAAATCTGAAAACCAAAAATCCAAAATCATATCTAAGTCCGAGACCTGAGCCAACAGCTGTATATTTTAAAGAACTTAAGCTCGTAAACTTTCCTTGTTCTGTGACCAAATTGGAATTTGTGATGTCCCAAATGTTTCCAGCGTCAACAAACAAGGCACTATTCAGTTTATTCGTGAGTTTGAATCGGTATTCAAGATTTCCAACAAGTTTAAAAGTACCAACCTTATATTCTAAATTATTTAACTCACCCCCAGGCCCTAGATCAAAAGTTCTCCAGGCTCTCATTTCGTTACTCCCACCAGCACTATAACTCCTGGCAAAAGGTACATTTGATGAATTCCCGTAAGGAATTGCAGCTCCTATAAAAGTTCTGAAAACCAAAATATTCCCATCTCTTACTTCCCAATACTTTTTATACTCAAATTCAACTTTAAAATACTGCGCAACAGGAACATCGAGAAAAGTACTCTGACCTGTGTCGTTTTCATTTTGGAAAACAAGGTTTGTAAACGTTCCTGAAGAAACTAGTCTTGTCGTAAAATAAGAAAAATTATTATCATTTACATTCTCTCGGGTATTGAAAATAACGGAATAGCCTATTACAGGAACAAAGGAGTCTTCAACAAGTATTTTATTTCTTTCATCAACGTCTGAAACCGTGTTATACTCCTCTGGGAAATTATTTTCGTTATCTGAGTCATCGAGAAATTTTTTCATTTCTACCAATATCAATGGGTAATTCTCTGGGGTGTTCTCTGGAATAGGGTCACTCCCAGCAGACTCTGAAGCATCTTCCAACTTATCATATTCTGACTGATAAATGATAAAATAATTGTTTACATTTTGGTTCTTTATATACGAGGCATTAAATAGGTCTAATCTATGACCAACTTTTTTGGAGCTTTTCCAATTGTATGCCATCCCTGCAGTAGTGGTTTGTCTGTCAAGGCCTACATTTTTTTGAAAACTCAAACTCGCATCGAAATTGGTGGTTGGTGCCATATACTTTGGAATGATCTTCGATGTATTGATAGGAAAAAGAATCCGTGGAAAACGCAAGGAAGCTCCAGATAGTATTTCCCATCCATTAAAAAAATTATCGCTGTTAGAAGGGTCATTAGCCAAATTAAATAAGGATCCTTGAAAAGACAATTCCAGGATTTCAGAACCTTTGAACATATTTCTTCCTAAAAATGAAAATTTACCCAGAACTCCAAATGGTTTGATGTTTGAAGTTGTGGCATCCAAATCAACGGTAAGTCCATACTTTTTTAAAGGTGTAAGATATACATCCGCAGTTAGTGTTTCACCTTCATTTTCAGTGTAGGAAATATCTACCGCTGAGGAAAATGTTTTAAGATTTCGAATATAATTCTGGGTTTGTGATTTTTCCAAATCCTTATAAAGTCCTTCTGGGGTTATAAACAATGAATTCACCAAATACTTTGGTTTAAATTTCATTTTTTCAAAACTGTAAAAATTATAGCCCTGATAACTTACTGAATCCTTAACCTTCCGATTTTGCTTGGATATAGAGAAATCAGTATAAATGTTTATTCGTTTGACAATCTGGGCCTTATAAGGTTCTTTTATCACCGTATCGTTTCGGTTCACCAATCTGTCAGGAATTTTTAACAAGACATCCTTCATATAGGATTCTTTAATTGAATCAGTCCAAAACCCCATGCTGTAATTTTTAAAATGATAAATTCCCGAATTTCTAAACAAGTTTACAAGTCTGGCTTCTTCTTGTTCAAAATCATCAAAAACAAATGGTTTTCCCTTTTTTAAAAAAGAATTTTCCTTGTTGGCCAAATAGATAGAATCCAAAACGGGTGATTCTATCTCAGTTGAGACAGAGTCAATTAAATATTGTGTATTGGTCTTCACATTATAGCTTACCTCAAGTTCCCTTTCTCCAACGTTCAGCGTATCAAAATTGACTTCAGCCTCAAAAAAACCTTTTGAAATAAAATAATCCTTTAGGGTATTTGCAGACCTCTTTGACTTCAACTCATCATAAATAACCGGAGCCTCACCTTTATTCAAAAACCAATTATTGACAGCCTTTTTATTCCCATAAATACCATAGGTTTGCTTTTTGGAAAAAAAACGTTCGTAACGATTGTATTTCTTCGGATGGTTTTCAATCCATTCGTCAAAAGTCATTTCAAAAGCTTCATTTCCAAAATTGTAAAAATAAAGGGGGAGAGGAATTCCTAAAGACTTTCTATTCGGCTTTTGTGAAAGATACTTGTCAATCTCAGCGTCCTTATTCTTTTCACCATTGATCAAAACCTTATTATCTTTGAGCAAATTTTCGTTTTCTTGCACATATTTAATACTATTGCAAGACACCAATTGTATAAGTATCCATACAAATAACAGTATTTTGGTGAAAGAAGATGGCAATAGCAGGTTTTTAATTTATTCAAAAGTAACACTATTTAAATGTTAAGCAAAAATCAAGTAACGTTTATCCGGAGTTTGAAGAAAAAAAAATTTCGACAGACCAACCAATTGTTTTTGGCCGAGGGAATTAAGGTAGTGGAAGAACTAATTTCTTCTTCTTTTTTGCTCCACAAAATATATTGTACATCCTCCTATACAAATCCATGTAAAGTAGCTGATTTACAAATAATTACTGAGAAAGAACTTCGTATGATCAGTGATTTTTCTAATCCAAATCAAGTGATTGGAATTTTTGAAATACCCAAGGGAAAAGAACCACAAAAAAGCGGGCTTACAGTTGCCCTAGATACGATCAATGATCCGGGTAATTTAGGTACTATCATAAGATTGTGTGATTGGTTTGGTATTTCCCAATTGGTCTGCTCTGAAAATACTGTTGATTGTTTTAACCCAAAGGTTGTTCAATCAAGCATGGGCTCCTTGAGCCGAGTGGCGATAAACTATGTAGATCTGAAAGATTATCTGGCAAGAGATTCGAGAGTTATTTATGGAACATTTCTAAATGGAGATAATATCTATAATTTCAAGCCAGAAACAGACTCCGTTATTGTTCTGGGTAATGAAGCAAATGGTATTTCAGATGAGATAAAAGCTTTGGTACAAAAAAAAATAACCATCCCTAAATTTGGTGAGCAACAACAAACGGAAAGTTTAAATGTGGCAATGGCAGCAGCTATTTGTCTTAGTGAGTTCAGAAGGTAATTAAAATTGATTGATCGTTGTTCTTATTGCTACAAGCTTCGTGAGTAAATCCTCTAAATAATCGAGCTTTAGCATATTGGCACCATCTGATTTAGCTGTTTTTGGATCGTGATGTGTTTCTAAAAATATGCCATCAACGCCCACAGCGATACCTGCCCTTGCTATCGTTTCAATGAGTTCCGGTTTACCGCCTGTAACGCCGCTGCTTTGGTTCGGTTGTTGTAATGAATGTGTTATGTCTAAAACAGTGGGGGCGTACTTTTGCATTACTGGAATCCCCCTGAAATCTACGATCATATCCTGGTAGCCAAACATGGTTCCTCTATCAGTGATCATGACCTTGTCATTCCCTGAATCTTTCACTTTTCTAACGGCGTGATCCATGGCTTCAGGACTCATGAACTGCCCTTTTTTCAAATTCACTGTTTTAGCCGTTTTAGCCGCAGCTACAACAAGGTCAGTTTGTCGAACTAAAAATGCGGGTATCTGGAGAATGTCGACATATTCAGCAGCCATAATTGCATCTCTTTCAGTATGTATATCCGTTACTGTTGGAATGTTGAATTCTTTAGAAACCTTTCCCAGAATTTTCAACGCTTTTTCATCTCCAATACCGGTAAAACTGTCAATTCTTGATCGATTCGCTTTTTTAAAACTACCCTTAAAGACATAGGGGATTTTTAGTTTGTCTGTAATACTTACAACTCTTTCTGCAATCCTAAATGCCATTTCTTCACCTTCAATAGCGCAAGGACCTGCCAATAAAAAGAAATTTCCACTATTAATATGTTTTAATTTAGGTACTGAAGATAATTCCATAGAATAATGTTTTGTGCAAAGATAAGCGATACGTTACAAATGACTAAAAAATGGAAACGTCCCATTGAATTCTGACCATATGCTCTGTATTGTCTTCAACATCGAACTGATTATAGTCAAGATAGGAATAGTCTAAAGTGAGTTTATTCTTATGCCCTTTAAAGAACCAGTTCACCCCCAAAGTATACTCTAGATTATTATTATCTGAAATGTTTGTATCTGGATCATAAAAAGCCTGACGTGCAAAAACCTCAAGAGGTTTTGGAAATTTCTCAAAAAGATAATGAAAGAAATAGCCTACTTGAAAATAGTTTCCCATTAACATGGTTTCCTCAAGGTTAACCGTATCATCAATATTCTTGAAGTGTAATTCTTGATCAAAACTAAGCCCTCTATATTTAAAGGCTGTTTCAATTAAAAATTGCTCTACTTTATACTGCCCTTCAATTCCATTTTCAAATCCAAAGAGTTGTCCCCCTCCACTAGTTGAGAACCTTGTGTAGGGTGAAGTATTGGTCACCCCAGCGACGGCTATGGAAGAGATGAATTTTTCATGGAATTTTAAATCAGAACCTGAAAAGCCAAGTTCTTTGCCATTCGGGTTCCATTGAAGCCTGAGCATGTACATTAGGTCATCATCATCGCCCAACGTCCCGCCTCGGCCACTACCCGTAAGGACCTCTGCCCAATAATTGAAATTGGCTGCACCTCCACCGTCAATATTCCCATATAGAGAAGCTCCCTGTTGCCGATCAATTGTAAAAACCCTGTTGATAAGAGAACGTTCCAGGCCGGTCTGCTTTCCGGATGAGATGATCCTTTCACGCGAATACCTGGCCTTCCATTGGCCTACCCTAAATTTCAAGTAGGGAAGTTTTTCGATCTGAGCCCTGAAGTCGAGTAGATTTCCACCTCGAACGTCTTGTTCAAGATAAAAGTTGAATTCCGGTCGCCCTACATAACCCCCGAATTTGATCCTGGCTCGACTAATACCCAAATTGATGTCATCATCACTAAAATCATCTGCACTGGTCGGAAAGTTGTTGTGCGGGTACGCTGCTCTGAATTGACCTCTAAAGTCAATATAAAACATATACTTATCATCCTCAAAATGGAATTCAAATCCCTTTCCCTTTTTTAAATAAAAATCTATTGTATCATCGGCTTTCTTTTCCTTTTCCTGAGAAAAAGAATTAAAGACCCCAAAAATGATAAAAACGACAATAAAAACAACTCGACGCATATCCAATTAATTAGTTAAGTTTTGAAAAAGTGACTCTAAGCTAGTAATTTTTCGATTCAGCTGCAAGGTTCTTAATCCGTTAGTGATAGCAAAATCAAAAACCTCCGCACGCATATCCTTTTTAGTCTCAAAAACCAGATCCCAATGATTCTCTGCAATATTATTGGCTTCTTTAAGCTTGGGAAGTTTTTTTAATAACTTCTCTTCAATACTTAAATCAAATTCTACCTGAATGATCTGGTTCTGGTCAGTAAGCAAATCACTCAGTTTTTTATCTGCAACTATATTCCCTTTATTAATGATGATCACCCTATCGCACATCGCCTCCACTTCCTGCATTATATGAGTTGATAAAAGAATGGTTTTCGTCTTACCGATCTCTTTGATCAGGCCTCTGATATCCTTTAGTTGATTCGGATCAAGGCCGGTAGTCGGTTCATCAAGTATAAGCACCTCCGGGTCATGTAATAACGCAGCTGCAAGACCAACGCGTTGTCTGTATCCTTTAGACAATTGAGCTATTTTCTTTCCTTTAATATCGATCAAACCAACCTGACTGATGACTTCTTCTATTCTTCCTTTCTCTATTTTGTGTATATCTGCATGAAAATTTAGATATTCCCTAACATAAAAATCAAGATACAAAGGATTGTGTTCAGGTAAATACCCAACGGACTGCCTCACTTCTAAATCGTCCTTTTTGGTATTAAAGCCATTTACATAGACCATCCCACTGCCAGGTTCAATATAAGTTGTGATAATTTTCATCATCGTTGATTTGCCAGCACCATTTGGCCCTAAAAACCCAACAATTTCTCCTGAATCAATCTTAAAACTAACGGCATTGAGCGCCTTTTGAGCTCCATATTCTTTAACTACCTGATCTACTTCGATTGACATATACAAAATTCTTAATTTCTAATACAAATAAACGAATTTTTGCTAGATAGAGATTCAATCCCATTTATTTTAATAAGATGTTTTCCAAATAAAATTGAACTATCATCAATCTTTTTTAAAAAAGACTTGTAATTGACAAATTAATTCATAGATTTGCTGCCTAATTTTGATTTTAATGACGAATTCTGTACAAATAGCTAACTGGTTTTACTTTTATTTTTTTACAAAATAAAGTAGAGACTCCTGGTGTATAGATTAGTTTTAACAACATAGTAAGTCTCGTATATCGAGGCTTTTTTTTTTATCAATTTTGAGTAAGAAAATGAAAATAGCAATTCAGGGAATTAGAGGATCATTCCACCATATCGTTGCCAACAAATATTTTGGTGAAGATATTAACTTAGTGGAGTGTATGTCTTTTACTGATATGCCCGGATTGTTGAATGACGGCGGGGTTGACAGTGCTGTTATGGCCATTGAAAATTCTATCGCGGGGGCCATTTTACCCAATTATGCGCTTATTGATGAATTTGACCTAAGCATAGAGGGAGAAGTTTATATCAATATACACCATCATTTAATGGCGCTCAAAGGTCAGCGTTTAAGTGATATAAAAGAAGTCTGGTCTCACCCTATGGCTTTATTACAATGTAGAAAATTCTTCAGAAATCGTCCTGAGATCAAATTAATTGAAGAAAAAGACACAGCAGAAGTTGCTAAAAGAATTAAAGAACAAGGACTTAAGGGGATTGCCGCCATTGCGAGTAAAATCGCTGCTGACATGTATGATTTAGAAGTTTTAGCTGATGACATTCAAACCATCAAAAATAATTCTACTCGTTTTTTTATTCTCAAAAAAAACAATGACAGTGCTTATCACCCAAGTAAACTCGGTTCTGTAAAAGATAAGGCCTCCATTAAATTTGTGACTAAGCACGATACCGGAAGCCTGGCAGAAACACTGGATATATTCGGTAAACACGAACTGAATCTTACTAAAATACAATCATTGCCAATTATCGAAAAACCTTGGAATTATGCTTTTTTTATCGACTTGGTCATCGATGATTTTGTGTTGTATAAAAACGCCTTACATCTGATATCAAAAAAAGTGACACATTTAAAAATACTGGGGGAATACCACCAAAATAAATTATAAACATGCTACCTCAAGCGAAAAGATTACATGACGTAAAAGAATACTACTTCTCCATAAAACTTAGAGAAGTAAGGTCGCTAATTGATCAAGGTAAACCGATTATCAATTTAGGTGTCGGAAGTCCTGATCTGGCTCCGCCGGCAACAGTTACTGATGCCTTAAAAAATGCTGATATTCACGGTTATCAAAGTTACCAGGGCCTTCCCGAACTAAGAAAATCAATGGCGCTTTTTTATAAAAAATATTATGGGGTGGATTTGGGGTTTGAAAATGAAGTTTTACCTCTTATGGGCTCAAAAGAAGGTATTCTGCATATCTCAATGGCCTTTTTGAACGAGGGGGATCAGGTTTTAATTCCGGATCCAGGTTACCCAACCTATGCGTCAGTGACTAAATTGATTCAGGCGGTACCTTTAACCTATGCCTTAAAAGAAAGCAAGAACTGGTGGCCTGATTTTAATGAAATTGAAAAATCAGACCTTACTAAGGTTAAAATAATGTGGGTGAATTATCCACATATGCCAACTGGCAGTAATGCAAGTAATCAATTATTTGAAGAATTGATCGCTTTTGGAAAAAAGCATGAGATTCTAATTGTAAATGATAATCCATATAGCTTTGTTTTGAACGATAATCCGAAAAGTATTTTATCAGTTTTCGGGGCAAAAGATGTCGCAATTGAGCTGAATTCTCTGAGTAAAACCTTTAATATGGCTGGCTGGAGAGTAGGAATGGTCGTAGGTCACGAAACTTATCTTGATGCTATTCTAAAAGTTAAAAGTAATATGGACTCAGGCATGTATTTTGGAATTCAGCAAGGAGCGATCCAGGCTTTGGGCCTCTCATCTGATTGGTTTGATGACATGAACAAGGTCTATAAGAAACGAAGGGAGATCATCTGGAAAATCTGTGAGCAATTGGATTGTACTTATGATACTAAAAGTTCAGGCTTGTTCGTTTGGGCAAAAATTCCCGCGAATATGAATTCCCAGACATTGACCGATCATATACTTTACAATCACGATGTTTTTGTTACACCGGGTACTGTATTCGGTTCTCAGGGTGAGGGTTATATAAGGTTTTCATTGTGTGTGGAAGAAAGTAAAATGATGGAGGTCCTTAAGCGATTAACTAAATCTGAAATCTCATGAATAAAATCGCAGTAATAGGATTAGGACTAATAGGAGGATCTTTAGCTTTGGAGCTGAAAAAAACGACCTGGGCAACTGTTTATGGTATGGATAAAAATTCAGCGCATTTGGAAAAGGCACTTGAATTAGGAATCATCTATGAAAAATTTGATTTTGATAAAATTCATGAAATGGATGTAGTCATCATTGCAGTTCCTGTGAATATTATTCCAGAACTATCAATTAAGGTGCTTGATCTGATCGGAGAAAAAACTTTGGTTTTTGATGTAGGCTCAACAAAAGCCGCGGTTTGTGATGCTATTAGAGAGCATCCTAAAAGACAGAATTTTGTAGCGCTACATCCAATTTCAGGAACTGAGTTTTCAGGTCCTGAAGCGGCTATATATGATCTTTTCACAGACAAGGTCAATATAATTTGTGAAAAGGAATTGACTAGCCCAGAGATGATAGAACGAGTTGAGACCATTTTTGAAGGTCTGGGAATGAAAAATGTATTTATGGATTCGTCGGTGCAACACGATATTCACATTGCTTATGTGTCGCATCTGTCACATATTAGTTCATTTATGCTTGGTAAAACGGTCCTGGAAATTGAAAAAGATGAAAAAACCATCTTTAATATGGCGGGAAGTGGTTTTGCCTCCACTGTCAGACTAGCAAAGAGTAACCCGGAAACCTGGACCCCAATCTTTATGCAGAACAGAGATAATCTCTTAAAATCACTCGAAGAATATATTAAAAACTTGAATCAATTTAAAGATATTTTAACTAGAAAATCAGCCGATGACGTTTTAGACATCATGGAAAACACAAATAGAATCAAAGACGTGTTGGCAGGAATTAAACATGAATAAAAATGGAAAATAAGAATTTTAGAACATGGTTGGATGACATGACATTGTCTCATCCTTTGGTAATTGCAGGACCATGTAGTGCGGAAAGTGAAGAGCAAGTCCTTGAGATTGCCCATGAATTGAAAAATACAGATGCAACTATTTTTAGAGCAGGCGTATGGAAACCGAGAACAAGACCGGGTTCTTTTGAAGGGAATGGCGCTATAGCGCTTCCTTGGTTGAAAAAAGTAAAAGAGCAAACAGGATTGTTAACAGCAATAGAGATTGCTAATGCACAACATGCCAAACTGGCTCTTGAATTTGATATCGATATCCTATGGATTGGAGCACGTACAACAGTTAATCCATTTGCAGTGCAGGAAATAGCTGAGGCAATTCAAAACACTGATAAAATAGTATTGATAAAAAACCCTATAAATCCAGATCTTGACCTTTGGATTGGAGCCATTGAAAGATTCCATAAAATGGGTGTTAAAAATCTGGGCGCGATTCACAGAGGTTTTTCTTCTTTTAGAAAATCCAATTATCGTAATATCCCTAGCTGGCAGATCCCGATTGACCTAAAAAGTAAGTATCCTACTTTGCCTATTATCAATGATCCTTCACATATTTGCGGAAACCGTGAGGGCATATTTGAAGTGTCACAAACAGCTCTTGACCTTAAAATGGATGGTTTGATCATTGAAACACATTGTGATCCTGACAAAGCATGGAGTGACGCCAAACAACAGATCAAGCCTAGTCGATTGGTTGAAATTATGGAAGGCTTAAAAGTAAGAAAACCTCGATTTGAGCAGGAAGAATCACTTTCCAAATTAGCTGCCCTCAGAAATGAGATCAATGCAAAAGACGAACAATTGTTGGAAACACTTTCTGAAAGAATGCAGATCGTTGAAAATATTGGAAAGGCGAAAAAAGAAAGCAACGTTGCTGTACTTCAAAATGCAAGGTGGAATGAAATTCTTGACAAAGTAGTCGAAAAAGGCGAAGAGCAGGGTTTATCAAAGACATTCATAGAAAGGATATTCAAAGCCATTCATCAGGAGTCTATTCAACATCAGGAAGACATTATTAACGGTTAATTCAATTGATCTTTGACCGATTATTCTTTGGGATTCTTATCTTTACATAAGAATTCCCAAAGATGATACATTCTCTAAAGACTATTCTTTGCTTTGGAAATTTGTTTGAAGTACCTTATTGCAGTTGCGTCCTTTTTTAAATTTCTTTAGGCAAATGATTATACACAATTTCGACAAAACCAATTCAGTTCTGAATCATTTTATTTCGGAGATCAGGGATCATACAGTTCAAAAGGATGCTATGCGATTCAGAAGAAATATTGAAAGGATCGGTGAAATCCTTAGTTATGAATTAAGCCGGGAATTACATTTTAAAGATCGTACTGTAAAGACTCCCTTAGGAGAGAAAAAAATACCTCATGTATCGGACCAACTAGTTTTATGTTCAGTTTTAAGAGCTGGATTGCCTTTACATCAAGGGATACTGAATTATTTCGATCAAATTGAGAACGCCTTTATTTCAGCTTACAGACAGCACAGTTCTCCTGAAGAATTTGAAATTAAGGTTGAATACCTGGCTTCACCTTCTCTTGACAACAAGATTCTTGTCCTGGCTGACCCAATGCTCGCTACAGGAAGCTCTTTAGCGGCTGTTTATGAAGTACTAAAAAAGATGGGGAACATTAAGCAGGTACATATTGTTTCCGTGATCGCTGCTACAGAAGGAATAGACTTCGCTACAAAACACTTTCCGGAAAATACGCATCTTTGGGTCGCTACTGTGGATCAAGTTTTAAATTCAAAGGGATATATCGTTCCTGGTCTTGGTGATGCAGGGGATCTCGCTTTTGGAAGCAAATTGTAATCTTTAGAAAAGATTATTGATGATCATTAAAATGAAGAGATAAATTATTGACTCTTTGATCCAATATCTGTTGATCACTTGCAAGTAATTGGCAAAAAGAATACTGAAGGGAAAGAACAGAAAAATAAGTTCTGAACCATTCTTTTCCGGGGCAATTATTACAAGTATCAAAGAAATAACGATATGTGTAATCAATACGGTCCATGTGGCCTTAAAGTCAATTTTGGCAAGCAAAGACCTTTTTGTCGTAGGAAAAATGGCGATAAGTGCCACAATTCCTATCAAAGCTAATGGAAGTATAAAATGAGTTGAATTATATACCTCCAAGCTCAAGTCAAAGCTCCATATCCACAAATTATTGAACCTTCCCAGATCGTCAAATGCCAATAAATAAGTATATGATAAAAAAATCGGCGTGAATACTCCCACCAATGGAATAACAAAATTACGCCAATCAATTTTTCTGAAAATCAAAATAGCGGCATAGACTAAAACCAAATAAATCAAACTCCAAACATGGAAGAGGCTGGCAATTCCAATCCAGAAGGCACTATCAAAAATCTTTTCCTTGATCTGAAGGGAAGAACGAAGACTATAAATTCTTCTAAATGCCAAAAGTAAAATGAAATTAGAGATAAATAAACTCTCATTGATAAAGGAATTGGGAAAATAACTGTAAAACAGAATATAAAATAAAATGGCATAGGAATTGTCTTCAGTCAGAGCGTTCTTTCTAATAATAAAATTGACAACAAAGACAGTAAGGATGGCAAGGACTAAAAACAAGCTGTTCTTCACAAAAAATAAAAAACCCAGAGATTCAGTATTCACATTGATCAGGGCAGTTAAATAAATAATAAAAACCAAAATCGATAGCACCAAAAAATTTATTGGCTTGGTTTGATTGAAAAAATTGGCTATCATAATGATATTTTTTAAATTTGCAGGTGAGTAAATCGTAAACTCAACTATATTTGCTGCAATAAAAAGCTAATGTAAAACTTTTACAACATAAGCCAGAAGGTTTAAGTTGATTTTAAAAAATTAAATATGATTTCAAATAATCTTTTCAGAGCTCTGGCAGAATTCTTCACGGAGATATTATTCATTCCCTATGATGCCATCAGATCTTTAGATAGTTGGTGGGTTTCAAACATTTTTAACGGCATCCTTTTCATTATAACCGCTGGCTTATTTATTTACTGGCTTGGTCAACTACAGAAATTCAGAAAAACCAATACTGAGTAATTATTATCCAAAATTCAATTTCCTTTGGGAAGCAAGAACAAATTAAAACGATTCCAGGAAAACGAATCTTTCGAAAATGTGATTCAACCGAGTCGTGAAGAAGTTCTTAAAGGATTTTCACTAAAAGGACAATGGCAATCTTATTTTAAGAATAGCAACCCTATTATTCTAGAGTTAGGCTGTGGTAAAGGTGAATATTCTGTAGCGCTTTCGGAAAAATATCCTGATAAAAATTTTATTGGTGTCGATATTAAAGGAGCTCGGTTCTGGAGAGGGGCAAAGACAGCTTTGGAAAATAATTTTCAAAATGTAGCCTTCCTAAGAACTCAAATTGAGCTCATTGATCATTGTTTTGAAAAAAACGAAGTGTCTGAGATCTGGATCACTTTTCCTGACCCCCAAATAAAATATAAGCGGACCAAACACCGTCTTATTACAAAGCCTTTCCTGGAGAAATATCAGTCAATTCTAAATGCTAAAGGGCTGGTTCATTTAAAAACAGATAGCGAGTTTCTACATGGTTATCTGCTTGGAGTATTACATGAGGGTCCTCATGAAATTCTTTTCGCTCATCATGACATTTATAATAGCAGTAGTCCACCTTCTGAGGCTACAGCGATTCAAACCTTTTATGAGAAACAATATTTAGAGCTCAAAAAAGCCATCACTTATGTTAAATTTAGAACTAAATATTAATCTTTCTTTGAATTTTACTTTTCAACCCAAATGTTAATTTTAATTAAAAATGAAAGAGGACGGTTTTTTTAAAAAAGTATATGAGATTACCAAACAAGTTCCATTTGGTAGAGTCACCTCGTATGGAGCCATTGCAAAGTTTTTGGGCTCAGCTAAATCCGCCAGAATGGTTGGATGGGCCTTAAATGCTTCACATTTAGATGATACCGTACCAGCTCATCGCGTTGTTAATAGAAATGGGCTTTTAACTGGAAAACATCATTTTAAAGGTTCAAATTTGATGCAACAACTATTGGAAAATGAAAATGTTAGGGTTGAAAACAATAGTATAGTCGCATTTAAAGATTTGTTTTGGGACCCAAATATTGAGTTAAGAAAACAATAATTCCCATATTTTTCTGTTTTTTGTTTTGAAAAAATAGAATTAAGGATATTCTTTTTTATATTTGTCCTAAATTGCACTAAAAATTATAACTAAACCATGAAGAAATATTTACCTAAACTTTTTGCAGTATTGCTTTTTTTCTTCTTTACAAACGCTCATGCACAGACAAATTTTAGTCATGAAGTGGGTGGGTTTTTTGGTATAGCAGCTTTTCAAACAGACATGGGTTTAAGTACTGAGTTTGCAGCTGAGAATCAAAGTAACATGGGGTTCGGAATTACTTATTATTTGAAATTTTTTGGGAGCCAGTATAACTGGAGAAGTGGATCAAGTTTTTTTAGTACTCATTTTAAATTAAAAACGGAATTATCTTATATAAGTAATTCAAATATTACCTTTGAACCTGCAGGTCTAAATACTAAATTAGACGATATGAAAGCAGCGATAAAGCTTTATAATGTAGGATTGAATTTCGAATATTATATTTTTGAGCTTGAAGATTATTCTTCTTATTATAAAAGTTCTGGTTCTATCAATCCGTTTGTCACTGTGGGATTACATTATAGTTATTCACAACCGGATATTTTAGTAAATGATGTATCTTTAAAAGGTCAAGAAGAACCTTATACTGAATTGATCAGTAAGTGGCAAGAAGGAGCTGTTTTTTTAGAACCAGACAATTTATTTTCTGCTACGGGAGGTGTTGGAGTAAGATTTGGTCTTGATAAAGTGGACTTTAGTTTTGAAACTAGATATCATTATTTTTTCTCTGATGTGGTTGAGGGCTTAAATGCTCCTGACGATCCAGGAAATAAAAATAATGATACCATGATTACTGCCAATATTGGTATAATATACGTATTTGGAAAGAATTAAACCAGTTTAAGAGCATTTTCCAAATCTTCTAAAAGATCTTTTTCAGCCTCTATACCAACACTTAACCTAATTAAAGAGTCAATAACACCTGTCTTTTCTCGTTCTTCTTTTGGAATAGATGCATGCGTCATACTCGCCGGATGACCACTTAATGATTCCACACCGCCTAAGGATTCAGCAAGAGTGAATACCTTTAGGTTTTCTAGTATTTTAATGGCATCCTCGTATTTGTCTCCTTTTAGGCTAAAAGAGAGCATGCCCCCAAAACCTGACATTTGAGATTTTGCGATTTGATGATTTGGATGGTCTTCAAATCCGGGCCAATAGACTTTCCCTACTTTTGGATGTGCTTTTAAATAATGAGCTACAGCAC
>CAZPHF010000052.1:14654-19324 GCA_964586115.1 uncultured Flavobacteriaceae bacterium | reverse complement strand
ACTAGCGCCTGTCAATGCCTCCATTTCAACCCCTGTTTTACCTTCCATTTCTACAGTGCAAATAATATTAATGGCTTCTTCATTCAAAAATTGAATATCTATGTCAACCCCGTCAAGTAAAAGCGGATGGCACATTGGGATTAGATCAGCAGTTTTTTTCACGGCCTGCACTCCAGCGATAATAGCAGTTTGAAAAACAGGGCCTTTCTTAGTATTGATTTCAGAGCTGTTCAGCAATGCAACAACCTCTTTACCCAAAAACATTTTTGCCTGAGCCACAGCCTGTCTTTTGCTAATCTTTTTGTCAATAACATTGACCATTTTTGGCTTGTTATTTTTATCTATATGTGAAAATTTTTTCAAATCAAGGATTTTAAAATCTATATTGAATTAGTGGAAAAACCTCTCCTTGTTTAAATTCGGTTCTGTCAGATGGCAATTCCAAAAAGCCATCATTTTCAGTTAAATTTACCAGGTCACCTGAGCCATTACCTGCCTTTGGAAACGCAATAAGCCTTCCTTCCTTATTGACGATCTTGACCTGTAAGAAATAAGTCAGTTCAGGTTTAAAAAGGAAATCTTCGCCAAGAATGGCTAAGTTTGGATTTTCAAAACTTAAGTGGAGGCTTTTATGAAGCCAGGGCACAAAATATTTAAGACAGCTCACAAATGTTGATACCGGATTTCCGGGATAAGCAAAAATCGTTGTTTGATCTTTTTTTCCAAACCAGAAAGGCTTTCCGGGTCTTTGACGAACCTTATGAAAATGTTTTACGACTTCTAGTTCCTCGAGAATTTCCGGGAGAAAATCAAATTTTCCCTTGCTCACGGCTCCACTGAACATGAGTACATCATATTTGTCAAGGAGGGATTTAATTTTTTGCCTCAATTGTTCTTTACTGTCAGTAATATGGAACAAATCAGGTGTAATCTCAAATCTTTTCAAAAGAGAATGAAGCGTGTGAACGTTGCTTTTTCTGATCTGATATGGCTTGGGAAATTCGTCAACTTCCACAAGTTCATCACCAGTTGACACAATCGCTACTTTTGGTAATGCGGCTACCTGAACTCTTACTTTTCCTACTGTAGCCAATACCCCGATTTCTGCCGATGAAATTTTTGTGTTGACAGTAATTAGAAGATCATTTTGTTTGCGATCTAATCCTTTTTTATGGATATTTTGAAAGAACTGGATCTCCTCCAAATTGACATGAGCTATACCTTTTTCAATGCTGATCAGTTCATAAGGAATAATGGCGTCTGTACCTATGGGCAGCATGGCACCGGTCATGGCTTCTATACAATGATCAGCATTACCAAGAACGAGCTGCTCACTCCCGGCAGCTTGGATATTTTCAATCCTAAAATCTCTTCTTCCCGATTCGAAAACAGAGGTCTTAATTGCAATTCCATCCATACTCACTCGGTGAAATGGAGGCATTTCTCTATCAGCTGTAATATTTTCTCTTAATACCCTTCCAAGGGATTCCTTGAAGTCTATTTCTTCAAGGCCAAATGACACAGTTTCCCTGAGTACAATTCCCAAAGCATCATCTACATCTATTAATGTTCCTTTTTTATTCATACACTTATTAGCCACCTATAGTTGACATACTTTCTGAAACCGAATTGCTTCCTCTGTTCTTTTCAGCGATAAATCCATTTTTTGGTTTCTGCTGTACCGTAGATATAAATAATTGTTTTAGCTCATCATCGCTGGCCCCATTCCTTATAAATTCCTTAATGTTAAAAACACCGTCATCAAATAGGCAATTTTTGAATAAGCCCGTGGCGGTGATTCTTATTCTATTACAGTCTGTACAAATTGTTCTGGTAAACGCAGGAATGATACCAAAAGATCCCTTATAGTCTTTGATTCTAAAGTTCTTTGAAGTTGAAGATTTTTTTGAGACAAGATTTTCTACTTCATCATAATGTGAACTGATGGTTTTGAGGATCTTATTGTAATTCCAAACTTCTCTGACCTCTCGAAGCCCTTTTCCGTTAAAAGGCATCTCCTCTATAAATCTGACAGAAACCTTATCTTCCTTGGTTAATTCAATAAAATCAATGATTTCATCGGTATTGACTCCTGATTGGATGACCACATTCAACTTTAAATTAAGCTTACTTTTTAAAAGGTCATGATAGGTTTGCCAGACTTGCGGGAAAACATCCCGTCTCGTAATTTTAAAAAACTTTTCTCTGTTCAGACTGTCAATGCTTAAATTCACAGCATTGATATTTATTTTTTCAAGAACCGCAATATGCTTTGAGATCAGCGCACCATTTGTGGTTATATTAATTTCCTTCAGACTCTCATTAAATGACAAGGACTCCAGAAAATTCACGAAATCCTTCCTTACGAAAGGTTCTCCACCAGTAAGTCTTACTTTGTCTACACCCAACTCACTTAAAACCCGGGTAATTCTATACATTTCCTTATAAGTAAGTAATTCTTGCCTCTTGACTATATCAATGCCCTCTTCTGGCATGCAATACTGGCAGCGCAGGTTACATCTGTCTGTAACTGCTAAGCGCAGATAAGTGATTTGCCGGCCGTATTTATCTATTAATTGACTCATGAATTCCTATGGGAAATTGGATGCTAAATGTACGAAAATGACCTAAGTTAATACTCCGTTTCAAAGATTTAGTGATTTTACTGATTTTAATCAATGCGGAAGTTTATGTTTTACGGCATGATAAAGGAAGGTGCCGAGATGCGCTCCAAAAAGAACTACGAGAATCGAAATTACACCTTTTCCAACAAGAATATACATAGGGCCAGGACACGATCCTCCAAGCGCCCATCCAAGTCCAAATATAATTCCGCCAATTAAATTTCTTGGGATACCTTTTTTCTTTGGATCAACAACAATAGCCTGTCCGTATAGGTTTTTAATGGTTTCATTTTTGAACAAATACATTAATATAATACCTATCGCCACAGCAGATCCTATAACGCCATACATGTGAAATGACTGTAATTTGAACATTTCGTAAATCCTGAACCAGGAGATCACTTCGGCTTTACTCAATGTAATTCCGAATAAAATACCTACTAGTAAATATTTGATATATTTCATCTTAAGTCTTATTTAGAAAATATAGGGCAATATAAACCAGGTCATAACCAGACCTCCAATAAAAAAACCACCAACCGCAATAAATGATTCAAGTGATAAGCTGCTTAATCCAACTATTCCATGTCCTGAGGTACATCCCCCAGCATATCGAGACCCAAAACCCACCAATATTCCTGCAATAATGAGAACCAAAAACCCTTTAACTGAAAGCATAGCGTCTATACTAAAAATTTCATCAGGGAGGTATTTGGCCCCTGCATTTTGAATACCTATTTCAGCTAAATCTTTCACCGTTTCTGCACTAATGGCGACCGTATCATTTGGGGTTAGCCATTGATCTGATATAAATCCTCCTACGATCAATCCAATCACAAAAACCAGGTTCCATTTATTCTTCTTCCAGTCGAATTTGAAAAAATCGACAAATTTTCCTGCACCACCCATGGCACAAACTGTCTCTAAGTTCGAGGATACCCCAAATTTCTTACCAAAGAAAAACATCAGGAACATGCAAAATGCGATGATAGGTCCTGCTACATACCAGGGCCATGGTTGTAAAATAAAGTCCATATTCTTTTAAGCTTAATGAGTAAAAATAAATTATTAGAGACCGAACCAGGTAACTTTTGTTACATATCAGAAATCAAGCACCTCGATCTTGTTTCGATATAATTTGATCCTTCCTTCATTTTCAAGCTGTTTCAATAAACGAGAAACAACCACCCGAGAGGTATTGAGGTCTATAGCTATTTCCTGATGTGTGGTATTCAATTCAGTACTTCTCATGATTTGTACCTTGTCAACAAGGTACTTGTACAATCGCTCATCCATTTTTAAAAATGCAAGTGTATCAATCGCCTCAAGCATTTCGTTTAGTCGTATATCATAACTATCAATTACAAAAGTTCTCCATGACTGGTACTTCACCAACCATTCCTCAAGCTTTTCTACAGGAATAAGAATAAGTTCAGAATCTTTTTCAGCAATTCCCCTAACCTTGCTTTTATGGCTTTGAATGCCACTTCCAAATGTTATGGTACAGGTGTCACCTCTTTCTAAAAAATAGAGAACGATTTCGTCTCCCTTTTTTGTTTCACGACTTATTTTAATTGCCCCTGTCAGGATAAGTGGGATATGATGAAATTTATCACCAATATCAAGCAGCAAATCATTTTCTTTAACTTTTTTATAAGTGCCTACCTTGGAAATTTCATCAAGTAATTCTTTTTCAAAAACGACGCTATAATATTCCTCGAGTTTTTCTCTGATCATTTTCTCTAATATTTAGGGTACAATTTATGAAATATCTGCAAGCTCATCCTCAATATAATTCAAAATAATTTTCGTGGCCCCAAGGTGTTCTTTTATATAGGTTTTGGTGATTCCCCCCAGCTTATACCTGTATTTTTCATTTTCGATCAATTTGTTTAAATGATCGCAAAGATCAGCTTCCCTATTGGCCACAAGGCAGCCCTTAAGTTCGACTAATTCTTTGGCTTCCTCGAATTTGTCAAAAACGGGACCGATAACTAAAGGAATTCCGAAAACTGCTGGTTCAAGTACGTTATGAACACCCTCCTT
>CAZPHF010000052.1:4911-14554 GCA_964586115.1 uncultured Flavobacteriaceae bacterium | reverse complement strand
GATGGCCAGGTACTACCTGCGACCAATACGATGCAATCTTCTACAAAGTCTTCCAGAAAATCTAAGGTATTGTTTTGGTCAAGAATGTTCGCCACTCTGTCAAATCGGGTATCCCCGCTGATCGTCACATTGTTAAATCCAATTTTTTTCAAAAGGCTTTCGGAGCTTTGATTTTGAACAAAAAAATGAGCGAATGATTGAAGTGAATTTTTCATCCATTTACCATAGGCCTTAAAAAAGATCTGATCATCTCGAAAAATGCCGGAAACGAGAATCGTTTCGATAGATTTTTCCTTCAAAACCTGCAGTATATTGGGCCAAAATTCATACTTCACAAAAATGGCGATGGTGGGATGTGTCAGTTCAATAAATTTCCGAGCATTCGATACTGTATCTATCGGGAGATAAACGACAACATCCGCTCCCTGATAATCTTTCCTGACCTCATATCCGGAAGGAGAATAAAATGAAAGAATTATTTTGTAATTGGGTCTTGATTTCCTTAATTCCTCCAACAAGGGTCTTCCTTGTTCGAACTCACCCAATGAGGCACAATGCATCCATATTGTTTTTTCATGAGGTTGAATAGCTGATAGCAATTTTGGAAAAGTTTCTTTTCTTCCCTTTTTAAAGAGTGCTAATTTTTCGTTGAAGATCGCTAGTATACTCACTACGATTCCCAGAAGATATATGGCAAAATTATACAGGTATTTCATTTGTCAGCTAATTTAAAAATTTAGAGGAACAGCGCGCAAAATATTTGTATTTTTGTCACGCTTTATAGTGAAATAGGAATTAAAATTGACCAAAATGAAGAAAATCCAAATGGTTGACCTACAAAGTCAATACCAAAAAATCCAACCGGAAATCGATGAGGCTATCAACGAAGTAATCGCTTCGGCAGCGTTTATAAACGGACCTGAAGTCAAGAGGTTTCAATCTGATTTGGAAGCGTATTTAGATATTAAACACGTTATTCCATGTGCAAATGGTACCGATGCCTTGCAAATTGCCATGATGGGTCTTGGTTTAGAACAAGGTGATGAGGTAATTACAGCTGATTTCACTTTTGCTGCTACTGTTGAGGTAATTGCTTTACTTAAATTGACACCGGTTTTGGTGGATGTTGATCCAAATACGTTTAATATCGATCTTGAGGCATTAAAAAACGCAATAACACCGAAGACAAAGGCCATAGTACCAGTACATTTATTTGGGCAATGTGCAAATATGGAAGCAATTTTAAAGATTGCTAAAGAACATAATCTATACGTGATTGAGGATACGGCTCAGGCCATAGGTGCTGATTATTCATTTAGTAATGGCACGACTAAAAAAGCAGGAACCATTGGAACTATCGGAACGACTTCATTCTTTCCTTCTAAAAATTTAGGATGTTATGGAGATGGGGGTGCTATATTTACAGATGATGATGACTTGGCGCACATCATAAGAGGAATGGTTAATCACGGGATGTACAAAAGATATTATCACGACGTTGTTGGGGTCAATTCACGCTTAGACAGTATTCAAGCGGCAGTTTTGAGATTAAAACTACCTCATTTGAATGAGTATTGCTCCGCAAGAAGAAGCGCAGCAAAATATTATAACAATGCTTTTAAAAGTAATCCCCATATTGAAGCTCCGGTAACAGAAAAATGCGGTGACATCTGCGACACCTGTAATTGTCATGTTTTTCATCAGTATACCTTGAAAATAACAAACGGAAAAAGAGATGCCCTTCATCAGCATTTGATGGATAAAGGAATCCCAAATGCGATTTATTACCCTGTTCCTTTGCATAAACAAAAGGCTTATCTGGACGATCGTTATAAGGAGGAGCAGTTTAAAGTAACAAATCAATTGGTAGAAACAGTGATTTCATTGCCCATGCATACAGAACTGGAAAGAGAACAACAGGACCTGATCATAAAAACAATAATGGATTTTGTACAATAGTGCGGCATAACAGGAGGGAATTAGATTTGACTCATAATGAATTGATATGAAAAAAAATAAGATACTTGTTACCGGTGGTCTTGGTTTTATTGGCTCCCACACAGTAGTTGAATTACAAAAGGAAGGGTTTGATGTAATTATTATTGATGATCTGTCAAACACAAGATTGGAAGTACTGGATGGAATTACAGCTATCAGCAAGATTAAACCTGAATTTGTACAAATTGATCTCAAGGAAAGAGAAACAATAGCCGCTTTTTTTGAAAACCATCAAATTGATGGAGTGATTCATTTTGCTGCATCCAAGGCAGTTGGAGAAAGTGTGGAACAACCGTTAAAGTATTATGAAAATAATATTTCTACCCTTGTCTATTTGCTGAAAAGTATGGCAGAGCATAAGGTACCTCATATTATCTTCAGTTCTTCCTGTACTGTTTACGGTCAGGCAGACGAATTGCCAATAACTGAAAATGCACCAGTTAAAAAAGCAGAATCTCCTTATGGGAATACCAAACAAATCGGAGAAGAGATTCTTCAGGATACGACAAAAGTAACGGATCTCAATGCTATAGCCTTACGCTATTTTAATCCGATTGGTGCGCATGAAAGTGCACTTATTGGTGAGCTTCCTATAGGTGTTCCTCAGAACCTCATTCCCTTTGTCACTCAAACAGCGTCTGGCATAAGAGAAGAGCTTTCTGTTTTTGGAGATGATTATCCCACCAAAGATGGAACGGCGGTTAGAGACTATATTCATGTGGTGGATCTGGCGAAAGCCCACATTAGTGCCTTACAGAGATTACTTCAAGGTAAAAACAAAAGCAAGATGGAGTTTTTTAATGTTGGTACAGGAAAGGGAAGTTCAGTTCTCGAAGTGATTAATGCCTTTGAGAAGGCGAATAATACAAAAGTAAAACACAAAATTGTTGACAGAAGAGAGGGTGACATCACCGCTGCTTACGCTAATACTGAGTTGGCAAATACAGAGCTGGGATGGAAGGCCACATTGAGTTTAGAGGAAGCTTTGGCTTCAGCATGGCAATGGCAGTTGAAACAAAAATAGAAATTGACATCAATCCATTATTTTTTATGATATGAAAAATTCAAGTAAAAAAATTCTGATTACCGGAGGAGCTGGTTTTATAGGTTCTCATGTAGTTAGGCTATTTGTAACAAAGTATCCAACGTATAAAATATATAATCTCGATTCTCTTACCTATGCGGGTAACCTTGAGAATGTTAAGGATTTGGAGGCTCAAACCAACTATGAGTTTATCAAGGGAGATATTAAAGATGCGGAATTTTTAAGAACACTTTTCAATAAATATAAGTTTGATGCCGTTGTGCATTTGGCAGCCGAAAGTCATGTTGATAGATCGATTACGAATCCAAATGATTTTATTGAAACCAATGTTTTGGGAACGGCGAATCTTCTCAATGCTTTCAGGGAAATTCACAAAGGGTCTTTTGAAGGGAAATTATTCTATCATATTTCAACGGATGAGGTGTATGGTTCTCTGGGGAAAACAGGATTGTTTACAGAAACAACATCTTATGACCCCCAATCACCCTATGCTTCTTCTAAAGCCGCCTCAGATCATTTGGTCAGGGCCTATGGAAACACCTATGGAATGCCTTTTATGATTAGCAATTGCTCCAATAATTATGGTGCCAATCAGTTTCCTGAAAAGTTAATTCCTTTGTTTATCAATAATATTAAACAATCGAAACCACTGCCAGTTTATGGAGATGGTAATTATACCCGTGATTGGCTTTTTGTGGAAGACCATGCTATAGCCATTGATGAGATATTTCACAAAGGTAAGATAGGAGAAACCTATAATATAGGGGGCTTTAATGAATGGACTAATTTGAATCTAATCAAACTGATGTGCAAATTAATGGACGAAAAACTAGCTCGTCCTAAAGGAAGTTCAGAACAATTGATCACTTATGTGAAGGATCGTGCAGGGCATGACAGGCGTTATGCCATAGATGCTACAAAACTTAATAGAGAACTGGGATGGAAGCCCAGTGTTACTTTTGAGGAGGGGCTTGAAAAGACCCTGGACTGGTATTTGGCTAATGACCAATGGCTTGAGAACGTTACTTCAGGATCTTATCAGGACTATTATGAAAAAATGTATAGTTAGACGTCCTGTTAAAAATCAAATTTATATTTGGCTCCTGCAAAAACTTGCAAACCCTGAACTTTAAAATTGGTATACACCTGATAATTACTGCTTAGGATATTGTTGACATTGACGAAAATGTCAAACTTATCATTGATATTGTATACGCCATTCAGGTTGATATCAAAATAGGCCGAATTGGTAATTCTGATATTGGAATCTGGAATAATAGATAAGTCATCCTTTCTATCAGAAGAGAAGAAAAGATCAGCCCCGGCACTCCATTTTTTTCTTGTGTATTTAGCCAAAAGTGTAGCTTTCATTAAAGGTAAATTCCATGCATGCTCCTCATTTTTTAGGCTATAAGAATTGAAGTCAATGTTTCCTCCAAACTTAAACTCTTTGAAAAGATCAAAAATGATTTCTCCATTAAAATAAATAGTATTGACGTCATCATAAACCACTTGAAAAGAATTGGCCGCTTCGTAGCCCTCATCTACTTCATTGCTCCCATCTGTCAGAGAGGGATTTAATTTGAACAGGGCTTTGTTTTTTTCATTGATATAAGCAGCTTTGAGGTTGAATCGAATTTTAGAATTCAATAAACCTTTGATTCCGGCATAAGCATTATATTGTTGATTGGTCCTTTGAATATAAAGTGTTGGTGACACAAATGGGTTTTCATGAACGAAATTTTTATAACTGTTTTGCTGAAGATCTCCTACCACTCCTGCATAGGCAATCAAAGCCTCTTCGCTAATATTGTATGATGCGGTGATATTTGGATAGATATAGAATTTACTTCCCTCAAAATTATTAGTGATGCTATAAAACAGTCTGGCGCCTATATTGACAGTTAGATTATCTCGTAAAACTTCGAAGTTAGGACTGAACCCAATGTTGAAATAGGTATAGGTGAGCTTCTCAGTTTGAAAGAAATCATTTTCAAATTTCCCATTTAATAATTCAAAGCTGATCTCTGAATACATTAATTCTTGGCCAATGGGAAAGTCGATCACAGAATTGATTTCAAAATGATTTTCTCCACTTTTGAATTTATCCGAAAATCTACTAAATTCAACCTCTCCTGTATGTATCAGAGCATCGGTAAATTCAATGTCACCTTTTAAATGGATATTGGTATAAGATTGCCTTTCTTGTATTGAATTGATTGCTGTTTCAGAATATTCAATCTCGTCAGAAAGACCATACCAGTTGTTCGAAAGATAGTCAAGACCTCCCTGAACTTTCCAGTCAAAATTTCTTTCAGACTGTTTATAATACAGGTCTATATCCAGATCCTTAAAGTCATCATTTAAAACAATGCCATCAATTCCACCTCCGGAAGAATGATAATTAAAAAAGCCCCCAAAATCATTATAGTTTGAGGAATTGCTATGAGCGAAAATTTCTATAATTGGGGTGCCATAATTTCCATAACCTGCTGAAATAAAGTTGTTATAGAATCTTTCCTTAGGAACTCTTTGAAGCGTTTTTGCCTTGCCTTTTGCGGGAGTAAAGGTAGAAGCGACCGGTATAGAATTGATTGAGTAGTTTATCGCCTTTTTACCACCAAGGTCAACACTGTCAATTTCGGGTTCAACATTAATCTTAAAGGCCTCTGAAACTGTTGGTGAAAAGGGTTTTACCACATTAATCTCTTCTGTAGTGATTCTATCCTTTTTCTTTTTTTGAGAAAAAACCACGCCACTGACCATTAAAAGTATAAGGAATATGATGTTTCTATTCATTTGTTTGCTTCCCATTTTACTTATTCGTTTTCAATTATAACGGATGAATTGGTTTTTGATTCCTTGGTTTTAACCTTATTCAATTCAATTCTTGCTTCTTCAACAAGATCTTCAAAGTCTGAAAACTTCTGAATCACACTTTCAAGAATATAAGTTGCCTGATAGGCATCTTCAAGTTCGTAAAAATTCTTTGCCATGATCACTAAACCCTTGCCACCCCAGTACCTATAGGGAGAAAATTCTGAAGCTAACTTTTGAACAGATACATTAGACAGTTTATAATTTCCTTCATCATTTTTAAAGAAAGCGTCATAATAGATAGCCTCAGCTTTTAATTCACCGGAGGCTGTTTCTTCAACAAGTTTAAATGCGTCCTGAGCCTTTAAAAAATCACCCGTTTCAAAAGCTGAACGAGCTATTATGATTTGCGCATCTGAGGCGATTTTGGGTTCTAATTTTGGATGTTGCACTACTGTTTCAGCATATTGAACAGCAGTTTCATAATTTTTTAAGGCATAGTTTCCTTTCATAAGGTTACTTTGTGCAAATATGATGTTCTGCTCTGTTTCTGCCTCTTTTTCCAAGCGCGTAAGTAGGGTAACCGCCTGTTCCCAATTTTCCAGATCAAGATAAAAATAGGCTACATTAACCAGGGATTTTTCTGTGTATTGATTTTTATCTTTATCAAGTATGAATTGGTAATAAGGGACTGCTTTTTCTTTTTGATTGGTTCGGCTATAGGCATCGGCCAGAAAGAAATTAACGCTAAGTGCATTTGCTCCGTTTGGAAATCGGTCGAGGTATTTTACAAGCGATTCAATAGCTTTTTCAAGATTGTTACTCAAATAGAATTGCTCTGCAGAAGAGAACATAGTATTTTCAATTTCTTCATCTGTTACATTCACAAAATCTATATTACTAATAAAGCGTTCATATTCGTCAACACGCCCCTGCTGAACATAGATCTGCTTAGCATTTGCGATTGCTTCCTTGGCTTCATCTGTTCCCGGATAAGTATTGACAACGGCTTTGTATTTATCAAGTGCCTGATCGTTTTGGTCTGCATTAAAATAAACCAATCCTTGTTTGAGTAAGGATTTTGATACCAGGGAACTCATTCTGTAATTAGTTACGACCTCATCATAAGCAGCCATCGCCTGATCGGTCTTGTTCAGTTTTACGTAGGAATTACCGAGTTCATAAAAAGCATCATCTCGCAAAGTGGATTTAAGATTAACTTCGGTAAATTCATTTAGGGCATTGATTTTTTTATCCGTCTCTCCCATATATCCATAGCAGAAGGCGATCTGCAATTGTGCATAGTCAACGTCTGTTTGATTGGCCGCTACTACTTTTTCATAGGATGGAATCGCCTTAAAATAACTACTCAATGCAAAAAAACAATCTCCAAGTCTAAGATAGCTGTCATTAATTAGTTTTTCATCATTGACAACTTCTATATTTTCATTGAAATGCCCACCTGCTTGATTATAATCCTTTAATTGAAAATAAGTATAGGCTATATGGTAAAGTACAATATTGTATTCTGCTGTTTCTTTAGCTTCAGGAACTTCATAAAAATCCTGAAACCCCTTAAGTGCCTCTTCGTATTTCTCTGATCTGTATAATGACTCAGCTTTCCAAAATAAAGACCTTGCCTGATACACGGAATTAGAAGAAGTTTCAATGGAAAGGTTAAAATTTTCAATCGCCTTTAGATAATCTTGTTGCTTAAAAAGTTGAACCCCATATAAAAATGCTACTTTGTGATAAGTTTCATTATCATCTGAGTTTGCATTTTTAAGGTATTCAAGCGCCCCCTGGTAATCATTTGCATTTATATAAGCACTGATCAGGTAATCTTTTACTTCAGATTGTTCAAAATCATCGGGATAGGCCTCCAAATATTCTTGGATAACTTCTGCTACACTTTTATATGGGTTTCCTATTTCATAGCTCAATTTGGCATAATTTAACCAGGCATCTTTTTTAATTTCCGCATTAAAATCCATTTGCTTGGCATTTCTGAATGCATTTAGGGCTTCTTGCTTTCGGTCACTTTTAAGGTAACATTCAGCCAGATGATAATAGGCATTTTGAGAAACGGCATTGTTACCATCAATGATTTTAGTGAACCAGATGAGAGCTTCCTCATAGTCTTTTTGCTGATAATAAGCATAACCCAGTAGGTAGTAGTCAGTATTATTCCATTTGCCCTTTTTTCCTTTATAATCCAGGAGGTAGGGAGTGGCTTTTTCAAACTCATTCAGGTTAAAATAGCTCTCACCAATTATTTTGGAAAGCTCTGAATGTTGAATACCATTTGATTTTTCCAATAAAGGGGTGGCAGCATCAATCGCTTCCTGAAATTTCCCTGTCTTGAATTTAATATTGGCCATATAATATGGAATATCATCATCAAAACCTTGATTATCAGCAACCTGATTCAAATATTTATCTGCCTCGGCATAGTCGTCATCCTGATAGGCCATATAGCCGTAATAATATTTTGCCTGCGCTCCGTATTTTTTGGAATTCAAGAGTTGTGAAAAATATTTTCTGGAATTAGCAAAGCTTCCTACGGCAAATAAAGCATAGGCTTTTTTAAAGTTAAATTCTTCCTGATTATAAAGGGTAAGATTATTTTCTTTGACCTTGTTGAACCATTTTAATGCATAGGCATAACTGCGATTATTAAAATAGTAATCACCAACTTCCATAAAAGCCGTATTTCTCTTTGTACTTGTTGGGAATTTTTCGAAAAAGGCATTCATCAAATCATCACCATCTTTTTGCTTAAGCCTTATGGCACAAAAAGCTTCATAATAATATGATCTGGCTCTTAATTCGGAGGCTTCATCAAAATCGTTCTTTATTTTTTCGAAGATCAATTGTGAAGCCACATAATCTTTATTCGAGTATAATTGCATGGCATGATTGAAATCCACAAGCTCATGTGTGTAAATAATCGATTTCTGGGCGAAGCCATGAAAAAAAGAAAACAGTGTAAAAAAAATGAATACTTTGAGTAACTTCATTGAGCGGAAACCTTAAAAAATCAAAAATAGTACTTAGATTATTTAGCTAACGTCAAATAACAAATAAATTGTAAAATTGTTGATTAGTTGGAGAGATTGTTGAAAACTACCTTTGATTTGTAACAATATCCTAGGATTCATTTATTAGCTCTTGCATGAATTGATTAAAATCGTCTACAAATTCCTCGTAATAAACACCAGTCGCGGGGCCAGAAAAACCCGTGTGAATTCTTCGTACTTTGCCTTTCTTATCAATTATAATTGAGGTAGGAAAAGACATCACTTTATTGAGCATGGGCAAGGATTCTGAAGCCGATTGGGTAGAAGACGTGCCGGCAATGAGAAAATCATAGGGCACATCTAATTTTTCTTTCATGGTCAATACCCTATCTCTGGCGTACTCAAACTCAGGTTTTATTTCATAGGCCAAGCCAATTATCTCGACTCCTTGAGATCGATTCTTATTGTACCATTCAGATAAAAACCGCGTTTCATCCATACAATTTGGGCACCAGGTACCAAATATTTGAAGGATGACAATCTTATCCTTGTATTTTTCATCTTTAAGTGAGGTTAGATTTCCGTCAAGATCTGGGAAGGAGAAATCAATCTGTTCGTAGCCTTCCTTTAAATAGGTCAGGCTATTCGCATCAGGCAACTTCACCGTGTCATTTTTTATTGAGACAAAGGTTTTATAACTTGTTTTTCCCGACCAGTATTCTCCTTTTAAGATAGAATCATTTTCTTTATAAGCCCTGAATTT
>CAZPHF010000052.1:0-4811 GCA_964586115.1 uncultured Flavobacteriaceae bacterium | reverse complement strand
CCGTAGATTGCCTTAAAGGGCAATACATAACCATCAGCATAATTTTTATTATAAGACCCAACCAGGCTATCCTCAAATATTTTAGCCTTTATACTAATGTCGAATATGTGCATATCAAAAAATAAAGAATCTCCAAGGATATCTATTCTGTCAATGTCTAATTTCTCGACACCATTAATGAGTTTAATTTGATAGGAGCCATTATCCTTACTGACTTCAAAATTAAAAGGGATCTGGTTTTCCTGAGCTGTAAGTTCACCCCTCCAAGTCCCAGATTTTAGTCCTAATTCTGGGGTTGGTTTTTCGCAGGACCATGAAAAGGCAGCAATGATAATGATAGAAACAGCGAGGGCTATATATTTTTTAATTAGATTTTTGATTATTTCCATTTTTGTTCAACTAGATTAAGCTTATTATTGATTTTAACAGGAACTTTATTCGGATATTCAATTTAGACGCTAATATCAGCAATTCCTCTCAATCAGATAATAATTTTATATTTTAAAACTTTGTTAAAAGATAAGATGCTGCTTTTTTTAGTTTCAGATAAATGGTTTTACATAATTAGACAGTAATGGAATTATGACGATATCCAACTCAAGTAACTTTACTATTTGAAATTTAAACATTAAGTTTGCCTTACTTTTGTTTTAATACTATTTAGAACCTGAGAATCATATGTTTTTGTACCATCAAAAAAAGTAACATGCTTCAATTACAGGATGCCACCATATTTCAACGAGAAAATTTAATTTTGTCAGATATCAATCTTGATATTCAAAAGGGAGATTTTAATTATATTATTGGGAAAACAGGAAGCGGAAAGAGTAGTTTGATGAAAACGCTCTATGGGGATTTACCTTTGCAAAATGGAAAAGGTTCTATTGTTGGTTTTGATCTCCAAAAGTTAAAGGAAAAGGAAATCCCTTTTTTAAGGAGAAAAATTGGCATTGTATTTCAAGATTTTCAGTTGTTGAATGACAGATCAGTATTTGAAAACCTTTTGTTTGTATTGAAGGCTACAGGATGGAAGGGCAAGAATCAAATGGGTGCGAAGATCAATGAAGTGCTTGAAAAAGTTGACATGAAAACAAAGGGCTTTAAAATGCCGTACCAACTTTCTGGCGGCGAACAACAGCGCGTGGCAATTGCAAGAGCCTTATTAAACACTCCTGAGATGATCCTGGCTGATGAACCTACAGGGAATTTGGACCCGAAAACTTCTGTGGAAATCATGAATGTTTTAGAAGAAATCAATAAGGCAGGAATTACCATATTGATGGCGACACATGATTATGCCTTAATATTAAAATTTCCGCATAAGACCATTAAATGCGAGGCAGGCAAAATCTTTGAAGTAGTTTAATCCTATAAACAGCCTAACAAGATTTCTGTATTTTTCTTGTTACTGTAAACACTAAGTAATTCTTTTCTGAGGGCAATTTCTTTTTCTGAAAAATCCTTATCCATAGTTTTTAAGACTTGTATCATGATTTCTTTTTTGTCATTAGCGATTATACATAATGAATCCAAACCAGACCCCTCTATTATTTGGCTATTTGCTATGACAAACCTGCTTTGAAAAAGCGCATTGATTAATTTTAATTTGACGCCAGAGTTATTGAACGAATACAAAACATTGACATGTGCTCTGTGAAATAATTCCAAAAGTTGATGTTCATCTTCTATTGAAATAAAACTTATATTTTTAAATTGATCAACCTTTGACAGCAGTTTTTCATCAATGCATTTACCAGCAATTACCAAAGGATAAGGCATTGACTTAAAAACATCAATTAAAAATAAAGCCGCCTTCATATTGTCAGCGACATTTAAGTTCCCATGATAAAGAGCAAAATATCCCTTTTTAGACAATTCAAACAACTCTTTATTTGGATGAAAGGCGGGTAAGAAAGTGACTTTCTCACCATATTTTGACTTAAAATGCTTGGCTTCATGCTTTGAGATGGGTAGAATTTGATCACAATTCTTTAAAATATTCTCATAATATTTTAGTTTAACAGAGGCCGTATGATAATAAAGTTTTTTAAACAAATTACTTTCATTAACCGCGAGTTTCTTATAATATTGGTGTTCGACATTATGAGCCCTCACAAGTAATTTTCTGTCTTTAAACAGTTTTTTTCTTAATAAAAAGGTGCTGTGCAGTCCCTCGAATAATATAGGAGCATCAATGCGCTTAATATTCTCAACTAATTGATTATTACTTCTGGACTTAACTACATAGGGCATAAGTCCCAGCGCTTTGACAAAGGATGTTTTTCTTTTATAATAGTGAACTTCAGTACAATACTCGTTAAGAACAGCTTGTTCGGGCCTTCCATATTGAAAAACATGAAGATAGATCTCTGTTCCTTTTTTCGATAAAGATTGAATTTTGCAAAATACATCCATGACACCTCCATAGGTAGCCGGGAACGGCACATCAAAACAAATAATATGAAGTTTTTTATTCAATTTTTTCGATTAATTCAATGAGTATTTTTTTTTCATTTTCCCAATTCAAATCGGCCGCAGCTCTTTCTATTTCCTCCAGATAATCACTTTTGTTCAAAATTATTCTTTCTATAGCTGCTGACAGACTTTTAGGATTTCTTTTTGTCAGGAATTCCCCAATCTTGTATTTTGTTAAAAGATCCTGAAGCAATGGGAGTTTAGAAACCAAAACCGGAATTCCAGCATGGATATAATCAAACACCTTGTTGGGTAAACAATATCGATAGCTCAACCCCATGTCTTCTTCTAGGCTTAATCCGATATCAGCTTGTAGGGTTATATTTTTAAGTTCCTCAGGCACTAATTTACCCAAAAAAATGACTTGTTCGCTTAGAAGTTTTTCCTTTACTCTGGCCCTTAGTTGATCTGCCAAATCTCCTTCACCAGCCAAAATCAACAAATAGTTTTTTAAATAGGGCATTGTATCTATCATGAGCTCCAATCCACGGCCCATATTTAAGGCTCCTTGATACAAGATTACTTTTTGATCTGTTTTCAAAAAACCCAACGGTTTAACCTCATTTTTTAGGATTGTATTAGGAACATTTCTAATTACGCTAACGGGGACCCAATATTTTGAGTTATAGATTTCAGCAAGTTTTTGGTTCACTGTAATTACATTTTTGAGTTTAGGAAAAATGAAGTTTTCCAATGTCATCCAGAAAGATCTTATTTTTGGCCTTAGTATTAATTCCGGAACCTCGGTAAAATATTCATGACTATCATAGATCAATTTACAGGAACTCAACTTGCTCACGAGAAAATTTGGTAAAAGCGTATCCAGATCATTTGCATAAAGCAGCTCTTTTTTTATAAAGAGTAGTTTGAAAAATAACCTAAGGTTATATTCGGCGTAAAAAAGGAAACCTTTATTAAAAAAGAGGCGAAATCTGATCTTTTTATAAGGTGTATTGATTTCAATACTGTCTTTCAACATTCTTCCAATCAACAATATTTCAAAGCCCATCTCGTTTAAACAATCACAGGTTCTAAGAACACGTTGATCTGTTGTTAAATCGTTGGTTACAGATATAATGATTCTGTTCAAAAGGACAGGGATTAGGACTAATTAAGAGGATTGATATTTATGGGTAATCATTGCGGTGTAAATATATTAAATATTATATTTGTTCGTCTAATTTCAAAGCCCCAAAAAAGGAATTTTGTTCAACTAACACTTTGAAACATGAATGTGAGAAAAAATGAAGAAAATCCAAATTGGTATGCGATTTTCACAAAACCAAGGTCCGAAAAAAAGGTCTATCAAAGAATGCTTGATTATGATATCGAAGCATTTTTGCCCATGGTAAAGACGATAAGACAATGGAGTGATCGAAAAAAAACGGTTGAAGTTCCGTTAATATCCAGCTATATTTTTGTGTATATGGAAGAAAAAGATCTTTATAAGACTTTGCCAATACAAGGAACAGTGAATGTTTTAAAACATTTGGGAAAACCTGCAAAAATAAGGGCAGTGGAAATTGAAAATTTAAGGATATTGAGTGGTACTGGTGAAAATCATCAGATTGAAAATTGTATCAATTTGTTAAGCGGGGATGATGTTGAGGTCATTAATGGGCCATTTATGGGATTGATTGCAACCTGCTTGCGTGAAGGTCAGAATCATAGGGTTGTGGTGAAAATAGATTCTTTGGGAAGTTGTTTTAATGTCAATATTCCCTTGAGTTTTTTAAGAAAAATTGAAAAAAGGGAAACAGTAAAAGGATGAATATTACAGTAGTTGGATCTGGATATGTAGGTTTGGTGACAGGTACCTGTTTCTCTGAGATGGGGAATCATGTTACTTGTATCGATATAGATCAGGGAAAGATAGATAAGCTTAAAAAAGGGATAGTACCCATCTATGAACCAGGTCTTGAGGCTATGGTCTTAAAGAATGTAGAAAACGGGAGTTTACAGTTTAGCACAAATCTTCAAGATGGATTAGAAAAGTCCAAAGTAGTTTTTATCGCGGTAGGAACACCAATGGGAGAGGATGGCTCAGCAGACCTGCAGTATGTCTTAAGTGTTGCTACTGAGATTGGCCAGAGCATTACAAAACCACTTATAGTTGTTGATAAATCTACGGTACCTGTTGGAACAGCTGATAAGGTTGCAGATGTCATTTCTAAAGAATTAGACAAACGTAATGAGAATATTGAATTTCATGTTGTTTCAAATCCTGAATTTCTTAAAGAAGGAGCTGCCATCCAGGATTTTATGAAACCAGATCGAATTGTGATTGGTGCAGATAATGATATGGCCTTCGAAACCATGAGAGATCTGTATGCACC
>CAZPHF010000051.1:0-20009 GCA_964586115.1 uncultured Flavobacteriaceae bacterium | reverse complement strand
TTCTTAAAGCAGCAGCAAGAATTGTAAAATTATTGTCAAAAAGAACAACTTCTGCAATCGTACCTACTGAGTAAGTAACATAACTTGGCAATAAAACGGCATCTACAACATGTGCTACACCATTAACAGCACTCAAATCAGCTGCAGTTACGTTTGCAGTGTTAATTTTAACACCATCTGTAAGATCAACAGTTACAAATTCAGGATCTGGTCCTCCAGGTATACCAGCTAATATAGTTGGTACATCTCCATTTTCTAATTGATCAGAAAATACAGCACCACCTAAAATGTGATAAGAAACAATTTCACTCAACAATGTAACTGGGATGTCGTCAATACTTTCTTTTCCTAAAACTGCTAACACACCTTCAAAAGCAGCATCAGTTGGAGCAAATACAGTAAGATCTGCCGTTGGGTCACTGGCAGCAGCTAATAAACCAGCTAATTCTGGTTTCAATAAAGCTTGTAATAAAATTGTGTGATCAGGACTTCCTGCAACGATCTGAGCTAATGTATTAGGATTGAATTCTGCGGGAATCAATACTTCGTCAATAATATGGATCACACCATTGGAAGCTAAAATATCTGCAACAGTAACATTTGAGGTACCGTTGATGGTAACACCACCAGCGTTTTCAACCTCCAAAGACTGTCCTGATAATAACGTTAGAACAGATCCATTCAATTGGTCTGATGTTAATTCGGCACCTGCTACGTGATACTGTAATAAAGATGTCAACAGAGAAGGTGTTGCAATAATGTTGCTAAGAATTGCTGGGTCCAACTTTTCAAATGCAGCGTTGCTCGGTGCAAACACTGTAAAAGGTCCGTCTGTCTGAAGCGCGTCAGTAAGTTCTGCAGCTACTAAAGCATCCACCAGAATGCTTAGTTGAGGTGTTTGAACAGCGATTTCAACGATGTTCAAGTCTTTTGTGTTGTTGTCGTCATCGTCACTACAACTTAATGTAAATAACGGAATGGCCATCAACAATACGGCCGTCGTAATTTTTTTTAGATAATTCATTTGGATCAAATTTTTCATTGTTTAATATTTAGTTATAAAAGTTCGACAAAGATAAGTAAAAAAATAGTTACTGTCCAAGAAAAAAGTGTAAAAATTGAACAAAATTAATATTTAATCTATTTTCCCTTGTTTTATAGAGGTAACTTTCTATATCTTTGTCCATCTATTAACCATAATAAACTATACATGATTACATATTCGGTTGCGCAAGTAGAGGCATTAACAGGTATTAAGGCGCATACTTTGAGAATCTGGGAACGTCGATATAATTTTCTTGATCCAGCGAGAACTCCTACAAACATTAGGTATTATTCAGACAGGCAATTAAAAAAACTTTTGAACTTTGGGATTTTGGTGCGGAATGGGTATCGAATTTCTAAGCTGAGTGTTATGCATGATGAGCAGGTCTATGAGGAGGTTTCAAAAGTTTTGGCAGATCCAAGTTCTGAGTCAAGTGATGAAATGAAAGGGTTGACTTTGAGTATGTTGGAAATGAATGAAGAAGATTTTGATGACATATTTGAACGACAAGTAATTAGAAAAGGCTTTTTCCGCACCATAACCGAAACAATTTATCCCTTCTTACAATATGTTGGTGTGCTTTGGACGTCTAATAAGGCAATGATCGCACAGGAGCACTATATATCAAATTTGATCAGACAAAAATTAATTGCGGCTATAGAACGATTGACAATACCTCAAAAGGATGCACCTTCTATCATATTCTTTTTATTGGAGGGAGAGGAGCATGAGATTGGTATGTTGCTAGCCAGTTTTGTTGCAAAGGAGATGGGGTGGAACATTTATTATTTGGGGCTTGGAGTCCCTATCCCGAATATTAAAAAAGTAATTGAAATTGTTGAACCAGAGTTGTTGATGACCATGTTTGTAACGCCCAAAGTGAGTAAAGTAAATGGTTTTATAGAAAGGATTGTAGAAGGTAATAACGTGCCTTTTGTGATTTCTGGAAGTACTGAAAATTTGAATGCCGTTATAGATTCTGAGCAGATTCTTAAAATAGCTTCACCTGGAGATTTTCAATCTCATTTAACAAGAATTCAAAATAGTTTAAAAGCCTAAGCATGGATTTTTAAAAATCATGTTTTTGGTTGAAAACTTTTTTTGACTCTTATAATATTTTTTATAAATTGAAAAAATATTTTAAGGGAGAATCATCTCTAAGGTGGATTCTTAAAGTTTTAACATTTTTATCCATTTTCTGTAATGTAAAATTAACTTTAATGTCTATTTAGTTGAACAGGATATAACTCAGACAAAATAGTTCATAAAAAAACAAAAAAAGTTAGACAAAAATGTTGATTTTTATAAAAAATCAACTAATTTTGCCACCATATGATGAAAAAAGTAAGTGTTATTGGTTCTGGTTTTGCTTCGATTTCTGCCGCCTGTTATTTGGCTAAAGAAGGTTATGAAGTAAATGTTTATGAAAAGAATGATCAGTTGGGAGGAAGGGCCAGGCAATTTGTTCGAGATGGATTTAAATTTGATATGGGGCCAACCTGGTATTGGATGCCTGATGTTTTTGAACGGTTTTTTGCTGATTTTAATAAAAAACCTGCTAATTATTATCAGTTAGAGCGGTTAGGACCTGCCTACCGGGTGTATTTTGGAGAGCAGGATTTTATGGATATTTCATCAGACTTGGATGAAATTAAAGAAACCTTCGAGAAAGTTGAACCAAATGCCGCAAATGCTTTGACCAGCTTTTTGAAAAAAGCTGAAAAGAATTATGACGTAGCTATTAAGGACCTGGTATACAAACCTGGTTTGAGCCCATTTGAGTTGGTGTCAAAAGACACTGTGCTTGAAGTGCCGCAGTTTATAAGTACGATTCATGATGTGGCTAAAAGGAAGTTCAAAAGCCCTAGATTAAGACAGATCATTGAGTTTCCGGTATTATTTTTAGGTGCTAAACCTTCTATGACACCCGCTTTTTATAGTTTTATGAATTATGCAGATCTCAGTTTGGGTACATGGTATCCTTCCGGTGGTATGAAGTCAGTAGTGGATGGAATGATTCGTTTAGCAGAAGAAATGGGAGTTGTGTTTCATACAAATTCTGTAGTTTCAAAAATTACAACAACTAAAGATAAAAAGGTTCGCAGTATTGTTATCAACGAAGTGGAGCAACCTGTTGAGTTGCTTGTTTCTGGAGCTGACTATGCCCACACTGAAACTTTGTTGATCAAACAAGATCGGGTCTATAGTGAAGCTTATTGGAACAAAAAAGTGATGGCACCATCCTCACTCTTGTTCTATGTAGGGTTGGATAAAAAAGTGGAACAATTATTGCACCACACTTTGTTTTTTGACGTTTCCTTCGACGATCATGCTAAAGCTATTTACGATGATCCAAGTTGGCCTGAAAAACCACTGTTCTATGCGAGTTTTCCAAGTATCACAGACAGCAGTGTTGCACCTGAGGGTAAAGAGGCAGCTATTTTTTTAATACCTTTAGCCCCAGATCTTGAAGATACAGCGGCATTGAGAGAGAAATATTTTGATATCATCATCAATCGGCTAGAAAAATTGACAAGCCAAGACATCAGGTCATCCATTTTATTCAAAGAGTCCTATTGTGTTCAAGATTTTAAGGATGATTACAATTCTTTTAAGGGAAATGCTTATGGAATGGCAAATACCTTGATGCAAACTGCCTTTTTAAGGCCTAAACTAAAAAGTAAAAAAATTAAAAACTTATATTTTACGGGGCAACTAACGGTTCCTGGACCCGGTGTTCCACCCGCTCTGATCTCAGGTAAACTGGTTTCAGATCTATTAACTAAAGACAATTAACATGAAAGAATTATTCGACAAGCTATCTTATCAATGCTCGCACAAAGTGACCAGCATGTATAGTACTTCCTTTTCCCTTGCGGTTAAAATGTTATCTCCTAAAATTCAAAATGATATTTATGCTATTTATGGTTTTGTGAGGTTTGCTGATGAAATTGTAGATACTTTTCATGATTTTGATAAGAAAGTTTTACTCGATGAGTTTGAAAAGGACCTTTATAAGTCGATTGATAGAGGGATTAGTCTGAATCCTATTTTAAATTCATTCCAGGAAGTGGTGAATAAGCATGATATAGATGCGGCATTGATTGACCATTTTATGAAGAGCATGCGAGCAGATTTGTATAAAAATGAATACCAAAGTATAAAGGAGTATGAAGACTATATATACGGATCAGCTGATGTGGTAGGATTAATGTGTCTAAAGGTTTTCGTTCAAGGCGATCAAAAACGGTATGATGAATTGAAGGCACCGGCGATGAAATTGGGAAGCGCCTTCCAAAAAGTGAATTTTCTGAGAGATCTGAAAGACGATACTGAACACCTGCATCGCTCTTATTTTCCTCATATTCAAGGTGGCATTATCGATGGTGTAGCTAAAGAACAAATTATAGCAGAGATCAACCAAGATTTTGAGGAAGCCTATGCTGGTATTGTTCAATTACCTATTGAGGCTAAGTTTGGAGTGTATACTGCATTTATATACTACAGAAAATTATTGAGAAAATTAACAGTTACTGAAGCAAGTGAAATAAGGGAGAAAAGGATTCGAATCAGTAATCCAATGAAAATGTTCCTGTTGACCAAATCGTTTGTAAATTATAAGTTGAATTTACTTTGATAAGAGAATGGGTCATATTAGGTCTAATGTTTGTAACTTTGATACCTCAGGCGGCGCAAGAAAATAAGGCTTTAGAAATGATTAGATCAGAATTTCAAGAAATCAATAGCGAAGAAGATATTGAAAAAATACTGACCTTTCAAAATGAAGGTGCTTCTAAGAATGAGTTACTAATGATCAAAGCATATCAGGCTGCAGCTACTTGTATGATGGCTAATTATGTGTTCTCTCCAATGTCGAAATTGAAATATTTCAACGAAGGCAAAAAAAACTTAGAGGAATTGATTCTTTCAAAAAAGGATGTTGAAAATGTTTATTTGCGGTTGTTGTTGCAATTGAACGTGCCTACAATTCTTAATTATGATGAAAATATTGAGGAAGATGTGGCCTATCTGGATGCAACTTTGGCGAAGTCACCAATTGACTTAACCTATAAGAATGCGATGATCAAAAATTTGGTAAGTGTGGCCAAGAAAAAAGAATTAAAAGATGTTTTACTGCTGATTGACGTAGTGGAACAGAGCTGATAAAAAATTGAGAAAATGATGTTGTTTATTACTATTTTGATTACTACCGTTTTAATGGAAGGAGTTGCCTGGGGAATGCATAAATATGTGATGCATGGGCTTTTTTGGAATCTACATGAAGACCATCATGTTCGGGATAACCATGATTCATTTTTAGAACGTAATGATTCTTTTTTCGTCTTTTTTGCAATTATATCCATCACAGCCTTTTCTTTGTGGTCTATTTTTGGTTGGCAAATCAGCCTGGGTGTAGGGATAGGTGTATTTATTTATGGAGCTATATATTTTGTCATCCACGATCTATTTATTCATCAACGCATCAAGATCTGGAGAAGAACCAAGAATCCATATCTTTTAGCTTTAAGAAGAGCTCATAAAATACATCACAAACATCTTGGTAAACAGGATGGAGAATGTTTTGGTATGTTATGGGTCCCGATGAAGTATTACCAAGGAAAATATTAAATGATGTCGCTTTACCTTTGGCTAAATCTTCTTTCTATTTCAGTACCATTGCTGGTTTCATTTCATCCTAGAATAAGACTGTACAAGCGTTGGAAGTCTTTGTTTCTTGCGCTCTTGATCACATTGGTCCCTTTTATTATTTGGGATGTGTATTTTACCGTACAAGGTTATTGGGGTTTTAATGACACCTATCTTTCAGGTTTATATCTGCTGCATTTGCCCATTGAGGAATGGCTGTTTTTTATTTGCATTCCCTATGCCTGTGTTTTTACTCACTTATCAATCTTAGAGATTAACCCTAAATTGTCCTTGTCTGAAAAAATAAGCAATTGGATTACTATTGGATTATTTGTGATCTTTGTTTTGGTATTGGTTTTTAATTTTGACAAAGCTTATACAGCAGTTGATATGATCTTTGCGATCATAACTCTTGTTTTGGTGAAAAAGTTTAACCCTGATTTGCTGAAGAGCTTTTACCTCACCTTCTTGTTTATGCTTATTCCCTTTTTTATAGTCAATGGCATACTTACAGGAACAGGAATAGAAGGGAATGTGGTATGGTATAATGATGCAGAGAATTTAGGGATAAGAATAGGTACGATTCCTATAGAAGATAGCGGATATGCCTTTTCATTGATTTTGCTCAATTTATGGCTCTTTTTTAAGTTTAGTTCAGTCAATGCATCTAAAGGGGAAGAAAAATAAAATGATTGGTTTTAAACCATCATATCTTTAGGTACAATAACCGGTGTTTTATGCCGACCTCTTCAAATTCCTCTCCATATACTTGAAATCCTAGTTGTTCATAAAACGAGGTCACTTCGGTTCTGGAATGGATCTCAATCTGCTTGATTCCTTTTGATCCTGCAAAGGCAATTAAAGATTTGACAAGTAGCCTGCCCGCTCCTTTTCCTTGCCAGGAGATAGCAACAGCCATTTGAATCAATTGAGCTTTAAAAAACGACTTATCTAATGGAACTAGCAGCACACAGCCAATGAGTTCCGATTGTTCCATAGCCACAAAATGCCATGATTTTGCATCATTCATTTCCCACCCAAAATCCGGGATTCCGATTGGCCTTAAAAGAATTTTATTTCTAAGTTCACGCTCCTTTTGATAGAGTGGATCTTCCAGGTTGATTCTTATTATTTCTGGCATATGATGTTTTTTACAACAATGAAAACATGCTTTCAAGAACTTTTGTATTTTCTTCTAAGGCTTTTTCCTGTGCTCCAGAACCGTACATTAGATCAAGCCTGTTTTGATAGGTTTTCGTTATTTTATGACGAACCATTTTTAAAGTTGAATTGATCATTTGATTATCTTCAGAAAACTCTTCGGTCACAATCTGGAAATTCGTAGGGATCCATTTGCCAGGAAACTTGTCTTTGAATTCTTTTTGTTTTGAAAATAACAGCACTTCGTTTTTAAGATGCTTGTTTAGCCCTTCATAAGTCTTAATACCTTCTTTTTTAACCATTTCTTCCACGTCCTTTTTAGTTAAAGTAATGAGGGCTGTCGTATATTTTTGGTGGTCATTGTAGATCATGATCTGATGGATGCAGGCAGAAGAGTTTACAATGGCTTCTTCTATTTCTTCAGGAGAGTATTTTTCTCCATCTTCAGAGATGAGTAAGGCTTTTTCTCTACCCACTACAACCAAAAAATCATCCTTATCCATATAACCCAGATCCCCTGTAAACAGCCAGCCATCTTTTATGGTTTCTGAGGTTGCAGTTTCGTTTTTATAATAGCCCTTCATCACATTGTCTCCCTGAATGACTATTTCGCCCTTTTCTCCCTGTGCCAGTTCCTTTCCGTTTTCATCGCAAATCTTACAAGTGATGCCCTTAAGGACTTTGCCTGAAGTACCCATTTTATGAGCAAAAGGGGTATTGGTGGAGATAATAGGAGTGGCTTCTGTCAAACCATATCCCTGATAGATAGGAATCCCTATTGCTTTATAGAATTGTTGTTGCTTGATATCCAGCAAAGCGCCCCCGCCTACAAAAAATTCAATTTTTGGTCCGAAGATCAATCTAAGTTTACGAAAGATTAGTTTTTCGGCTAGCAGCATATTCAAATAAGTACCGGCCTGTATAGCCCATCCTGGTCTTGAAAACCCATCACCGTTTCTTTTTATAGCGGCCTCAATTCCTCTGTTGAAAATGCCTTCAACAAGTCCCCCTTTCGCTTTTATTCCATCTTTAAACTTTTGAATAAAATTACTGGTTAAAGCGGGTACGGTCAAAAGGAAATTGGATTTGGCTTCAACCAGGTTCTTAGGTATGTTTTTTAAGGCATTTACACTTCCTCCCCGAGCATCCACAAAATAGAGCGAAAGTCCCTTTACCAAAGCCGTATAGATACCTACTGTATGTGCAAAGGAATGATCGGTTGGCAGAATAAGGAGCGTTGATATTTTTTCTTTGATCTGAAAGGTAGCAACGGCAGCATGACTGTTGGAATAATAATTTGAATGCGTCAACATAATACCTTTTGGGTTGCCCGTGGTTCCCGAGGTGTAGGAGATGGTCACCACCTGATCTTCCTTGGTAGTATTTTCTATCTCTACAAGTCTTTCCTCATGATCTTGTAAATTTTTCTTTCCCAGAGCATATAAATCATCTACAAAAAGTAGGTCGTTTTCATTAAAACCGTATTGAGTACATTGCTTACTGATCTTTTCGGAAGGCCTGTCAAGTATAATCAAACGCAAGGAACCATTTTCATATTTATCCCATTGACTGATCACTTTTTCCAAGGTGTTTTCGGAGATAACAAAAAAGCTGGCATCTGAATGATTAACCCTGAATGGTGCTTCTTCCGGAAGTAATTTGATCGACAGTGGTACTGAAATTCCACCTCCGTATAAGACTGCGAATTCTGCTATGATCCAGTCGCTTTTCGCTTCAGACAGTATGGCTACTTTACTATCTTTAATAAGACCCAGTTCCAAAAAAGCAGCAGCGAGTTGTCTCGATTTCAACCTAGCTTCACGAAAGGAAGTCCTGACCCATCCCTTGTCATCTTTTGAACTCAAATAAGGATCATTAGCATACTTGGTGACGGCCTTATTAAGCATTGAAAAAACTGTTCTTTGACTCATCGTTTGAATAGATTAAGTTGCTAAAATACCTTTTTTTGTCAAATTGGATATCCCTGTAAAATGATTAACTTTGAATGATCCGTTTATTTAGCGTAAAGATGCATATTCAACCATCAGAAGCTTTGGTAAATCTCGAAAATTCACCAAAAGAGTTTATAGAATTATTCCAGCATGGTAGTTTGTCAGTTGAGGTATACAAGCCTGAATTGACTGATCAGCAAACACCTCATGACAGAGACGAAATCTATGTGGTGATCTCGGGTTCCGGGAAGTTTTTAAATGGAAAGAGCACCGTCGATTTTAAGGCAGGAGATTTTTTATTCGTTCCTGCCGGAATTGAACATCGTTTTATTAATTTTACCAGCGATTTCTCTACCTGGGTCTTTTTTTACGGATCCCATGGGGGAGAGGCAACAGAAAAATAGCGCAATGACAGTACCAAAGTTTTTATTAGGAGACAATACCGATCATCCCGAAGATATCTTTATTGTTCATACTGAGTACCCACACTTTATCATTAATTTGTTAAATGATGATGTTGAATGGTTTGATGAATTAAGGGGAGATGAATCAGAAATCGCAGTTGAAATTGCTGGTCTTATTGAAGAAGCAAGTATTTTTTATGATCGCGAAATGGAAAGATATACTGAAGAATAAAACTATTTACTTTTTTGCTTTTCTGACCAATTCTAATTGGTCTACATCGGTTTTAGCGGTGAACAACCCGTAATTGATGGTTGCCATGTTTTTCTCTAATTTATCAATGGTACCTTTGGCATTACCTTCTTTTAACCTTACTGTGTCATTGATCTGGAAATGATAGTCTTTTATAAAAATAGCTTTTTCTCTTTCAACCTTTTCTTTTTTGACCCTTATTTTTTTTACTTCTGGTAGTATTTCCTGTTCAATTTTTTTAAGCTCAGCCTCTTTGAGTTGTTGTCTTTGCTTAAACTCCTTATTGATCTTTGTTCTTTCTCTTTTAGACAATGGTTTTTCCTTATGGTCGTTCTTTTTCTTGAACTCCTCCTTGATTTTTTCTTTTTTCGTGAGTTCGCTTTTAGTCTGTTCTATCAATGACCATTTCATAAATTCATCCCTGAGTTCTTTCTTATTTTTAGTCTGGAGGAATTTGTTTAATAGTTCATTGGTTTTGCGACCATAGGAAAGCATTTTTTGATTGTTGTCATATAACTCCTGAAAACTCTCAATTTTATCCTGAATCTTTTGTTGTTGTTTTAACAGTTTTTCGGCATTTGCTTTCGCGGCTGCCTGTTCTTTCATAAGGCCGTCGGCTCTTCTTTGAAGCTCATTTCTTTCTTTCTGTAATTTGGCGATCGTTTTGTCAAGACGAATCTTTTCTCTTTCCACTTTTTTCTTAGCTCTATTGATCAGACTATATGGGATCCCATTTTTTTGAGCCACTTCAAAAGTAAAGGAACTGCCTGCTTGCCCGGTATGCAATTTAAAGAGGGGTTCAAGGGATCTTTGATCGAATTGCATATTGGCATTCGTTACATGTTCCAATTCACTTGCCAGCACTTTTAAATTTGAGTAATGGGTGGTAATGATTCCATAAGCGCCTTTTTCATAGAATTCTTCAAGAAATACTTCGGCAAGTGCACCACCAAGTTCCGGATCACTTCCGGTACCAAACTCATCGATTAGAAACAGGGTATTGTCATTACACCTTTTGAGAAAATTTCTCATGTTTTTAAGACGGTAGCTATAGGTGCTCAATTGATTTTCAATAGATTGATTGTCACCGATATCAGTAAGGATTTTATCAAAAATACTTACTTCACTTTTTTCATGCACTGGGATCAGGATGCCACTTTGAAACATGACCTGGAGTAAACCTATTGTTTTTAAAGTTATACTTTTCCCTCCCGCATTTGGTCCGGAGATAACTATAATTTGCTGATTTTTATGCAGCTCTAAGGTTTGAGGGATGGTACCTAATCCTTTTTGGGTATTTTCCAACAAAAGAATTGGGTGGTAGGCATCTTTTAAATATATTTTTTTATCTCTGACAATTTTTGGCATACATGCCCCTATGTTTTGAGCGTATTTTGCTCTCGCACCGATGCTGTCTAAATGAGACAGGTAGTGCTGGTATTTTTCCAGAAGCGGGCCATAGGGCCTGATCAGAATTGTGAGGTTCTTCAGGATCTTCACGATCTCCTCTTGTTCTTCGTATTTGATGTTCTGCAGTTCTCTTGAGAGTTGAAGCGTAGCTTCGGGAGCGATATAAACGATACTTCCGGTCCTGGAATTCCCCATAATGGCCCCGTTGACTTTTTTTCGATACATGGCCTGAACTGCCAAAACTCTTTGGTTGTCAACAACCGATTCTCTGATGTCATCCAAATAGCCCTGTGAAGAATAATGTGCTAAAGCTTTGTTGAAGCTACCACCCAATTGCCCTCTTATTTTGTTAATTTCTTTCCTGATATTTTGCAAAGCCGCAGAAGCGTTATCAACAACTTCCCCGAAAGGGGAAATGAGCGATCTTATTTGAGTGCCCATTAATTTGTTAAATTCAATATCTTCAGACTCTGTGAATAGGGTAGGGTAATAATCCTTAAACTTTTTAAAGAACATTAGTAAATCATTGACATTTTCAGACATTGAGGCAATCTTGATAAATGCATTTCCTTCAAGAAAACTATCTTCAATACCTAAAAGCGAAATTTCTTTACTGATCTCTTCAAAATAGTGACTCGGAATACGATTCTCATTTTCAAATGCAGACAAGTATTCATTTACCTGATGTAAGGTTGATTTTAACTCAAGAGATCTGTTGATAGGCCTAATATGCTTAACCTTCTTTCTTCCAAGATCAGAAATGCAATATTCCTCTATTGTTTCCAATACTGTGGAAAATTCGAGATCAATTAATGTTTTATCTGTTATGTTCTGTGCCAAAACCTTAAATTTGTCACGGCAAAAATAACCAAATTTATACTATGAATATAGCAATCTCTGAGAGTTGGAAATTTGTATTGCATAAGGAGTTTGAAAAAAGCTATTTTTCCAAGTTAACGAGCTTTGTAAAGGCCGAGTACAAGACATATACCTGTTATCCGAAAGGTGGTGAAATATTTGCTGCCTTTGATCGATGTAGTTTTGAAGATGTTAAAGTAGTCATCCTGGGCCAAGATCCCTATCACGGAGTAGGTCAGGCCAACGGTTTGTGTTTTTCAGTACATGAATCTTTGCCCCATCCTCCATCTTTGAGGAATATTTATAAAGAATTGGAACAGGATATTGGTAAGCCATATCCGGTTAGTGGAGATTTAAGTGCCTGGGCCGATCAGGGAGTTTTACTTTTGAATGCGACCCTTACCGTGCGTGCTTCAGAGGCGGGTTCGCATCAGCGCCAAGGTTGGGAGACATTTACAGATGCGGTCATTCAAGAATTATCGGATGAAAAGGAAAATCTAGTTTTTTTACTTTGGGGAGGTTATGCCAAAAAAAAGGGCAGCAAAATAGATCAGGAGAAACATTTGGTGTTAACCAGTGGTCACCCTTCACCTTTAAGTGCTAATAGAGGTTATTGGTTTGGAAACAAGCATTTTAGTAAAGCCAATGCCTATTTGCGAAAAACAGGAAAGCAAGAAATTAGATGGTGATCATCTACTTCTTAATTACGATATGATGTTAGTTATTCTTTAGCGGTATATTTTTTAAAATTTCCTGCAAGAATTTCCAAAACCTTAAAGAAGAAGAAATACTGGCCCTTTCGTCAGGAGAATGAGCACCTTTGATGGTCGGACCAAAGGAGATCATGTCCATTTCAGGATAATGAGTACCCAAAATACCACATTCCAATCCTGCATGACAGGCCACCACAGCAGGTTTGCTTTTAAAGACATCCTCATAAATTCCTGTAAGGACTTTTAATATGGCTGAATCTCTATTTGGGTTCCAACCTGGATAGGCACCTGAAAATGATACCTTAAATCCCTGATCTTCAAATGACGTTTTTAAAGAATTTGCTACTGCTTCCTTGCTAGCCTCTGCTGAAGACCTTGTAAGGCATAAAATTTTGATCTGCCCATTTTTGACCATCACACGCGCAATATTGTTAGAGGCTTCCACAAGATCAGGTATTTCTTCACTCATTTTATACACTCCATTAATGGCATTCTCCAATGCGAGAATTAACTCTTTTTGAGTCATTTGATCCATACTTGAAAATTCTCCTTCCACCTCATTTAAAGCGCATAATAGACCAGGTTCAATGGTTGTATATATGGTCTTTAATTCGGCACAATAGTCCTGGTATGCTGTTCTTAAAGCTTTAGCATCTTCTGATTTGCATAAGAATAGTACTTCACTTTCCCTGGGTATGGCATTTCTAAGTCCGCCACCGTCGATACTGACGATGCGTACAATGTTTTCAACTCTTTGCAAAAAAGAATTCACGAGTTTGTTTGCATTTCCAAGCCCCTTATGAATGTCCATTCCTGAATGACCTCCCTGTAATCCATTGATGACAAATTTAAAAGCTGGATCTTTATCAATATTCTTGATCTTAGGGTAGGTTTTAACTGCAGTGATGTCAATACCTCCGGCGCAGCCTATATCTATCTCGTCATCTTCCTCAGTATCAAGGTTGAGTAGAATTTCTCCGTTTAGGTATCCGGCCTGCAGGCCTTGAGCGCCCGTCATTCCGGTTTCCTCATCAATTGTAAATAAGGCTTCCAGGGGAGGATGTATCATGTCATCAGAGGATAATACACTCATAATGGCTGCCACGCCAAGACCATTATCAGCTCCCAGAGTTGTACCTCTGGCTCTGACCCAATCTCCATCTACATACATTTTAATACCTTCAGCATCAAAGTCAAAGTCAGTATCTGCATTTTTTTGGTGAACCATGTCAAGGTGTGACTGCAATACCACTGTTTTTCTATTTTCCATACCCGACGAACCGGGCTTACGTATAATTACATTACCAACAGGGTCAACAATGGTTTCAAGACCAAGGTTTTTACCAAAAGAAACCATGAATTCAACGATTCGATCTTCTTTTTTAGAAGCTCGTGGTATCGCATTAATGTCAGCGAAATGATTCCATAATATTTTTGGTTCCTGATCTCTTACAGCTGTATTTTTCATGTTCTTTTTGTTTGTGATTGATTGTAAAATAAAAGCACTAATCTACTTCAATGATTACTTGTTCCAGGGGTTTTCTTACTTTTTTCATAGAACTCATGATGTCGTCACTGGCTCTATACCCTACAGGAAGCAGTAATACAGATCTCAGGTTCATTTTTCCGAGCTTCAGGATTTCGTCAAACTTAACCGGGTTAAACCCTTCCATTGGGCACGAATCTATTCGCTGTTCGGCACAAACCGTCATAAGGGTACCAATTGAAATATAGGCCTGATAGATTGCCGAAGTATCAATTTCCTCACGATTTTTGTTTTTATAGATTGTTTTCAACTGGTTTCGAAATTTCCCTACAATCTCTTCTGTGGTGCCTCGAATGTTTTTTTCAAGATCGAAATAGGTATCTATATCATGCTCATCAAAAGCTGTATCGATACAGATGACAAACAAATGGGAGCAGGTAGTAATCTGTGGTTGAAAATAAGCGTGAGGAAGCAATTCGGCCTTGAGCGCATCACCTTTTACGACCAGCATTTTTAAAGGTTGGAGCCCGAATGAGGTAGCTGAAAGATTAAATGCTTTTATTAAAACATCCAGTTGATCCTGATCTAATTTTCTATTTTTATCGAATTTCTTACAAGCATAACGCCATTTGAGACTTTGGATAATATTATTTTCTGAGTTCATATATAAATTAGTATGATAAATTGAAGTTGGCGATCATTGAATTTCACGAACTCAATGATTGCATCCTGACCAGATTGAAATAGACCCCTTTCTTTTTTAATAACTCCTCATTTTTCCCTTGTTCTACGATCTTCCCTTTTTGCATGACGACAATCATGTCTGCATTTTGAATGGTTGATAACCTATGAGCAATAACAATAGAGGTCCTATTTTTCATCATTTTTTCTATGGCATCCTGAACCAGTCTTTCAGACTCTGTATCAAGAGCAGAGGTAGCTTCGTCAAGTATCATAATAGGAGGGTTTTTAAGCACTGCACGGGCGATACTCAAGCGCTGTTTCTGCCCACCTGATAATTTATTACCACTATCACCTATATTCGTGTCATACCCTTTTGGTAGATCTTTTATGAACTCGTCTGCATTGGCAATCGTCGCAGCTGATAAAATTTCTTCATCTGACTTATCAGTGACTCCCAAAAGTATATTGTTCTTAATGGTATCATTAAACAAAATTGAATCTTGTGAGACTAATCCCTGAAGACCTCTTAACGATTTTTTAGTAATGTCGCGAATGTCTGTCCCATCAATCTTAATACTGCCTTTATTTACATCATAAAACCGGGTAATTAAATTGGCAATTGTTGATTTACCACTACCGGACTGACCTACAAATGCAACTGTTTTTCCTTTTGGAATCTCCAAAGAAAAATTTTCCAGCACATAGTCATCTTCGTATTTAAAAGAAATATTTTCAAAAGAAATGCCTGAATCGAAACTGCCTTTTACGATGGCATTGTCTTTATCTTTTAAAGGAGATACTGTATTTAAAATTTCTAAAACACGTTCTGCCGCGGCATCCCCTTTTTTAACTCCATAAACTGCTTTAGAGATGGCTTTTGCGGGAGTAAGAATGTTATAAGCCAATCCCATAAAAACAATAAAAGCGTCCGGGGCTAAGGTCTTTTCGACGAGCACTAAAGAACCTCCATACCAAAGTAAAATAGCAATTACACCGATGCCTAAAAACTCACTCGTTGGAGATGCTAGGTTTTGCCTGTTTAAAAGCGAGTTTGAAAAATGATAAAATTTCGATGTAGAAGCTTGGAATTTTGAATTAAAATACCCTTCGGCATTGAATCCTTTTATGACCCTTAGGCCGCCAAGTGTTTCTTCCAAAATAGATAAAAAATACCCTTGTTCTTTTTGAACGCTATCTGATTTTTTTTTCAGGGATTTTCCCACTAACGAAATAATATACCCCGATACAGGAATAAAAATAAATACAAATAATGTAAGCTGCGGACTTAAGGCAAGCATCGCGATTATTGTAAACATGATTGTCAAGGGTTCTCTAACGATCAATTCTAAAATCGATAAAAATGAATGCTGTATTTCCAACACATCGGTTGAGACCCGCGCAATTAAGTCACCTTTTCTTTTTTCGGAAAAATAAGATAGAGGTAAGTCTACCGTTTTTTCATATAAATCATTTCTCAAGTCTTTTAGGACACCATTTCGTAAAAACGTAATAAAGAACATCGCTAAATACCCAAAGATATTTTTCAATAAAAATGTCGAAATGATAATGATAATCATAAATAGCAATGCTTTTAACTCACCTTCGCTATTTACTTTTTGGGTAATAAAAAAATTAATATAATTTTCAATATAATCGCCAAGTTGCTTGATTCCTGTATAAACGGGAGCTGTGTTTATCGGCTCTGAACTTTTGAACAAAACTTTTAACATTGGCATCAAAGAAACAAAAGCCAATGTGCCAAATAAGGCATAAAATATATTACTGATGATATTTAAAACACCAAATCTTTTATAAGGTTTGGCATACATCAAAATTTGTTTGAAATATTTCATCAATTATATTTGGCCATTCCGTTGTTTAATTCAGCTTAAATTCTTTAATAATACTTTGGATCTTTTGATCTAGATCAGCTTCTACCTGTTTGGCATCTTTTGTATCGTTCAGTGCAGTATGTACGCTGAAATAAAATTTGATCTTTGGTTCAGTTCCACTTGGTCTGGCAGCCATTCGGGAGCCTTCTGCTGTTTGATAGATCAAAACGTTGGATTTTGGAAGATCGATCACAGTTTCTTCACCCGTGATCAGGTTCTTACAAACCGAGGTTTGATAGTCAAATAGGAAATTCACTTTTTCTCCATGCATCTCAGTAACGGGAGAGTTTCTCATATCGACCATCATTTGCTCTATTTCCTTTGCTCCTTCAACCCCTTTTTTTACAACCGAAATAAGGTGCTCTTTATAAAAACCATGTGCTGCATACAGTTGCAGCAATTCTGCATAAACGGAAGTGCCATTATTTTTAGCCTGGGCCGCAATTTCACAAGCAAGCAGTGTACTTGATACGGCGTCTTTATCTCTTACAAAATCACCCACCATAAATCCAAAACTTTCTTCACCACCTCCAATAAAATCTTCTTTTCCTTCAGCTTCCCTGATCATTTTGGCGATCCATTTAAAACCGGTGAGACCCACTTTCGTATTCACGCCATAACTAGCTGCCAATACATTGATCATGGGAGTAGAAACGATAGTAGAACCTACGAATTGCTTTCCATTAATCCTGCCTTCTGTCTGCCATTTTTTAAGGAGTGCATTGACCAAAACAACAAAAGTTTGATTTCCATTGAGCAAGACAAGTTTATTGTGAAGATCTCTTACGGCTATTCCCAAACGGTCACAATCAGGATCAGTACCAATAACGATATCTGCTCCTATTTCATCGGCCAAGTCAGTAGCCATTTTAAGTGCTGCTGGTTCTTCAGGATTCGGAGAAGCAACAGTAGGAAAATCTCCGTTTGGTTCTCTTTGCTCTTCAACAATACTAACATTCGTAAATCCTGCAAGTTCTAAAGCTCTTGGAACCATTGTAATTGAGGTACCATGCAATGAGGTAAATACTATTTTTAACTGATCGCGATTTTTGGTATCCTTAAAGGTTGAATTGGCGACCGCTTCTTCCGCAAACTTTTTGTCTATCTCTTCTCCTATCATATGGATCAAAGAGCTATTGGCTTCAAATTTGATATCCTCAAATTTTACTTTATTGATTTCATCTATAATTTCTCCATCCTGTGGTGGAATAATCTGCCCACCGTCATTAAAATACACCTTGTATCCATTGTATTCCGGTGGATTGTGCGAGGCAGTCAATACGATACCTGCATCACAATCAAGTTCCCTTACTGCGTATGAAAGTTCAGGTGTTGCCCTAAGATCTTCGAATAAGTAAACGATGATATTGTTGGCAGAAAACACGTCGGCCACTGATTGGGCAAAGAGCTGACTATTATGACGACAGTCAAAAGCAATGGCCACTTTAGGTTGTTTATTCGGAAAGCTTTTCAATAAATAATTTGACAAGCCCTGGGTGTTTTTCCCCAAGGTATATTTATTAATTCTATTGGTTCCAGCTCCCATTATGCCTCGCATACCTCCTGTTCCAAATTCGAGGTCTTTATAGAACCTGTCAGTAAGGTTTTTTGAATCACTGTTAAGGAGTTCCTGAATCTCTTTTTGTGTTGCTGTATCAAAGGGTGCTTTGATCCATTGTTTGGCTTTGTTGATAATTTCGCTTGTATTCATGTTGTATTGGAGTTTAAAGGAACAAAGATAAACTTTTTGGGATGATTTTAAATCCTGTAAAAGCCATCATTGTAAAGGTTTTTTACTTTTTTAAAGTAGCTTGAATTTTCATATGTTAAAGATCAAACCAACTGTTGTTATTGGAGATTAATTTTGTCGCTAATTGAATATCGTTTTGTTTTTCTTTTTGACCTTAAAATTAGTTCTCCCAAGAAGCCTGCTAAAAAGAGTTGTGACCCCAGAATCATGGAAGTGAGAGCAATAAAGAACCATGGGTTATTGGTGATCAAAATTGTGGGTTCATGCTGGTATAATTTTATGAGTTTTGAAACGCCGATAATAATTGCAGAAAGGAAACCTACTATAAAAACAATGGTTCCCAGCAATCCAAAAAGATGCATGGGTCTTTTTCCAAATTTGGTCAAAAAATTAATAGTGATCAGGTCAAGAAACCCATGTATAAATCGATCTATACCAAATTTGGTAGATCCGTATTTTCTCGCTTGATGAATGACCACTTTTTCTCCAATATGGTGAAACCCGGCATTTTTTGCCAATACGGGAATGTATCGGTGCATTTCTCCATAAACATCAACGTTTTTTACCACTTCATTTTTATAGGCCTTCAATCCACAATTAAAGTCATGAAGCTCCAGGCCAGAAGTTTTCCTGGCAGCCGCATTGAATAATTTTGAAGGAATGTTTTTTCGAATTTTAGAATCGTATCGCTTTTTTTTCCAGCCTGAGATAAGGTCATATCCTTCAGTCTGTATCATTTGAAATAATTCTGGTATTTCATCAGGGCTGTCCTGCAAATCCGCATCCATGGTAATCACAACATCTCCAGAAGCTTGTTTGAACGCAGCGTTTAAAGCTTGTGATTTTCCGTAATTGCGTTGAAACCGTATACCTTTCACTGAAGGATTGGTCTTTGAAAGTGTTTCAATCTTATGCCAGGATGCGTCATCGCTCCCGTCATCAATAAAAAGCAACTCATATGAAAAACGATTGGACTGCATGACTTTTGCAATCCAATCGTGTAATTCTTGTAATGATTCTTCCTCATTTAAAAGAGGAACAACTATGGATATATCCATCTAAAATGGTTTATGCGTCTTCTTCTGATTTTTTCATGATCAAACCAGCGATCAAAGAAATGATTAAACCAAAGAAAAGACTCATGATTAAAGTAATGGTCACATTAACACCAGTGCTGGCAAACATGGCTGCATTTTTTTTAGCTCCTTCTAATTGTTCATCTGTTAAATTTGGATAATTTTCCAAAATCATTTGCTCTTGAACTTTTACCATATTGGTAAAAAAGTCAGGTTCTATCATATTGTAAAAAATCAACAAATAAACTATATAAATCACTGCCGAAATAAGTGAAATTCCCAAACCAGTTTTAATCGACTCACCGACACTTAAAAACCCAGAATTCATTTCTTTTACTTTTATAAGTCCAAGAACGATAATTGTTGAAGTAATTACTATTGACGCTATCATCAATGACCAATGGGGTTGGTATATATCACCAAACACATAATTGACTAAAGCGAATATTATTGATACGAATCCTAACAATAATCCGTAATTCAACATGATTGATTTTCTTGAGTTTTGGGTTTGGTCTTCCATGGTATTTATTTTTAAGGTTTAACAAATATAAATAATAAAATGTATTCACATCATTAGTATGCCTTCAAAATAAAAAGTTACAAAAAAAAGCTTGTTTAATTGCAAAAGGGTAGTATTTTTGCAGCGGCAAGTCCTGCACAACCAGCTCCCTTTGAATC
>CAZPHF010000050.1:0-20427 GCA_964586115.1 uncultured Flavobacteriaceae bacterium | reverse complement strand
TAAATAATTTACGATTAATTCCATTTTTAGTGTCCTATTTTTTAGTGATTTGAATTATTGAGGGGCTAAAAGTAAACAATATTATGTGATAAAAAAAACCACCATTCAGATAAATGGTGGTTTGCTGGAATAGCTTTATTTTAAGTCTTTTTACTAAATAGTAAAGGTTCTTTTTTTCTTGTGCTCACTGTCGTCATAACGCTTTACACATTCATGATAAATCTTGAGCGCTTCTTGAGCATTTCCCCACCCTCCGGTATCAACTTTTTTCTCCTCCAAATCTTTATATACTTGGAAAAAATGTTCAATTTCCTTTAACCTGTGCGGGTTAAGATCTGCGATATCCATTCTCTTACTATAGATAGGGTCGTTCACCGGTACACAAATAATTTTTTCATCAGGTCCTTTTTCATCAGTCATATGAAAAACTCCTATTGGTCTCACTTCCATTACTACCATAGGATATGTAGGTTCAGCACCTAAAACAAGAACATCCAGGGGATCCTTGTCAAGCGCAAGTGTTTCTGGAATAAAACCGTAATCACCAGGGTACATCATCGAAGAAAATAACATTCTGTCAAATCTAATTTTATGCAGCGTAAAATCGTACTCATATTTATTCCTACTTCCTTTAGGGATCTCAATTAGTACATCAAAAGTAATTGTTTTCTTAGCGCTCATATTTTAATCTTTTTTTTTGCAAAAATACAACTTTCAATGACTTAGGCCAGCATAAACCTTAGAATTTAAAGTTTTTCCCAATTTTATCACTGCCTAAAACTTGATTTAACTTTCGGTAAATAATGATTATTTTTTTATCAAAATAGTTATTCAGACATCGATCTAAAAAGGAATTTTAGTTTGTTTGTTCAATACGCTTCATGATGCTAACAAAAATGTGTTTCAAAATTCCTAAAAGCAACTAATGTGAATGTCAGTAAAAAAACCAATTTTTTTACTGACTTAAAACTATGTATTTTAGGCTTATTGCCAGACCAATCATGATTAAAAAAATTGACCATACATCATTAATAATGAGTAAAATGATCTATGTGATCTTTCAAAGCTCCTATGCTGTGGAAGCCAATCTTTTACAACATAATGATTTTCCCCCTTTAAAAAGGACATTTGATCAAATTCAACAAAGTCAGACTTCTTTTTATGGATTCTTTTTACATAAAGAACTGTGTGCCGTGATGGAACTGGAAAAATATAAAAATCATATTCATATAAGGAGCCTTACTGTTGCTCCCAAATTCTTTAGACAAGGCATTGGCCATCAGCTTTTGTGCTTTGTGCATGATCAGTTTAAGGTGGAACTTCTTACTGTCGAAACAGGTCATGCAAATACACCCGCTGTAAACTTTTATTTGAATTTTGGTTTCAAAAAAAACAGGGTATGGATGACGGATGTTGGTATAGAAAAAATCTCCTTTACACTAGTTAAGCCGTCTTAAAGAAAATGTATCTTGCAGGCAACGATTATATTTGTTGACCTTAAACCAAGCAAACCCTTTAATGAAAAAATTAAAATTCCCTACTGCTCAAACCATTTTATTTGTGATAGCGGGTTTGGTAGCTCTGTTAACCTGGATAGTTCCGGCGGGTGAATTTGATAATTTAAGTTACAATAGTGCTGATAAGACTTTTGAAAGAATCAATTCTGAAGGCAGGTATAGTTTACCTGCAACCCAAGAAACCCTTGAAAAACTAGAGATCAACATCCCTTTGGAGAAATTCACGGAAGGAGATATTTATAAACCGATAAGTATTCCTAATACCTATAGAAATCTGGAGGCAAAACCACAAGGATTTGCCGCTTTTGTGCAATCGCCGATAAAAGGTATCATTGCAGCGGCCGACATTATCTTTCTCGTGTTGATCATTGGAGGACTTATTGGAATCATGAACAAAACTGGTGCCTTTGATGCAGGAATATCCTGGCTGGCCCGAACACTTAAAGGAAGGGAATATATCCTGATCATACTCGTCACTACGCTTATAGCTGCCGGAGGAACAACCTTTGGATTGGCTGAAGAAACCATGGCCTTTTTCCCTATTCTAATACCCGTTTTTCTCGCCGCCAAATATGATGAAATGGTCGGCTTGGCCTGTATCTTTCTGGGTTCAGCCATAGGGTCTATGTGTTCTACGATCAATCCTTTTTCGGTCATTATCGCTTCTGATGCTGCCGGTATTAACTGGACTACAGGGCTCAATGGACGGGTTATTATGCTGCTTACTTGCCTGGTTATTACGATTATATATATCCTTCGTTATGCCAAACGTGTCAAAAATGACCCAAGTACCTCATTGATATATGAAGAAAAATTAAAATCCCCAAGCGACCATTTTAAGGATCTTGATCATTCAGTAAAACTAACCATGCGATTAAAAGTAATCATCTTTATTTTTTCCCTCAGTTTTATCGTAATGATTGTTGGCGTTTCTGTTTTAAATTGGTGGTTTGTTGAAATGACCGCGACCTTTTTGGTTGGCGCCATTCTTATTGGTTTTGTGGGCAAAATGAAAGAGACTGACTTTGTTCATGCTTTTTCAAGCGGAGCAGGAGAGCTCCTAAGTGTTGCATTTATTATTGGCATTGCCAGAGGTGTTTCTGTGCTCATGGACGACGGTCTGATCAGCGATACCATGCTCTATTATGCGAGTTCCATTACAGAAGGAATGAATAAAGGTCTGTTTACAAATGCCATGTTCTTTATTTATGGGGGATTATCCTTTTTTATCCCTTCATCTTCAGGAATGGCAGTATTGACCATGCCAATTATGTCGCCGCTGGCCGACACAGTAAATGTGGGAAGAGAAGTGGTCGTCAATTGTTACCAATACGGGATGGGTCTTTTCTATTTGATCAACCCTACAGGGCTTATACTAGCCTCCCTTGCCATCGTCAAAGTTGGCTATGATAAATGGTTGAAATTTGTCATGCCCTTGGCAATTATCCTGGTTTTAGTGACCATGCTTCTATTGACCTTATCGGTTTATTTGTAATCTATTATGTTCCGAATGAACAAAATACTTAACAAACTACATTTGAAATCCACTTATAACTCCCCGGATATGTCATTCAACCCTTCTCTGCTTTCGTTTAGCCTAGAAGATGAGGATTATAACCAAGCAAGTATATAATTTTCAATTTGATTTGTACATTTACAAATAGAATCGAAATACCTTACCATAGAAAATTATACTTATGAAATATCTGCTTACGATTATTGTGTTTTGCACACTTTTTATTGCCTGTAAAAATGACCCCAAACAAGAGGAAAAAGAGCTCATTCAAAAAGAAGCTGCTCAAACCGAAACAAATGACTGGATCTATCTTTTTGATGGAACCACAACAAATGGATGGCGGGCCTACAATGGTGAAACAATTCCTCCGGGTTGGGTGGCCAAAGACAGTGTTCTTTCGTTTGACACTGAGCTTGGTTTGGAACAGGATTATGAGGGTGGAATAGACATCATTTATGGATTGGAAGAATTTGACAACTTTGAACTCTATGTTGAATGGAAAATTCCAAAAGGAGGCAACAGCGGGATCTATTATCATTTAAAAGAAGGTATTCCCGATGCCGGCCCTCCAGACATTTCTCCGGAATACCAACTTATTGATGATGAAAACTATGCCTCAATTCATGACCTGACAGAATACAATACAGATATGGGAGTAACTGAAAACATTCAGGAATTACAGGATTGGCAAAAAACTGCTTCAGACTATGCCATGCACCCTGCTGATGGATCGCAAAAAATATTACATCCGGCTGGCCAATGGAATTCAACCCGGATCATTTTTACTCCAGAAAAAGTGGAGCATTGGCTCAACGGTAAAAAAGTAGTATCTTTTGTTCCATGGACAGAAGACTGGAAAAAAAGAAAGAATGCAGGTAAATGGAAGGATGCCAATCTTTATGGATCCTTTAAAACAGGCTATATTGGATTTCAGGACCATGCAAGTGGTATCTGGTTCAGAAACATCAAGATCAGAAAACTATAAAATCACAGCACATGAAAAAAAGAGACTTTCTTAAGAGTACAGCAGCCCTAACAATGGGAGCATTTTTACCATCCCCACTTTGGGCCTTGTCAACTAGCAAAAAATTAAGAACCGCTCATATTGGTTTAGGTATTCAAGGGGTTTCAGACCTTAAAGCTACGGCTGCCCATAAGGCAGTAGAGGTTGTAGCGTTGTGTGATGTGGATTCTAAATTACTCGCTGAGGCCAAGAAAATGTATCCTGACGCAACTATTTATGCCGATTACAGAATCATGTTAAAGGAAATGAAAAAAGATATTGACGCCGTTATTGTATCTACTCCAGATCACACACATGCCCCGGCATCTATGATGGCTATGGAAATGAATAAACCCGTTTATTGTCAAAAACCGCTGACTCATCATGTAACCGAAGCCAGGGCCATGAGGAAAATGGCTGAAAAGAAGAAACTTGTTACACAAATGGGCATTCAGGTTCATTCGTTTTACGATTATAAGCTGGCCACCATCCTTATTCAAAGTGGTATCATCGGGAAAGTGAAAACAGTAAGGGCTTGGTCACCAAAAAACTGGGGCTATGATGGCCCGGAACCACAAGGGTCAGACCCTGTTCCAGACAATCTGGACTGGAATCTTTGGTTGGGTACGGCGCCTGATCGAGCCTATAAAGAAGGGTATTACCACCCAAGTAACTTCAGAAAAATACTCGACTACGGATGCGGAACTTTAGGAGACATGGGCGTACATATTTTTGACACACCCTATAATGCCTTGCAATTAGATGTGCCAAGGACTATTAAAAACGACTGCAGGCCTCCTAATGGATTTGGTTTTCCTGAAAACAATGTCGTTACCTACGAATTCCCTGGTACAGATTATACGGCCGAAACATTGACCTGGATTTGGAATGATGGTCCCGGGGCCCCGCAAGCTCATGAGGATCTTAATTTACCAAACAATGACAAACTTCCAGATCAGGGAGCCATGTTTATTGGGGAAAAAGGTCGCTTGCTTCTACCTCATTTTATGCAGCTTCCAAAACATATTGTGGATGGTAAATACATAGACTTGGACCTCTCGCTAGTCAAGGATAAAGAAGCATTAGGTCCCCCTACAGGAGATTATAATTTAGAAAGCAACAAACATTATCACCAATTTGTTGATGCCTGTTTAGGAGATGCCGAAACAAGTGCGCCTTTCTCCTACGCCTCAAGATTAACGGAAACAATTTTATTGGGTGTAATTGCAGGTCGTTTTCCAAATGAAACGCTCCACTGGGACAATGAAAAAGCAAGATTTGCTGAAAAAGAAGCAAATGCTTTTTTGGATGGCACTTACAGGGATTTTTAGTAGCCTGCACGAAGCAAATTAAAATAGTCGAATCCCCGTGTAAAAGGGGATTCGGTTTTTTTATAAGACTTGAAACACCATTGAGTTTAAAACAATAAGTATAGATGTGCACAGCCTTGTGTTATCATTAAACTTGTCAGGAAATTCATTTTAAAATTAATGATTTATGAATATTCAACTCATCATTTATGCTTCTGTTTTGTTCTTTATTTCTGAAATGCTTTTATTGGTTTTAAAACGCTCAAAGAGTAAAACCCAAAAATCAGAAAACGACAAAAAATCCTTGCTGTATATTTGGGTGTCCATTGCTTTTAGTATGATATTTGGGTTCTTTTCGGCAAATTATCAGCAATGGGATTCGTCAAATAGAACAATCGCCACTATCGGATTGCTTATATTTATTCTGGGGATTGTGATTCGCTGGGTTTCCATACTACAACTTAAAAAGGAATTTACAGTAGATGTAGCTATTCATGCTGACCACCAACTAAAAACCGATGGCTTCTATACATATGTTCGTCATCCTAGTTATTCAGGACTTCTCCTGATTTGTTTGGGCCTATCCATTGCCATGAATAGTCTACTTTCAATATTGGGGATCCTTCCTGTTGTATTTGCCGTTCTTTATCGAATCAAGGTGGAAGAAGCAATATTAATTCAGGAATTTGGAGAGGTTTACAGGGAGTTTATGCAAAAGACTGGTAAATTAATCCCTAAAATTTTCTAAAGCTTTTTTTGTTGCAGAAATTTATAATTATCATGAAAAAATGACTAGTTCAAAAAACTCAAGAATTGAAGTAGTGGATGCCTTAAGAGGTTTTGCTGTTATTGCGATTCTTTTGGTCCATAGTGTGGAGCATTTTATTTATCCTGTTTATCCTGATGTTGAGAATCAAGCAGCTTGGCTAACTATTTTAGATAAAAGTACCTTTACCCTTACCTTCGGATTATTTGCAGGAAAAGCCTATGCCATCTTTGCGCTTCTTTTTGGATTTACTTTTCATATTCAGTTTTCTAACCAGCAAAAAAAGGGACTTGATTTTAGTTGGCGCTTTATATGGCGCTTATTGCTGCTCTCTTTATTCGCATCCTTAAATGCCGCTTTTTTTCCGGGAGGCGATGTCTTACTTCTCTTTGTGTTTGTAGGGGGATTTCTCGTATTGGTGAGACAATGGAAGGATAATAATATCTTGATACTGAGCATTATTCTGCTTCTACAACCTGTGGAATGGTTCCATTTTATAATGAGTTTGGTCAATAGCACATACAGTTTACCTAATCTTGGCATAGGACCTTTGTACGGAGAAGTAATTGCTACAGCAAAAACTGGAGAATGGTTGCCTTTTTTAAAAGCTAACCTCTGGGTGGGTCAAAAAGCGAGTTTATTTTGGGCCATTGGTTCAGGTAGATTTTTACAAACTGCCGGACTCTTTCTTTTAGGGCTCTTTATTGGAAGAAAAGAACTTTTTGTTTCTTCGCGGGAAAACCTCAATTTTTGGATCAAAACCTTGATCATTGCTGCCATTATTTTTGCACCCTTGTATATGTTTAAAGTACAATGGTATGATAGTGCCACTGAACCTATGATCAAAAGAACGGTTGGAGTGGTTTTTGATATGTGGCAGAAACTTGCATTTACCTTTGTTTTAGTGGCTTCCTTTATTTTAGTCTATCAAAATAAAGCATTTCAAAAAAGAACTAAGAGCTTAACTTATTATGGTAAAATGAGTTTGACAAATTATATTTCTCAATCGTTGATCGGCGCACTAATATTCTTTCCCATTGGATTAAATTTAGCGCCCTATACGGGATATACCCTAAGTTTGTTGATTGGCTTTTTCATTTATTTTTTTCAAGTTCGCTTTTGCAAATGGTGGTTAAGCAGGCACTCTCATGGACCATTGGAATATATTTGGAAGAAAGCTACCTGGATTGGTGGCAGGTGAATCGTAACAAATTGCACTTATGTGAGACCTATAAGAGTTCAATTTCATCAAAATCTAACTCATGAAAAAAATATTTTATTTTGTAATTGCTATACTCTGTTATTCCCAAAATGTAAACAGTCAGGAGTCTGTCAAAGCCTATGTACCTGTTGATATGGAACTGCACAAAACCATATCGACTATGGATAGTATTTTTTTTGATGCCTACAACAACTGTAACATGGAAAAACAAAAAGAGCTCTATGCAGACAACATTGAGTTTTTTCATGACAAGGGCGGCTTGAGTACTTCTAAGTCGGAAATACTGGAAGCTATAAAAAATAATATCTGTGGTAAAGTAACAAGAACCTTAATAAAGGGAAGTATTGAAGTCTATCCAATTCATAATTACGGAGCCGTAGAAATCGGTTATCATAAATTTTTTAATAATCAGGAGCCTGATGCTATATCCAATCCCAGTAAATTTATTATCATGTGGAAGTATGAGGAGGAACAATGGCAAATCACTAAGGTCATCAGCTTGCATTAAATCATTCCTAATGAAAAAAGTAAAATTCAATCTTGCTTTAACCTGTTTATTTTTTATTTCGACTTTGCAGAATGAAATATTGAGTCAGCATATAATCTCTACCGATGTAACAAATCAATTGTTGGAAATGGAAGCTGGAGAAAAAAGAGGATTCAAATGGCTCAATCAACCAAAAAATCATGAAGTTTTAAATGGTGAATTGCTTTTGGAAGTGGATAGTAATACAGATTTTTTTATTGATCCTGAAAATAAAAAGGCTACAGCTACTGCTCCATTTCTATTCAAGGAAATTAAAGGAGATTTTATTGCAACGGCATTGGTTCAGCCTGATTTTAAGGACCAATGGAACGCTTGTGCATTGATGGTGATTATCGATAAGTCTCATTGGATCAAATTCGCATTTGAAAATTCTGATGCCACGGGTAAAAGTGTTGTAAGCGTCGTAACCCGGGGGGTATCAGATGATGCCAACGGAGCGATTTTAAATGATGTTGATCAACTATGGTTAAAAATAATCAGAAAAGACAATTTATATGCACTGCACTGGTCCTTAGATGGTGCAACATACAATATGTGTCGATTGGCTGCCATGCCTATGGCTGAAACAGTTAAAATAGGGATGGAAGCGCAGAGTCCGGTAGGTGAAACGGCACATCATAAATTTCTTTATTTTAACCTTGAATTCAAAACTGTCAAAGACCTTAGAAAGGGAGAGTAGCATATCCTATTTCAAATAAATACAGGTTTATTTTACATATGTTCTTTCTGGCCAAACAAGAAAAAAGCATTAAACTATTGCTTATATTTGATAGTAAAACCACTAATAGATGAATTATAGAAGGTTAGGTAAAAATGGACCCGAAATATCTGAGATTGGGCTGGGATGTTGGCAACTTGGGGCAGACTGGGGCAATCCAATCTCTGAGGAAGTAGGTTTACAGATTCTTAAGGAAGCGGTATCACAAGGAATCACACTTTTTGACACAGCGGATGTTTATGGCCAGGGGAAAAGCGAATCCTTAATTGGTACATTTTTAAAAACAGAGAAGAAGCCTCTAAAGGTGATTACCAAATTTGGACGGGGTAATGGTATCTATCCCGACAACTATTCAGAAAAAGCATTGTTTAAATCGATTGAAGGCTCTCTGGATCGACTCGGTGTCAGTTCACTCGATCTTCTCCAGCTCCATTGTGTTCCTGAGCAAATTTTAACAGAGGGAACAATCTTTATATGGCTGAGAAAGCTAAAGGATCAAGGGCTTATTAAAAATTTTGGAGCCAGTGTGGAAACTGTTGAACAGGCTTTGATTTGTATGGAACAGGACGATCTTTTATCACTTCAAGTGATTTTTAATATTTACAGACAACGTTTGATCAAAGAATTATTACCAATTGCACTTAAGAAAGGGGTTGGCATCATCGTGAGGCTGCCCTTGGCCAGTGGTTTATTATCAGGAGCCTACAATGCATCTACTACATTTTCTTCGAATGATCACAGAAATTACAATCGAAATGGTGAAGCCTTTAATGTGGGTGAGACCTTTGCAGGGTTACCCTTTGAAAAGGGAATTGAAATAACTGATAAGCTGAAGAAATCATTTGTTCCGAAAGGAATAAATATGGCCCAATTCGCACTTCGTTGGATTCTTGATCATGAGGCTGTCAGTTGCGTAATTCCCGGGGCCAGTAGAATTGAACAGGTGCGGTCTAATGCGCTCGCCTCTGCTCTTCCTACTTTGACAAATGACTTGCATAGAGAATTGAATACATTTTATGCGGATGATATTGAGCGATTTATCAGAGGTGCATATTGAAAATTTGATCTTCTGATTTGGGAAACTTTTGAGAAAAAATATTGAGATCTGAAACATATGAAAAATATTAAAGTAATCTCCTTTGACGCAGACGACACCTTGTGGGTCAACGAACCTTATTTCAGGGAAGCTGAAGAAAAATTCAGCAACCTGTTGGAAGATTTTTTACCTCATCACAGTGTTCAAAAAGAATTGTTTAAGACCGAAATGGATAACCTTGCCTTATACGGCTATGGAGTAAAGAGTTTTATGTTAAGTATGGTCGAGACAATAGGGAGGGTTACCAACGATACAGCTGATATAAAATTAGTGAACAAGGCAGTTGCATTGGGCAGAGAATTATTGAATAAACCTGTTGAAATTCTTGATGGTGTTCAGGAGGTGCTCACAGCGTTAAACGGACGGTACAAATTAGTAATGACTACCAAAGGTGATTTACTTGACCAGGAACGCAAACTGGTTAAATCAGGCTTGGAAAAACACTTTCATCATATTGAGATCATGAGTGATAAAAAAGTCTCTGACTATGCCAAATTATTGAAGCACCTGGATTGTAAACCCGAGCATTTTTTAATGATAGGAAATTCAGTGAAATCGGATGTCATTCCTGTTTTGGAATTAGGCGGATTTGCAATACATGTGCCTTATCATACCACCTGGGCCTATGAAAAAGTAGATATCAAAATCGACGATCCTAAATTCTTTGAAGCTGAAACCATTGAGCACATCATGGATTTTCTTTAGAACTTAAGACAAAGTGCAGTGCAGACATCCAAAATGAGTAGTGATCGCAGGAACAAATTCATCAATAAATTATCTCATAAATGAGACTTCGACTCAAACCAACCATAATTTTCATGGCATTCATTGTTTTATCACTGGTCATTCAGTGTAAAAAAGACCGCCCAAATACAATTCAATCGAAGGATTCGATGAGCCCTCAAAAAACTGTTGATATATACCATACAAACGCAGATGGGTCCATACTTTTTGAGCACCAAAAGATATTTCTTGAACAGGATTCAACAAATGTGGAACACATTATCAAGATAGATCTCTCCAAAAGCTACCAATCCATGCAGGGATTCGGTTTTGCGCTCACCGGTGGAAGCGCAGAACATATCATGAGGATGGATGAGACAGCCAAACTAAAACTTATAAAGGAATTGTTTGGCAAAAATAAAGGTGAGATTGGATTGAGTTATTTACGGATCAGTCTTGGTGCTTCGGATCTGGATGCACAAGCTTTTTCCTATAATGATCTTCCAAAAGGTGAAAAAGACATGGACCAGGAAAAGTTTTCCATTGATCCGGATAAAAAATACCTTATTCCTCTACTGAAAGAGATCTTGAAAATAAACCCTGAACTCACCTTAATGGCTTCTCCCTGGTCACCTCCAACATGGATGAAAACAAATGGGGCGACTATTGGCGGAGAACTGGATCCAGCTTTTTATGATAGCTATGCTTTGTATTTTGTGAAATACATTCAGGCTATGAAAGTAGAAGGTATCTATATAGACGCCATCACGCTTCAAAATGAACCTTTACATCCTGGTAATAACCCCAGTATGCATATGACACCTATAGAACAGGCAAATTTTGTCAAAAAAAGCCTTGGACCACTTTTTAAAGAAAAAGGAATTGAGACTAAGATCATCGTATATGACCATAATGCTGATAAACCTGAATACCCAATTGAAGTTTTATCCGACCAGGAAGCTAATCCCTATATTAATGGTTCCGCTTTTCATTTATATGGAGGTGACATCGAAAATCTATCAAAAGTACATCTTGCCTTTCCTGAGAAAGACATCTATTTTACGGAACAGTGGTATAGCTCAGAAGGCGAATTTGACGAAGACCTTTTATGGCATATGAGAGAAATACTGATCGGAGGAAGCAGAAACTGGGCTTCTGCTATAATCGAATGGAACCTTAGTTCAAATCCGGAACTGACGCCACATACCCCCGGTGGATGTACTCAATGTCTTGGAGCCATCAGTATTGATGGAGATGAGATACGTAGAAATGCCGGATACTATGTCATGGCACATGCTGCGCCTTTTGTTGTTAAAGGATCAAAACGAATTCAATCAAGTTTTTCTGAAGAAATTCCCAATGTCTCTTATTTGACACCTCAAAACAAGGTTATTTTAATTCTAATGAATAATTCGAAACAAACCCTCAGCTTCAATGTGATGCAGGATCAAACAAAATTTTCAGATCGTATAGAAGTAGGTGGTGTCAAAACATATATTTGGAATAAAAACGAAACAAAATGAAAAATGTAATTACGCTAGTTCTAGTAGGACTATTACTATTGAGTTGTAAAGAAAAAACTAAAGAGACCCTTACTGTGATAAACTATCTTGAAGTGGGATCTGTTGAAGTGCTAGATGAGGAGTTAAAATTGGTAGTTAACCTTGAAAACAAATTGGAAATACTGTCTGAAGGACACGACTGGACAGAAGGCCCTCTTTGGCTGGAAGACCAACAAATCCTTCTCTTCTCTGACATACCCCGAAATACGGTATATAGCTGGGATAGCCAAAATGGAACAAAAGAATATCTTAAACCATCAGGATTTACGGGTGAAAATTTTGAGGGTTCAGAACCAGGAGCAAATGGGTTATTGCTGGATCCTGAAGGTCATCTAATCTTATGCCAGCACGGTAATAGGCAGGTAGCACGAATGAACAGCAGTCTCGACCAGCCCACACCTGTTTTCTCTGCTGTAGCAGAGGCTTTTGAGGGAAACAGGCTTAATAGCCCTAATGATGCTGTTTTTGACTCGAGTCATAATTTATATTTTACGGATCCTCCCTATGGTTTACCTAAACAGATGGAAGATGCTCAAAAGGAATTGAATTATCAAGGCGTATACAAACTGAACATTTCAGGGGATCTTATGTTAATTGATAGTACCCTAAGCAGACCGAATGGCATAGCCTTTTCACCAGATGAAAAAGTATTGTATGTGGCGAATTCAGATCCTGAAAACGCCATTTGGATGGCATATAACATGGATGAGATGGGTAATATGGTTTCTAAAAAGAAATTCTTTGATGTAACTTCTCTTGTCAAAAATGAAAAGGGGCTTCCCGATGGACTAAAAGTGAATAAGGAAGGTTATTTGTTCGCTACAGGACCGGGCGGTGTATTTGTCTTTAATCCTGCCGGAAAGCATTTAGGGACCATTAGAACGGGCCAGGCAACATCAAATGTTGCATTCAATTCAAATGAAACCGTATTATATATGACAGCCGATAGCTATCTGCTGAAATTTGATCTTAAATAATCATTATCTCAGTGTTAAAATATCATATTGAACAGGTATCCTGAAATCAGAATACAGAGGGCCACTATTCCAAAGAATATACCTATAATTTTGAAGGTCATTACTTTTTTTAAAAGCATGGCTTCATTTTATATTGAAGTAGCGGCAAAAACGTATTCTATATCGGGTTTTATCTTTAGGAATAGCATTGCGTTCAGAAATTTCTCTTAGCCTCGTTCGAGTAGATTGTCATATCTTAGACCACTAAACCAGTGTTTCACTTCCATGTCTGAAAAAAAGAAAGAACATCCTGCAAAAAAAGAAAGATTGCACACACGAAATAAACACCGTGAACGCTATGATTTTAAATTGCTCATCAACAGTTGCCCTGAATTAGCTCAATACGTTACTGAGAATAAATATGGAGATGAAACCATTGATTTTTTTAATGCCGAAGCTGTGAAGATGCTTAATAAGGCTTTGCTTATGCATTATTATGGCCTGAGTTTTTGGGATATTCCTAAAGGTTACCTCTGCCCGCCCATTCCGGGAAGAGCAGATTATATACATCATATGGCAGATGTACTAGGCAGCAGTAACGCTGGTAAAATACCAACTGGGAGCAAAATAAATTGTCTTGATATAGGGGTTGGCGCAAATTGTGTTTATCCCGTCATCGGCCACAGCGAATATGGTTGGTCGTTTATAGGTACTGATATTGACCCGGTTGCCATTGCCTCAGTAAACAAAATAATTGAATCAAATACGAGTCTAATAGGTAAGATCGAATGTCGTCTGCAAACCAAAGCCTCAGCTATTTTTTCTGGAATTCTAAAAGAGGATGAAAAGATAGATGTATCGATTTGTAACCCTCCATTTCACGCTTCATTAGAAGAATCTCAAGCAGGTACGCTTCGAAAACTGAGCAATCTAAAGAACCAAAAAATCACAAAGCCTGAATTGAATTTTGGAGGAAAAGAAGGAGAATTATGGACAGAAGGAGGCGAAAAACGATTTATATTGAACATGATCAGGCAAAGTAAACGTTTTGGAAAATCTTGTTGTTGGTTTTCTACGATAGTTTCCAAACAATCCAATCTCAAATATATATACCGGGAACTGGATGAGATTATGGCTGAAGAGTATAAAACCATACCAATGGGTCAGGGAAATAAAACAAGTAGAATTGTGGCCTGGACCTTCTTGAGTGTAGAAGAAGAGAAAAATTGGGTTAAAGATCGATGGTAGAATCAATGAACCATTTAATGAAACATATTTGAATAAGTCTTTCTCCACATGTTTTACATCCAAATAATTGAAGGTATTTTATGGGTGTAGAGTTTAACTAAAGATTTTCGCTAAACTCCAGTTTAGGTAATATCGTTACTTTTTTCTTCTGAATTCGTTGCATCCTACGAAGTACTTTATCAAGCATCCTAACCGTTTTCTCTATATACGGACCTTTATTTAGCATTACACAGTCTGCACGCTGAGCCATTGCGGCATCCGTAATCTCCGCTCTTGTAGGTATTCCTTTTTTCGCCAAATTCTCTAAAACTTGCGTCGCCCATATATCTGGTACATGAGCAGCGTCGCAAAGTTGTAATATTTCTTCTTGGATAATAGCAAAATTCTTCCAACCGGTTTCTATGGCTAAATCTCCTCTCGCAATCATAACACCAATAGGATAATTTTCCATTGCTTTTAACAATATCCCGGGTAAATTTCTATAGGCTTCTTTAGTTTCAATTTTTAAAATGATCCCTATTTTCGCTTTTAATCTTTTCAACTCATTGAGCAAATCCTCAACATCTTGTTTGTTGTTAACAAAAGAAAAATTTACTACATCGGCATGCTGCGCAACAAATTTTAAATCCGTTTTATCTTTTTTGGTCAACCCACTTGCGCCTAAATCACTATTTGGTAAATTTATGCCTTTATCGGCTTTCAATTTCCCTCCTTTTTTTTTGGCATTGGTAATTTCAATAATTAAATGATCTGCATGGGTTTCTTTTACAATCCCTTCAATTTTTCCATCATTAAAATAAATCTGTTCTTCGGATTTGACATTGTCAAAAATCTCTGGCAAAGTACAAGAAATATGGGCTAATTCTTTTATATTACCTTCACCATCAACAACTGCAGGCTCACCTGGAATCGCTTTTTTATCTAATCTCAACAAATCACCTTCAAATAAAAAGATGACTTCTTCTAAGGGTAACAATTCATGAACAGTATGTATTTCAGAAGTCGATTTCTTTTCTAAATATACATTTAATAAAGTTCCGGTAGTTACAAAAGCCGACTTACTACATGAGCCCCAAAGCCCTTTAGCTTCTTTTTCATCTATATAAATTTTGCGCTTTTTGTCGCGTAAATCTTTAAAAATAATACACGAATCTTTTTTTGTTTTTCGAAGCCATTTTTTATTTACCGGAATAATAACATCCGCTTCTTTCCCGATAGGAGGCATGATGCCGTATGGAGCCAACCAAATCTTAGCCGGTTCCATTACCTGACCTAATGTGTTTTTAATTGGCTTTATGTGAATGACTTTAGGCCCAGGTTTCATTTTACCTGTTCTGATTTTTGGGCCGCCTAAATCCATCATGATTTTACAGCCCTTTTTATGTGCTCTAATGTTATCAATTATTTGTTTCCAAATAATATCATCATCATGCGCACAGTTAATTCTGGCGCAGTCCATACCTTGTTTTAAAAGCGATTTCGTAAATTGTTTGTCCCTTGCGGCATCTAAAGGTTGGGTGACCATAATAGCCGTTTTTCTTTTATTTTTTATTTTTCCAAAGAGTGCCTTGAAATTTTGTTTCTGAATTTTTTTAACCTCCTTATTATTTAGATATTTTAGTTCTTCATCAAATAAGTCATTATTCAGCAAACTGTTAATAATTGATCTGATATTCAGTAAGCCATATAAAATATTATTTTGAGATTCCAGTGCAATAGGCAATCCTATTTCCTCTAGTTTTTCTTGAAGAATATTAATGTTAAATGAACGCATTGCTAAATAATGGACTAAATTTTTCGCGCTTTGGGAGTAATTTGGATGTACATTATTTAGTTGAGATTTGTACTTCTGTTCAAATTCAGAAATTTTAGCAATTACGGAGTCTAGTGCAACAGCGATTTCTTGTAATTTATCCCTTGCGAAAAGCATTATTAGTAATTTAATCTTAAAATTACTACCCTTTTTTTAAAATTGCTAAATTTTTCACATTTTAATTGTCTTGTATCTGGAACGTTTTATGGGACTAAAAAAAGGGAAATCTAGTAGTCTGTCATACGAATTATGGACAGAAGGTGGAAAAAATAACCTGGTTTTTAGTTGACTTCCTTTTTAAATTTGATATCGCAATCTAAATGTGATCAATCGCGGTTGTATAAAAACTCGAGATTCCGAAACAAAAAGATTGGTAGCGGTATTGCTAAGCCTTGAGTCAATATCCAATAAGTTTGTCGCTACAAATTCATATTCCCATTTAGCATCCCTATCTTTTCTGTAAGATAATGATGCATTCCAAGTTTGAAAAGAACCAGTATTACCACCTTCCAACGTTTGACGGGTATAAGTATAATCTGATCTTAAGGTAACGGATTTCCAAATATAAGCATCAAAATCTATTGAAGGGGCGCTCGTATAAAACGTTGTTTCGTTTGGCCCTTGCTTATTTGTAGAGACCGTATACCTATATTTGAGGCTTACATTTGGTGCTTTTTTGAAATTTGTACGCAGTCCTGGGGTATAGCTTTGTGTAAATCCTGTATTTACCGATCTTCTGGCATCAATGAATTGGTTTATTTTACTGTAATTAAAATTTAAATTAAATGTTGCTACTAACTTTCCAAAAGTACGCTGAACACGACCGAATGCAGTAGCGGTTTCGTCAGCAAAATTAGAATTGAAAAAAGTACTTGTGGTAATTACATTTTCGAAAAAAGTGATATTTCTAATTTGATCTATATTTTTAGAATAAGCCACACGTCCAAAGACATTTGTATAATTGAACAAATTGAAACTCGAATAAAGTAAACTTAAGTTGTGTGATAAAGCATTTTGCAATTCCGGCTCACCAAATTGAATACTGCTAAAATTATTTAAAACCAATCCTTGTGCCAGCTTAGTAACATCGGTAAATTGATTGCGCATATCATACCTAAAGGTTAGGCTTTCACTATTTTTAAATTGAATTCTTGTTTCAAAATCAGGCATTATCCTGAAAAAATCTTCTTTAAACTCCTGACCAAACTGAGTATTGTTGTTTCCATATGAATGTACCGACAAACCTGGTGTAATTGTAAATTTCCCTGCTCTAAGACGATAATGAGCTCCTAAGTAGACATCCTTAAAATTATACTCAATGTCGTTGGTCGCAAGGCCATCATTAAATGTAGGCGTTGGCGAAAACTCTGAACCATCATCTAAAAATTGAAATAAATTAGAATTAAATTTTTGATTGCTTAAAATAGTCCCTAAAGTAAAATTAAGATTGCTTTTTGGATTAATAATATAATAATAATCAAGTTTGGCATCAAGCTGGCTTGATTTTATACGTCTATCTTGAGCAATATTATAGTTCAGTTGATTTTTATCTAAACCTAAATCATCTGCAGTAGCTTCATAATTATCTTTATCCTCTATTATTGCATTATAAAAAGGATCTTCATCTCTAAATAAATGCTGTGCCTCAAAAGCAAAAATATTATTTTCATCTAGCGTATAATAATAATTTATGTTTTGATTAATGCTGTATGGTGTTGTTTCATTTAACTGATCTGTATTACCTAAAACTGAGGATAGTAAATTCTGAACTTGCGAATCTTTAGAAACTCGACTTAAAATGTCATAGTCTATTTGGTTGCTCACATTTGGTTTATATGAAGCACTCAATTTTATCAAACCCTGATTGGACCGCTCTTGACTTGTTTGCTCGGTTACCTCATTCGGAATACCTAAATCTGAATCTGTATATTGCCTAATAGTTCTTTCCTTTGAGTCAATGAGACTGCTGTTAAAGATCACAAATCCACTAATATCTAAATCGCTATTTGGCGACCAACTAAAATTTGAAGCACCAAGTATATTTTCAACAGCTAAAGCATCATCTTGACTGGTTAAAAATCCAAGATCATTGTTTCCTAGATCTAAATCTGTACCGCTGCTTCTGCTTGGAGCTCTAAATCCTCCTCCAAAATTTCGAAGGTCTCTTGGGGTTAACACTACTTCACCAATGTTGTTCAAATCACCAATAAAGTTGAATGTGAATGTAGGGGTATAGTAAAAGAGTTTAGGCTGCAGTAAATAGAGCCCTTTGTCGGCACTTGAAAAGCCACCACCAGCATCAATATTACCAAACCAAAAATTTTCTTTCCCTTCTTTAAGTTTAATATTTAAGGCAAAATTATCACTATTATTAGTCACACTTCGTAATTGTCCTACTTCAGAGTAATTCCGTAGGACTTGTATTTTATCTACCGCATTTGAAGGAATATTTTTAGTTGCAATTTTAGTATCTCCATCAAAAAAATCTTTTCCATTAACCATCAACTTGTTCACTACCTTACCTTCTACTTCAATCTGTCCATCTTCATTAATTTCAACTCCTGGAAGATTTTCTAACACGTCTTCCAATTTCCTTTCGGTACCATCTTTAAACGAATCAGCATTATAAACGATGGTATCACCTTTTACAATAACGGGTATTTCATAAGTTAATTCAATCTCATCTAAAGCAATATCCGGTTTGAGTATAAAATCTCTTGTTACATCTGATACTGCAGTCATTACCATTTCTTCCAAGCTTTCCATTCCTAAATAACTAACTTGAAATTTATATGCCCTATTCTCACCTAACTCAAACGAAAAATAACCTTTTTCATCGGTAATGGCGTATGATTCTAAATCACCCGTTTCTTGCTTCATGACAATAACATTTGCCAATTCCAGAGGAGTTCCTAAGCTGTCTTTTACTACTCCTTCAAACTTGATTTGGGAAAAAGTCAAATTTATAGAGCAAAGTAGCACAACAAAAACTATTTTTTTCATCAGTTATTGGTAATGGATTGGTTGAATTAAGAAACTATTTTAAAATTAATTTCTTCTACCACTTGGTCTACCGCGGTTATCTCTCATTTCTTGCATTTTTCCCACAATAATTTCTTGGTATTCTTCTTTATCAACTATTTTACCTTTATCAGGAGCTTCAATTTTGGATTTCTCTCCAGGGTTCATAATAATTTTTGAACATAGAATAGTCGTATTATTTGCATTCACTTCTAGAATTAATCCAGGAAGTCCCCAATATTCCAATGGACCTTGACTCAAGGGAATTTGTGGTGAATACCATGCTACAATTTCAGTCATTTTAACTTCCTCCTCTTTTGCTACTCCGTTTATAGAATCTGTTTCATTCGCACTATCGTTAGTTCTTAGACGATCCCAAGAAAAGTCATACCAAGAAAGTTCATAAGTAGGCATAGAAGCAGTAGCTTTAAAACACAAGTATTTACCTATCTGTTTTGATTCAGTGCTAATTTGCCAATCTAAAGAAAGTAAATCATCCTTTATTAAGAATTGTTTGCCATAAAATTCTTGCTTTTGCAATAAGGTTTTTGATTTGACATTTTTATACTGTTCACCTGGAGTAAAATTTTTCCCCCAAGTATCTGTTGCTCCCGAGATGGCATCAATTTTTTCATCTTCTTTAAAAACAGATTCTTCCTTGTTAAAAGTCAAAATATAAGTTTTCTCTAATCTGTTTTTTAAGCGTTCTTGAATTTGCTTTTTCTGAGCCTCGCTCATTGTAGCCCCGAAGTTACCCAGCTCCATTGTGGACTTTGAAAAATAATAAGCCTTACCCTGAAAATCTTGGGCTGCCAATAAAATTGGCACTAACATTGTAAAAAAAACGATGCTTCTTTTGAAAAATAACTGGTTCATATAGACTATTAATTTGGTTTTGTTTAACAAATGTATGTATATTGTTAGACAAATCTATTGTATTTACGAAAACTTTAACATAATATAACAAACCCCAATAGCTAACATTATTAAAAATCGAAATCAAGAACCATAACTTTTGTATTCTAAATATTATTTTTAAACCGCTTTTTAAATGATTGTTAGGCGGATCAAATCATTTTCTTATCGTTTGGATTGTAAGAAAAATAATAAAGTTTAACAGATCTTTTATCAAGCTATTAAGCTTATTACCTTGTACTTTGGGTGGGATTTAATGCTAAAGCAACATTCCTTTTCAAGCTACGCCAACCTTCGGTAGGTAAACTGTGAAAACCAAAAATAAAAATCGCTTCGCTTCACTCCAAAAAGAAAGCGAGCTTCCATACAAGATATGAACAACGAACTTATTTTTGTTGGGATTCATTGGCTAGCGCCAATGTTCCCTTCAAGCTACGCTTGAAAACCAAAAATAAAAATCGCTTCGCTTCACTCCAAAAAGAAAGCGAGCTTCC
>CAZPHF010000049.1:17731-20473 GCA_964586115.1 uncultured Flavobacteriaceae bacterium | reverse complement strand
AACGCAGCAAAGGTATTAGGTCGTAGCGGTGTGATGCAGGTAGCTTGCCATTTTTCTTTTCTTTTTTTGAAATATTTCTCTTTTTAGAATCCTGTTTTAAACTTCTCAATTATCAATTTTTTATAGCATCTTTGTAGCTATGAGTAAGGTTATATTGATCACAGGTGCTTCTTCCGGTATTGGAGCCGTTACGGCGAATTTTCTGGCTGATAAAGGTTGTAAAGTATATGGGACAAGTCGCCACCCTAAAGGAGATCATGAGATGTTTGAGTTGATACAGCTCGATGTGTTAGATATAATCAGTATTGAGAAGGCAGTAAATAGTATCATTGAAAAGGAGGGTAGGCTTGATGTCTTGATAAATAATGCCGGTATGGGGATAACCGGACCTATCGAGGAAACGCCGACGGACGAGATGAGAAGGGCTTTTGAGACTAATTTTTTTGGCGCCATAGAGGTAATGAAAACGGTTATACCTCACATGAGGAAGCAAAAAAAAGGCCTGATCATTAATGTAACTTCTATCGGAGGCTATATGGGACTGCCTTTCAGAGGTATTTATTCAACGACCAAAGGTGCTCTCGAGATCCTGACTGAAACATTGAGTATGGAGGTTAAACAATTCAATATTAAGGTAACCAACGTCGCTCCTGGAGATTTTGCCACGAATATTGCATCGGGAAGATATCATACACCAGTACACCAGGATTCTCCGTATGCACCGATTTATAAAAAAAACCTCGATTTGATGGACCAGCATGTTGATTTAGGTAAAGACCCTATCCTTATCGCTCAGCAGATCTTTCGTATCATCAATGATCCCAATCCAAAATTACATTATAAAGTGGGTGAGTTAATACAGAAATTCTCGATTGTTTTGAAACGTATTTTACCGGATCGGTTATACGAGAAATTGATCATGAAACATTATGGGATGTAAGCTGAACTATTCGTAAAATACGGCGACCTCATCCAACTCTTTTCTTTTCAAATCAGGTACATAAACAGGTTCTTTTGGGTATCCAACCGGAAGTAGTAAAAAAGCTCTTTCATTATCCGGTCTTTTTAAAATTTTGGTAAGGAATTTCATCGGACTTGGTGTATGTGTTAACGTAACAAGGCCGGCATTGTGAATAGCTGTAATTAACATCCCGCAGGCAAGGCCCACAGATTCATTCACGTAGTAATTATTGTGTTTTGTCCCGTCTTCTTCATATTCATAGGCCCGTTTACAGGCTATGATCATCCATGGCGCGATTTCCAAAAAAGGTTTATGCATATCGGTAGCCATGGCAGCCAGATCATTTTTCCAGCGTTCGCCCATTCGATTATTATAGGTTTCTTTTTCTTCAGCTTCAGCCGCAATACGTATCTGATGTTTAAGATCCTTATTAGAAATGGCACAAAAAGTCCAGGGTTGTTTATGGGCGCCTGAAGGAGCCGTGGACGCAGATTTAATGATGTTTTCTATCACAACTTTTGGAACATTCTGATCGCTGAATTCACGGATTGATCTGCGTTGATTTAACCATTGATAAAAGGCCTCACTTTTTGCAATCATATCATCCTTAGAAACAGTTTGATGTTGGTATAGCGTATGGCGAAAGCCATGAATATCGATTTCTTTTTTGTTCATAATCGTTAATTTGAATCAGTATGTTTGTCTTGAATCGCCAACAGGATCAAATCGTGTGTAAAATATAAAAGCAAGATATAAATTTTGCATCGTATAGGCACTAGTCGAGTTTATTCAAACTCATATGACATAAAAAAAGGCCCTTTTAAAGGCCCTTTTTTACTAATTTAAATTGGGTTGGGGTGTTATTCTGAGATACGGTTTAATTTCAGTAAATCCCTTTGGAAATAATTTTGGAATTTCCTCATTCGTTACTGAAGGAATAATAACGCAATCATCACCGTTTTGCCAATTTGCAGGCGTTGCTACTTTTTCATAAGCGGTTAATTGAAGTGAATCAATAACACGAAGTAATTCATCAAAGTTTCTTCCTGTTGAAGCAGGATAAGTAATGATCAATTTAATTGTTTTATCCGCTCCAATTACAAAAACTGATCGTACTGTAAATTTGGCGCTGGCATTTGGATGGATCATGTCATACAATTCTGAAACCTTTCTGTCTTCATCTGCGATGATAGGGAAATTTACGGTGGTATGCTGGGTCTCGTTAACATCTTTGATCCAGTCATGATGAGATTCAAGACCATCAACACTTAAAGCTAATACCTTTACATTTCGCTTATCAAATTCTGATTTGTATTTAGCCACAGTACCCAATTCTGTAGTGCAAACAGGGGTGTAATCAGCTGGATGAGAGAATAAAACCCCCCAACTGTCTCCGAGCCATTCGTGAAAATTAATGTCGCCTTCTGTGGTTTTTGCTGTAAAATTAGGAGCCACATCTCCAAGTCTAATCGTTCCCATATTCAGTGCTTTTTAAAATACATTCTAAGTTACGAATTTTCTAAAAGATGCTCAACTGAAAATAAATTAAGTTTTGACCAAATTTATTGGTGTACCCAGTTGTCAGGATCTTCATTATTATTGGGAGAAAGCCCAAGAATATCTCCCTTAGTATGCACCCCAAGCCCCAAAACCGTTCGGTTTGCATAATTGAAATAGCTTACCACCTGATTGATTTCCAAGATCTCTCCATCAGAAAAAGTCGCCTCTCGCAGATAATCTATATCATGTTGGCTCAGTTTTTTCGGATGTAGCGTCAGCAT
>CAZPHF010000049.1:0-17631 GCA_964586115.1 uncultured Flavobacteriaceae bacterium | reverse complement strand
GGGCAAGGTGTTATTTGTGTTGTGGATCACATTTTTGTACAAAGCCATATGTCCGGTCAAGGTATGGGGTCTGAGACTATGTGCCATTAAAATATTGTCAATTTGTTTTTGAGGCCCACCTACACGATCATAGATTTTTTTTAATAAAGGGCCGGCATCTTTATAAGTGAGATGTTTGATCCAGAACATAAAGTGAATTTTATTGAGTAATTAAATGAAACCAAAGCTATAAAAATTTCAATTTGTAAGTTAACCGACTAATATGTCTGAGTATTGTCTTAAAAAACGTTTCAAAAATTAATGAAATTTGATGCTTCATAAAATAATCTGACCAGATTCTAGTTTAATAAATTATATTTACAAAAATTAAAAAGAACAGCATGAAATTTTTTATTGACACAGCGAATTTAGATCAGATCAAAGAAGCACAGGCACTTGGCATTCTTGATGGTGTTACAACGAACCCATCGCTTATGGCCAAGGAAGGTATTACTGGAGCCGATAATATAATCAATCATTATAAAGCCATTTGCAATGTAGTAGATGGAGATGTGAGTGCAGAAGTTATTGCTACTGATTTTGAAGGTATGGTACGAGAAGGAGAAGCGCTTGCTGCTCTGAATCCACAAATTGTAGTAAAATTGCCGATGATTGCCGATGGTATCAAAGCCTGTAAATACTTTTCTGACAAAGGAATCAAAACTAATGTAACTTTGGTGTTTTCAGCAGGTCAGGCTTTGTTGGCTGCTAAAGCGGGAGCTACTTATGTTTCGCCTTTTATCGGAAGACTTGATGATGTTTCAACAGATGGATTGGGCTTGATTTCTGAGATCAGATTGATTTTTGATAATTATGGGTATACTACCGAAATCCTTGCCGCATCTATTCGTCACACCATGCATATTATTGATTGTGCCAAAATAGGTGCCGACGTTATGACAGGACCTCTTAGCGCTATAACGGGCTTACTTAAGCACCCCTTAACGGATATTGGTCTGGCAAAATTTCTTGAAGATTTCAAGAAAGGAAACTAGTCATAAAATCTAATGTAAATGTTTCTGTAATTCCTTGATGTCATCCCTCAATTGGGCTGCAATCAGAAAATCAAGCGCTTTTGCTGCAGCCTCCATGCCCTTACGTTTTTCTCTGATCCGCTTTTCTATTTCGGTCTTGTTCAGGTATTGAAGGTCGTGTTCAGAAGCTTTAGTATTGGCTCCATCATACTGGTAGGTCGCCAGTTGATTTTTGGTCAGTGAGTCATCAATATTCTTTTTAATCTGCTTTGGAGATAAATTATGCTTCTTATTATACGCGGTTTGCTTTTCGCGTCTTCGCTTGGTTTCATCAATGGTTAGTTGCATACTTTTGGTGATTTTATCCGCATACATAATAGCCTTTCCATTGACGTTTCGAGCAGCGCGACCCACTGTTTGTGTCAGCGAACGATGACTTCTTAAAAATCCTTCCTTGTCAGCATCTAGAATGGTCACTAAGGATACTTCAGGGAGGTCTAGTCCTTCTCTTAACAAATTAACTCCTATCAGAACATCAAAGATTCCCTTTCGAAGATCGGTCATGATTTCTATTCTTTCTAAAGTATCCACATCAGAATGGATATACCTGCATCGAATTTGTATTCTGGAGAGATATTTTGTGAGCTCTTCTGCCATTCTTTTGGTAAGGGTTGTGACAAGTATCCTTTCATCAACCTCGATACGTTGCTGAATTTCTTCGATTAGATCATCTATCTGATTTGAGCTGGGTCTGACCTCTATTTCTGGATCGAGTAAACCGGTGGGTCGTATTACCTGTTCTACAAAAACTCCTTCAGTATGCTGTAATTCATAATCTGCAGGTGTTGCGCTAAGGTAAATCACCTGATTTTGTATCACCTCGAATTCTTCGAATTTCAGTGGCCTGTTGTCCATGGCTGCAGGAAGCCGAAATCCATATTCAACCAAATTTTCTTTCCTTGACCTATCTCCGCCATACATGGCATGTACCTGAGGAATGGTCACGTGACTTTCATCCACAAGCATTAAGTAATCGTTCGGAAAATAATCAAGCAAGCAAAACGGTCTTGTACCGGCAGACCTTCCATCCAGATATCTTGAATAATTCTCAATTCCGCTACAATAGCCAAGTTCGCGGATCATCTCCAAATCGAACTCCGTTCTTTCCTTTAACCTCTTGGCTTCAAGGGGTCTTCCTGTTTCCTGGAAAAAATCGATTTGCTTCATCAGGTCATCCTGAATTTCGTGTATGGCATTTTGCAAGACATCGGGGGAGGTGACAAACAGATTGGCCGGATATATGGTCAAGTTTTCAAAAGTATCAATGATCTCATTGCTGATTAGGTTAAAACTTTCAATCTCCTCAATTTCATCACCAAAAAAATGTATTCTAAACCCGTATTCTCCGTAGGAGGGATAGATAGTAATTGTATCACCCTTTACCCTAAAGCTTCCGCTCTTGGCTTCGTCTTCGGTCCTTGAATATAAGCTTGTGACTAGTTGATGTAAAAAGCGTGTTCTGGCAATACTTAATCCTACCTCAATTTCAATGACGTTTTTTTTGAACTCCACGGGGTTTCCGATTCCGTAAAGGCAGGAAACAGAAGCAACAACCAATACATCCCTTCTTCCTGATAACAAAGAAGAAGTGGTGCTGAGTCGCATTCTTTCGATCTCTTCGTTGATGGATAAATCTTTTTCTATATAAAGACCTGTAGTCGGGATAAAGGCTTCCGGCTGGTAATAGTCATAATATGACACAAAATATTCCACGGCATTATTCGGAAAGAATTGCTTAAATTCTGAATATAACTGACCGGCCAAAGTCTTATTATGTGCCAGTACAAGAGTAGGTTTTTGTACCTTTTCAACAACATTAGCTACGGTAAATGTCTTTCCGGAGCCAGTTACTCCCAAAAGAACCTGGTACTTTTCATGATCAACGATTCCTTTGACCAATTGCTCTATGGCCTTGGGTTGATCCCCGGCAGGTTTAAATTCAGATTTTAATTGAAATTGCATCTCGCAAAAATAGCATATTCGATCAACTATTTTACAAGTCTCGGATCTTTAATAAATAGTAGGAACCATAAATAAAAATAAAGGTCCAACCCAGAACTATGGCAATTTCATATAGTTGTACTCCATGTTCGGCGCTTATATCTTCTCCTATTTGACTTGCAAGGGTTCGTACCGCATTTAATCTGGAAAAAGGCTCATCTATAAGGTTCCACATGGCGGTAAGAGGTGCAAATTGAAAAATGTTATCAGCGATATCGGTTCCTCTGAAGACATTCCATTTTAAAATATTATACCCTATGGACTCTGCAATAAACCAGATCAGCATGGCCCCAATGGCAAAAGCAGATCGTTTGATCAGCATTCCCAGGAAAAGTCCAAAGGAAAAGAATCCCAAAAGTTTTACAAAAAAAGCAATAAGATACTCCAGATCAGAAAATATAATAGAGATTTCATTATAGTCCGAATAGATCATTCCAAGAACAATTGAAACGATAAATACGAAAACTGTTGAAATCAAAGCGAATAGCACAACGGTATAGAATTTACTTAATATAAATTCCTTTTTGCTCAAACCGTCAATCAGGTTCTGCTTCAAGGTTTTATTGCTGTATTCATTGGCCATCATAGAAACGATCACAAGCAGCAAAAAGAACTTAAAAAAGGACGCTATAAAGGTGTTAAAGTGCCAGATATAAGGAAAATTAAAGATCCCTTGTTCAGCGAGATGAAACTGAATTGGACCAATGTCAAATTTGATTGCAGCAATCAGTGCAATTGAAGTGAGAAGGATAAAGTAAGTAACAATCAGGATGATACTTGCCCGACTATTCTTAAGTTTATGAATTTCTATATTGAGTAATCTTAACATGGTTATAGATCTGATTTTAATGATCAGTTATTATTGGTTAAAGTGAGAAATTGTTGCTCGAGCGTTGGTAATCGTTTCACTAAATGAGAAAGTACAATATTGTTTTGCATCAAGTACTGGTTCATTTCAGCGCTGGATATATCCTTATTGAGTTTTAAAAATATCTTTGCATCTTCCTCGCTGACACTTTCTATACCATCATATCCTTTCAGCACTTGAAAGAGTTCTGTTTTAGAACTTTTTGTTGCTATTTCTATGACCCCGAAAGAGGAGGTCATTTCGTCGACTCTACCTGAATATAGCTTGATGCCATTTCTGATGACGACTACATGGGAGCAAACTTTTTCAACCTCATCCAGCAGATGTGAGGCCAGCAAAATTGTTGTACCGTTGGCCGCTATGTTTTTGATAATGCTTCTTATCTCATGTATACCTTGAGGATCAAGACCGTTGGTCGGTTCATCTAAAATCAATATTTCGGGATCATTTAAAAGGGCAGAGGCGATAGCGAGACGTTGTTTCATTCCCAGAGAAAAGGTCTTAAATTTACTGTTTCTCCTTTCATAGAGATTGACCTCTTTTAATTTTTGATCAATTTTATCAAAAGAAATACCTTTAATTCGGCAAACCAATTGAAGATTTTGGATGGCAGACATATAGGGGTAGAAATTAGGCCTTTCAATAATAGCCCCTACTTTTTTGAGCGCTTCATGCGTTGATATATTCCCGTCGAACCAGCTAAAACTGCCAGAAGATCTGTTCACCACGTTGAGTATTATACCAAGAGTGGTTGATTTACCGCTGCCATTTGGACCGAGTATTCCATAGACATTTCCTTTTAGAATATCAAATGAGAGGTCATTTACTGCGTGAATTTTACCAAATTTTTTATGAAGGTTTTTTATTGATAGTATCGTTTCCAAGTTGAATCTTTTGAGATGACAATAGTTAGACGAACATAGTAAATAAATGTTACTTAAAAATTAAAGGATCAGCGTTAATTTTAGGTTCTGGGCTTAAAGTTTATTAAATTCGTCGGAGATGTATCGATCCAAAACACGGAATAATGGATGAAAAATTAATTTCGAGAAAGAAACCTACTTTCCCCATAAATGAGGAGTTGTATAACTATTTGAGCACTTATAACAGAAGTATTAAAATCCCAATTTTTTATGATGATTTATTGAGGTTTTCCGGTTCTGTTACGGTCTATGATAAATTTGATAAGGATACGCTTTGGATTAGGGTATATTATCCTGAGTTCGAGCAAAAGGAAATCGACATGAGTTTAAAACGCATGTATAATATTCTTCACGGGGATGGCAGTGAGCAGATTCTTGAAAACCTTGTCGTTGACGAAATTGACTATTGCACTTTTGGTAATTCTAAACCTTTCAGGGTACGGGTAAGGAACATTCTCAATGACAACTATACTTATATTTATGTTAAAAAAGCTGATGCTTCAAGAGTCTACGGTCTCGAGTTTGAACATTTATTGTCGCCTAATAGTATTAATTTTTTGATTTATAAGGATACTTTGATTGAGGAACACGTGTTGGGTATTCCGGGTGATATGTTTATGGAAGAGAGTTTGGAAGGAATATCAAAAACAGAGAAGCAACGTCTATCGAAAGAATTTGTAAAATTCAATGAGCGATCTACGCTGAGGTTATTAGGGGATATGCGTGCTTATAACTACGTGATCGTTCCAACGTATGATTTTGACCAGGTACAGTATCGTATCAGATCCATGGATTTTGATCAGCAAAGCTATGAAGGAAATTTAAAAGTTTACAGGCCTCAGTTCTTTAAAGATAATTATGAATTTGTGAAGATGGTGGAAGAAAATTTAGGTAAAGAATCTGTTGAGCAATATAAAAAAGAGGAGCGGTCAGCTTTGGCAAAACGATTAAAGGCAACCGGAAATAGAATTCGAAGGTTGATGCAATGTATGAAGAACGATCAGATCTCTACTAAGGAAAATGTTGAGAGGTTAAAAAGTGACCTCATCGATTATACTCATGATAAGGAGTTTAAGAACTGCAAAAATATGGGAGAGATCATTCAGGTTGTATTTAATTTTGTCGTGAGAAACTATGAAAGTGCCAATACCTATATTATTCGATAATTAAAACAAATTCTTTAAAACACACCTTGATGTCATACAAGGTTGGAAGCAAAATGACTTACAAAAGAGAGTGGCCTTTAATTATAACTAAAATCACCAAAATCATCTTCGAATTCATCAAAATCATCCTCTTCTAAATCATCAACAGAGAGATCTTCGCTTTCAAACTGGATCTCGGGAGCTATATTTGGCACCAAACCTAGTGAAAAGAGAAGACTGGGAAGTTCCACATTATTGTGATCAAAATTAGTCTGAATCAGTTCCACATAAAAAGACCACATATTAAAGAAATCATATACATAAAGCATTTTGTCATTCTCTTGCTGTAAAGTATCATTTAGTAATACTTCAATCATCTGTACCTTTTTGTCATTACCGTCTCCCATTTCAAATAAGGGATGTTCTTCCCCCTGGACCCAAGTTTCGTCTGATCTGTAAAAGGAAGCCATTTGGTCTCCTACAAAACCAAAAGAGTTTGTAATGGCATTGTGAAGATCCTCAAGAGTTGAATCAGCACCAATGGCAATGTCTCTAATCACATCTTCCTCCGTATTTAAAATTACTCTGATTTTGTACACCATGATTCCTTATTCTAATTATTTGCAAAATTAATACTTTAATCCAAAAGTGTTACTTTTACTTTGTTAAAAGTGTAATAATTTTCCTTAAAAATGAATTCCGAAAAAGTTTTAGAAAAGCTCAATTCCATCAATAAAAATACACTGATGGAGACCCTCAATATTACCTATACCGAGATTGGTGAAGATTATCTGGTGGCTTCAATGCCGGTAGATCACAGGGTACATCAGCCTATGGGCTTATTGCATGGTGGTGCTTCAGTTGCCCTGGCCGAAAGTGTGGGTAGCGCGGCAACTTTTCACTTTGTCGATCCCTCTGAAGGAGAAGTCAGGGGTATTGAAATAGCAGCCAATCATGTTCGAAGTGTAAGAGAAGGAACGGTAAAAGCGACGGCAAGATTGGTCCATAAGGGGAGGACAACGCTTTTATGGGAGATCAGAATAGAAGATGAAAAAGACAGATTGATATCCTTATGCAAGTTGACCTGCATCATCCTGAGCAAAAAATAAAACCTGGTTATGAAGCGCAGGCTAATCAAAAAAATATTTAAAATCATTGGTTGGACCTTTTTAGTAGTATTTTTAATTCTTACTTATTTGGTTTATAGTTTTACCAGTCCCAAGTCTAATGCAGAAATAGAGGGGAAGTTTGAAGACTCTGCCTTTAAGCCTGCCTTAAGTACAGAAATATTCAAGGGCAAGGAGGTCCGGTTGATCCGCATGCAGCATGCAATAGATACTCTTTTGCCCACCTTGTTTTTTGTTCATGGTTCCCCAGGGTCTGCTATGGATTTTCAACGCTATTTTAAAGATTCTACATTGAATAACTTGGCCAATATCATAAGTTATGACAGAATAGGATATGGGACTTCAAACACAGGTAACGTGTTGGAATCTCTTGAAGAAGAGGTAAACTTATTGCATCAGTTATTAAAAGACCTGAATACGCCTAAGGTCATTTTGATTGGCTACTCTTATGGCGGAACGGTTGTAATGGCTTCAGAAAAGGAATTTAAAAAGAAGATCATTCTGGCAGCTGCAGTTCGCGGTGATCTTGAACCCATGTTCTGGGCGATAAATTTGTACAAATGGAACTTATCAAGACCTCTTGTGCCAAAGGTTTTCAGAGGGGCCAGCATAGAGAAGTTAAGGCATGTCATGGAATTACCCGGCTATGAGAAAAAATGGAATGTAAGCCCGTCAAATGTCTTGTCTATTCACGGTAAGGAAGATTTTATAGTTCCCTATCAAAATTCTTTGTTTTTAAAACAACTTTTTGAGCCTAGTAAATTTAGCTTAATTTCTATTGAAGAAGGCAATCATTCACTTATTTGGTCTAATTTTGACGAGATAAAAATGGCATTGGTAAATAGCATAAAGGAATGATTGAGTTCAAAGAATTGATGGAAAGGATTCAGCTGGCTAGACTTGATGGTTATCCATTTGTTATATACAGAAAACCTGATGAGTCAACCATTAACAGTATGATTCAAAAGGATAAGCGATTGGAATTGATCAATACTTTTGAGCATTCAGGTTTTATTATGGCTCCTTTTAAAAAATCAGATAAAGCAGTGTTGATTTCAATAGATAATGCGCTGCTCGATTCCTGTACGTATGAAAATTTATCTAAATCAGCGTCGTCAACTGTTCTCTCAAATCATGATCGTAAACCCGTAAATGGCGACAAAGAATTTCATTTGAATTTGGTAAAAAAAGGTAAAAAATTTATAGGTGATGACCGGGCTTTGAAAGTCGTGCTGTCTCGTAAAGAAATTGTTCCTTTAGATGATTTTGATTGCCAAGTTGTTTTTGAAAAGTTGCTCTCAAAATATCCATCTGCTTTTGTTTATTTTTGGTTTCATCCTGAAATAGGATTATGGGCCGGTGCTTCTCCAGAAACCTTGTTAAGAATAAAAGGTTCGGAATTTAGCACCATGGCTTTAGCCGGTACGAAGAAGTTTAAGGGGAGTATAGATGTTTTTTGGAACAAAAAGGAAATAACAGAGCAACAATTGGTTACAGATCATATTGTTGAAGCTCTTGAGGGATCAAAATTTATGGTAGGCCAGACCTATACCAAGCAAGCAGGAAATTTACTTCACATCTGTACGGAGATAGGTGGTAAACTAAACTCCAATGATTCAATTACAGGCTTGATTGAAAAATTGCACCCAACAGCTGCAGTTTGTGGTTTTCCAAAAAAAGAAGCTGAAGATTTCATCCTTAATGAGGAAGGTTATGAGAGGTCATTTTATACCGGATTTCTTGGCGAATTAAATCTCGCTGGCACAAAAAGACCTCCAAACAAGGTCGATAATCCTTTGGTTGAATCGAATCTATTTGTTAACCTGAGATGCATGCAAATTAGTAACGAATCTGGTTTAAAATCGATTTTATATGTCGGTGGAGGTATTACTGCCGAGAGTGACCCGGAGTCAGAATGGCAGGAAACAGTCGAAAAGAGCCTGGTTATGAAATCCGTTCTTCAGGAAAAATCTTAATTAGGCGCCGTCAGAAAATTTATTCTTGAATTCTAAGTTGTTTCGACTGTTATTTACCGAAAAAAATCACTTATTTTTGTGTCTTGTTTTTAAAAGCATAAATGCCTAAATATCCCAAAAAAAAACTCGCTCAATTGCTCATACAGGCATGTATTGAACATGATATTGAGCAGGTTGTTATTTCACCAGGCTCCAGAAATGCTCCATTAACACTTGGCTTCGTTAACCACCCAAAGGCAAGGGCCTTTAGCATTGTAGACGAGCGTTGTGCTGCTTTTTTTGCCATGGGTATGGCTCAACAATCAAGGAGGCCTGTTGCCCTTTTGTGCACCTCCGGTTCTGCGTTGTTGAATTATTATCCTGCCATCGTTGAATCATATTACAGTAAAATTCCGCTGCTAGTCATTTCTGCAGACAGGCCAACACATCTTATAGACATTGGAGATGGTCAAACAATCAGGCAAGCGGATGTGTTTTCGAACCATATACTTTTTCAAACAGATTTGCAATCAGAAGATCATATCTCCGATGAAGAGAAAATCAATAAGATTCTGGTGCATAATGCGATAGAAATTGATAAAGCACTTGAAATTTCTACTGGAAAAATGGGGCCAGTGCATATCAATATTCCCTTTGACGAACCTCTTTATGAAACTGTTGATCATTTGTATGATTTCGGTTCAATAAGTATTAGGAAGAAAACGGGGCCAGCCAATAGTTTATTGAAGGAAACACCACTTCCGCTTGAGGAGCTTGAAAAGTTTGCTGGTGTTTGGAATAGTTCGGCTAAAAAATTGGTTCTTATTGGAAGTAATTTTCCGGATGAATTACTTCAAACCCAAATGGAACATCTGATCAAGGATCCTTCAGTGATCATCTTGACTGAGACAACTTCTAATGTAGCTCATAAAAAGTTTATCAATAAAATTGATCAGCTTATATTTCCTTTTGATGAGGTAGATTTTGAGGCGCTTAAACCCGAAATACTACTCAGTTTTGGCGGCATGATTGTTTCAAAAAAAATAAAACAGTTTTTAAGAAAGTTTCGACCTGAGGAGCATTGGCATGTCGATGCGCACCAGGCAATGGATACTTACCATTGTTTGACACATCATTTTAAGATTTCTGCTCAGCTGTTTTTCAGCCAGTTTTTCTTTTTAACTGAACAAACTGAAAGTACTTACCAGAGGCAATGGATGCTCTTAAAGGAAAGACGAGGAATAAGGCATGATACATTTTTTGAGCAGGTGACTTATTCTGATATGAAGGTTTTTAATATTGTTTTAAACAGCTTACCTCATCATAGCAAGTTACAATTAGCAAACAGTTCTATCATTCGTTATGCGCAACTATTTGATCTTGATCAAAGCATAAATGTATTTTGCAATCGCGGTACAAGTGGAATTGATGGAAGTACTTCTACGGCCTTAGGCGCTGCTTTTGATCAAAAGAAACAAACAATTTTAATTACGGGAGATATCAGTTTTTTATATGATAGCAATGCCCTATGGAACAATTATATTCCAACAAATTTTAGGATTGTCCTGATCAATAATAGCGGAGGTGGTATATTCAGATTCATTCCAGGACCGAAGTCGTCAGATGCCCTTGATTTTTTTGAAACGCCTCATAATCTAAATGCCTCTGCCCTTTGTTCTATGTATGGTTTTGACTACCATACTGCCAAGAATGCTGAAGAACTGGAGTGTCAATTGAAGAATTTTTATCAACTATCAGATAAGCCGGCCCTCCTTGAAATCTTTACACCAAGAGAGTCTAACGATTTGATTCTTGCTTCCTACTTTAAAAGTTTGAGATAAAACTTCTTTTCAGATTAAAGTCCTTCGTTCTCATTCTCTATATCATCTTCATCGGGAATATTTTCACCTTCTGAGTAACCAAGTCTTTCTGCTCTTTGTTTTTCAAGAACTCTTTCAATATTACCGTAATAGCCATCTGAGTTTGGATTGTCAGAACCAATTTTGGCATAACCATTTTTATAATATTTGAGTGCCTTTTTATATTCAAAACCAGTTTCATAATAAAGACCAATATAGTAATCGCCAAGAGGTGAGTCGGGATACAACCTCATGATCATTTTTCCAAATTCTTCCAGGTAGTCACCATTTACTTTATCTATGATAATAGGTTCTATTTTGTAAATATCGCTTTCTCTGATCTTAACATTTGAGCCATATAAATATTCTATTTCAACATATTTTCTTTCCAGATACTCAATCGCATCACCAGGTTCCATATCAGCGATCTCCTCATCAAATTCTTCCTGTGAAATTGCAGCAAACTGTTGAAAAGTAAAACCAATACCACTGGCTATGGATTGTCCAATTGACGCTATTTTGCTTGAATTTGAAAAATCGTCATAGTGATACTTGAAATTTGGATTTTCTGATAACTTAAGCAGATTATTTGCACTGTTAATCCCCTCAGTTCTTTTCTCTTTATTGAAATTTCCACCACTAAGATAGTAGTAATAAGGAGTAATCAAGCTTTGACTTTTGGCTTCCAGTTTTTGATGTAATTCAGGGGCAAAACTGGGGTTAATATTGATATATGCATTAAAAACCGGCGTTCCCTCAAGAAAGAAATAGTTGGCGAAATTGGCGGTTAATGTATTCCCCATAATTGTTTTGAAAAGGGATGTTGGATAATTATCATCTAAATAAGGTAAAAGTTCATCTCTTACAAAACCATAAAATTTCGAGCTTTCCTCATTAGGAAGACCTGTGTCTTCGCTATAATCGCAATCGGAGTATCGTTCTTCATTTTGATTTTGAAAGATACCAACCACTATTTGCTCAGGAGCTTTGTCTCTGGTAGCAAATAACTTTGAGTTTGCCACATATACATCGAATAGGAAATCGCCATCAAAAATTACAGCTACCGGGTAGGTGTTTTTGTCATTTTCCTGGAAGGATTCAGGAACATAGATTTTCAAAATTCTCTCCTCATTTAAATTGAAGGAGTTGAATTTTTTAAAGGTAATATTGTCCTGGGCCTGCACGAGAGATGAAAATAAGAACAGGATTACAACTAATTTTTTCATAAGAAAGGCTTTATATTGTTATTTGTTAGCATGACAAAAAACGATCAACAAGAAGTTTTATCTCTAAACTTTTGTTAATTTCGCTCCTATTAATTACTTAACCAACGATGAATAAGGATAATTATTTTGTACAATCCGTAAAACTTATCAAATGAACCTCCCTAATTGGCAAATAGTTAAAGAATTTGAAGATATTACTTATAAAAAGTGTGAAGGCGTAGCGCGAATTGCCTTTAACAGACCCGATATCAGAAATGCATTCAGGCCGCAAACTACCAAAGAATTGTATGAAGCTTTTTATGATGCTCAGGAGGATGTTACCATTGGAGTGGTATTGCTGTCTGCCGAAGGTCCTTCCAGTAAGGATGGGGTATATTCCTTTTGCAGTGGAGGAGATCAAAAGGCCAGAGGGCATCAGGGATATGTGGGTAAGGATGGTTATCACCGTCTCAACATTCTTGAAGTACAAAGATTGATTCGTTTTATGCCAAAGGCAGTGATCGCTGTAGTCCCGGGATGGGCAGTAGGAGGTGGTCACAGTTTACATGTTGTTTGTGATCTGACACTTGCCAGCAAAGAGCATGCGATATTTAAACAGACAGATGCTGACGTGACCAGTTTTGATGGTGGATATGGGTCTGCTTATCTGGCAAAGATGGTAGGTCAGAAAAAGGCGAGAGAAATCTTTTTCTTGGGTAGAAATTATTCGGCTCAGGAGGCCTATGAAATGGGGATGGTCAATGCGGTAATTCCTCATGATGCATTGGAATCAACAGCTTTTGAGTGGGCCCAGGAAATTCTTGCAAAATCGCCAACATCGATTAAGATGCTGAAATTCGCTATGAATTTAACAGATGATGGTATGGTAGGGCAGCAGGTATTTGCCGGAGAGGCTACGAGATTGGCGTATATGACAGACGAGGCCAAAGAAGGTAGAGATGCCTTCCTGGAAAAACGCAAACCAAATTTTGAAAAAAAATGGATTCCTTAGTCTGAAAAAAGCATTCATGAAAAAACAAACCATTACTTTTTTAATAAAATGTGACGATCAAAAGGGTCTAGTCGCCCAGATCACTAATTTCTTTTTTAAAGAGGGGTTCAACATACTCAGTTGTCAGCAGCACGTCAATAAACTAGAGAATAAATATTTCATGCGTATTCACTTACAGGCGGATGAGGTTATGATTTCTAATAAGGAACTTGAGCTAAAATTTGAAAAGCTAGCCAAACCCTTACATATGAGCTGGTCAGTGAATTATGAGGCTTCAAAGAAAAAGGTGGCGATACTTGTTTCGCATACCAGCCATTGTTTATATGACCTTTTAGAAAGACAGCGTGAAGGAGATCTGGATTGCTCGATTGAGATGGTGATCAGCAATCACGAGAAACTAAGGTCTGTGTCGGAGATGTTTGATGTGCCTTATTATTGTCTTCCAGTGGATAAAACAGACAAAAAGAAACAGGAAGATGAAATTGTGAGTTTAGTTGATCAGCACAAGATCGATTTGATTGTGATGGCAAGGTATATGCAAATACTGAGCTCAGAATTTATAAATCGATATCCTGAGAGAATTATCAATATTCACCATTCCTTTTTACCCGCATTTCAAGGGGCAAATCCTTATCAAAGAGCGTATGAAAGAGGAGTGAAATTAATTGGAGCTACCGCACATTATGCCACAAAAGATCTTGATGAAGGCCCGATCATTGAACAGGGAGTTGAAAGAGTAACCCACGAAAGCACAGCTAAAACACTGAAAAGAATCGGAGCGGATATTGAGCGCCTGGTCCTTGCTAAGGCAGTGAAATGGCACCTTCAGAATCAAATCATAGTTTATAATAACAAGGCTATAGTGTTTCCGGAGGCTGGAGAATAGGAGATTAAAAGATATAAGACTTATGAAGATTATTTGCATAGGCAGGAATTATGCCAAACATATAGAAGAATTGGCCAATGAAAAGCCAAGTGAACCGGTGATTTTTATGAAACCGGATTCGGCGGTGTTGTTGAAGAACAATCCATTTATTATCCCACCTTTTTCTCAGGATATTCATTATGAAGTTGAAATTCTGGTGAAAATCAATAGAACAGGGAAGTTTATTGATCAGAAATTTGCACATAAATACTATGAAGAGATCGGGTTGGGTATTGATTTTACAGCTAGAGATCTTCAAAGCAGCTTAAAAGAAAAAGGACTGCCATGGGAAAAAGCAAAGGCTTTCGACGGAAGCGCAGTTGTTGGGAAATTTTGTCAAAAGTCAGACCTGAACCTTGAGCATATAAAATTTCAGCTGTTTAAAAATAAAGAAGTGGTTCAAGATGCCGATTCTTCACATATGCTATGGAAAATAGATGAGTTGATCGCATATGTGTCGCAATTTTTTACCTTAAAAATTGGCGATATTATTTTTACAGGGACGCCTTCAGGTGTTGGCCGAGTGGATACTAACGATGAGTTAAAAGGAGTTTTGGAAGGAAAGGAAATGTTTCACATAAAAATAAAATAACCTTTAAGGAATTCTGAGGTTGAAAGTAAATTTAGCTACTCAAGAGTGACCAGAGTTCCTTTTTGATCAAAAATTTAAGTATTAGCAATAAAAAAGCGGACTCATTCGAGTCCGCTTTTTTGTTAAGCATGATTTTTAAAAACTTAATTTTTTAGAACGATCCTGAATCTTGCCTTTCCTTCTTCTAGATGGGCAATTGCTTCGTTTACTTTTTCCATCGGAAATTCTTCAACCGTTGGGTAAATGTTATGTCTTACGCAAAAATTCAGCATTGTTTTAGTAAGTTCAGGGCTGCCAATAGGGCTTCCGCCGACTGATTTTTCACCCATGATTAGAGAAAATGCCGGGATGGCCATAGGTTCCAATACCGCGCCCACAGTATGAAACTTTCCTTTTGGTTTTAGACAACCTAAATATGAGTTCCAATCAAGAGTTACATTGGTTGTATTTAGTATGAAACTTAGTTTTCCGGTAATGTTCGCAAGTTCTTCAGGAGATCTTGAATTGATAACTTTAGAAGCACCCATTTTAAGAATTTCTTCTTTTTTAGCAGGATTTGAACTAAAAGCAACGACTTCACATCCCCAATGTTTAAGAAATTTGAGGGCCATGTGTCCCAAGCCTCCAATACCGATAACACCAACAGTATCAGTTGGTTTTACGCCGGCCAGTATGATAGGATTAAAAACGGTAATACCGCCACAGAGCAATGGACCTGCTTTGGCTAAATCAATGTCCTCGGGCAGTGGAATGGCCCATGACCAATGGCCTCGAACATAATCTGCAAAGCCACCATGACGACCAACAATTGTGGCTTCATTATTTGAACAAAGATGCTGAGATCCATCCATACATTCAGAACAACTCATGCAAGAAGCAGACAACCAACCGAGCCCAACTTTGTCACCTACTTTAAGGTTCTTTACGGCGTCACCGGCAGCAATAACCTCTCCAATAATTTCGTGGCCAGGGACTAAGGGATAACTGCTCATACCCCATTCATTATCGATCATGCTTAGGTCAGAATGGCAAACACCACAATGTGAAACTTTTATATCTACCTGTTCGGTTCCTAAATCACCTAATTCATAAGAATAAGGCTCTAATTTTCCTTTTGGCTCGGAAGCCGCATATGCTTGTACTTTCATCGTTTAATTTTCGGGGGTTTACTATTAATATGGCATATTGTATTGTGGCAATATGCGTGTTACTTATGTTTTCCAGAATGAGAGCAAGTCACTCTTTTGCCTGCCTAATCACTATATCATCATCCATTGCAAAAGTATTAAGACTTCGTCTCATATTGTGATCAATATTTCTAACCATTATTTATTCTATAGACGAGTCTTGTCAAAAACAGAATACTATTGAGAATAATTGATTTCCTCATCTTATCTACTGCTTTTAAAATGAGTCTATAAATATATAAATTAAAACTGAAGGAAGTAAGGAGCTTTAATAACTAAAGGTTTTGTTCCATGCATTGACTATATTTGTTTCCCAAAAAAAAGATAAGGCTGATGCAGGCAGAAATTATAACAATAGGAGATGAAATACTGATAGGTCAGATTATTGATACTAATTCTCAATGGTTGGGTCAAAGACTAAATGAAATAGGAGTTTCAGTATATCAGATTACTTCGATTCAAGATGATAAGGACCACATTTTAAAGGCGCTTTCTGAGGCCGAATCTAATGCTGATATTATTATCATTACGGGAGGCTTAGGCCCCACTAAAGACGATCTTACCAAGTATACCCTGGCGACCTATTTTGACGATGTGCTGGTGCGAAATGAAGAGATTGAAGAGCACATCAAACATTTGTTCGGCAGGATTAAATATAAATTTACTGATCTAGACCTTGAACAGGCCATGCTACCCAGCAAGGCAGGCGTATTGAAAAATGAATTGGGAACTGCTTCCGGGATGTTATTTGAAAAAGGGAATAAGGTCTTTGTTTCTTTACCTGGAGTACCAAACGAAATGAAAGGCCTGATCTCAAATGCTTTTTTACCATTGATCATAGAGAAATTCCACTTACCTTTTATAGTGCACAAAACAATTCATACCTACGGATTGGGAGAGAGTCGTGTGGCGGAAAGACTTGAAGACTGGGAGAATAATCTTCCTGATTTTATCAAATTGGCCTACTTACCCTCTTATGGTCGTGTAAGGCTCCGCCTTAGCGCAAAAGGTCAATCTTTAGAACCTTTGGAAGCGGGAATAGAAAAGGAACTAAAGTCCTTGAGGTTGTTGATTAGCGATATTCTGGTAGGGGAAGATGACAATCAAGCTATGGAAGTAGCTATAAACAAAATCTTAACAGAAAGTAGTCAAACCTTAAGTTTGGCTGAAAGTTGTACTGGTGGTGCTATTTCTAAAATGATTACAAGTGTTTCAGGAGCATCTAATTTCCTGAAAGGAGGCTTGGTAGCATATAGTGCCGAAGTAAAAACAAAGTTGCTTGGAGTGGATCAGGAAATGATTGACAAACATTCTGTGGTGAGTGAGGAAGTTGCTGTCGAAATGGCCTTACAATGTCAAAAATTATTTGCCACTGATTATGCTGTTTCCACCACTGGAAATGCAGGACCGACTGCTGATGAGACAGATAAAAAGGTTGGAGTGGTTTTTATAGGTATTGCAGGTCCATCGGGTGTTTTTGCAAAGGAATTTTTCTTTGGTAAACCCAGAGAAAAAGTAATAGAAAGAGCTTCTGTTAAGGCCTTAGAACTCTTGAGGAAAGAAATTTTAAAAAACAGTGTAAATAGTTTGCCAGATTAGGAAAGAATATTTATTTTTGCACCTCGTTTTGAAATAACAATTAAAACAGTTAGGAAATGTCAAGAGTATGTGAGTTAACTGGTAAGAGAGCAATGGTTGGAAACAACGTATCTCATGCTAAGAATAGAACCAAAAGAAAATTCAAAGTGAATTTGGTAAA
>CAZPHF010000048.1:0-21835 GCA_964586115.1 uncultured Flavobacteriaceae bacterium | reverse complement strand
TTAAGAATCAGCTCAGAGCTGGGAACTAGTTCAAAAAGATTAATTATTGAGTAATTAAACTTGATTTCTGAATAAAAAAAGACTGCTGTAAAGCAGTCTTTTTGTTTTTTAGAACAATATTGTATGGTTAAAATGAATGTATAAATCAGATCATTTTTAAATTATTCACTTCCTGTTCAGTCAAATGACGCCACACCCCTCTTCCAATATTTTTCTTGGTAAGTCCGGCAAAGATCACTCGATCAAGTTTGATAACGTGGTAACCAAAATGATCAAAGATTCTTCTAACGATTCTATTTCGTCCTGAATGAATCTCAATTCCAACCTCGAATTTGGGTTTATTTTCTATATAAGAAATCTTATCAACGAATACCATTTTACCGTCGAGAACGAAGTTTTCAGAGATCTTTTTTAGATCTACCATCGACAATTTCCTGTCAAGGGTAACTTGATATAGTTTTTTAACCTGATGCTTGGGATGCGTCAGTTTTTTAGCCATTTCTCCATCATTGGTAAATAGCAAGAGACCAGTAGTTTCTCTGTCAAGTCTACCCACAGGATAAATCCTTTCTTTTGTTGACCTATGAATTAACTCCATGACCGTTTTCCGATTTCTTTCATCATCCATGGTGGTAATATAATTCTTAGGCTTGTTAAGTAATACATATCGTTTAGCCTCAGGACTAATCAACACATCATCAAACCTAACCTCATCACCAGGTTTTACTTTGTACCCCATTTCAGTGATGATCTTACCGTTAACTGAAGCACTTCCTGCACCTATATAAGTGTCAGCTTCTCTTCTTGAGCAAATACCTGAATTGGCAATATACTTGTTAAGTCTGATTTCATCCGAATCACTTGTTTTTTTAAGTTTTGAGGGTCCTTTTTTATAAGATTTGACTTTTTCCGGATGGGGTCTGAAGTTCTTATCCTTTGATTTTCCTTTAAAAGATCCTGAAGTTGAAGAACTTGATTCTCTTTTTTTTGCATTGCTGTCAGCGTCTCGCTCCTGTCGTCCTCTCGACGAGTTGTTTTTTGCGGTCATTTGTAAATTTTTTGCAAAAGTACGAAATCAATTGAAGTTAACCGAATATTTTTATACGTTGAGAATTCGTTTAATAATCACTGAAGTATCGATCAGCATTAAGCTCAATACACCAATTAGGATAATAAGTTTAATGGTGTTATGAAGAATAACATAGTCTTTTTTTGTCTTTGCTTTCCATAAATAAATAAGGAAGAAGAAAAAGACTATCCCCACAAAATAAAAATAATACTTCATCATTCCCATCTCAGGATATTCCCAAAGAAAATAAACCGGATTCATGGTCAGGAATATGAGTAGGGTAATTAAAATTTTAGTGAAATGTTCTCCGTAGGTTACTGGAATGGTTTGGTAATCCTGAACAATATCTCCTTTAATATTCTCCAGATCTTTTAATAATTCTCTGATCATCAAAACGAAAAAAAGAAAGGCCGCGTGGGTAAAGATGATCGTTGAGAAGTTTTTGTAATAAATGAATATTGCAAAAAAGGGTAAAATAGTCAAGATGGAAGCCGAAAAGAGACCCATTAATGGGTATTTTTTCAATTTGTGGGAATACAACCATATCAGGAAAATATAAACGGCAAAAAACAGGGCAGCGCGCCATGACACCAAAAAGCCAAATACGACACCAATAAAATTGAGAAAGAAATAGATCTTCAACTTAATTTTTTGACTAACAATACTGTCGATTTTTGATTTTATAGGTTTATTGATTCGATCCTTTTTACTGTCATAAAAATTATTGATAATATATCCTGAAGCAATTACACAGATGGTAGCTAGTACCAAAAAGTATAGGTCAAGGTTAAAAATAACATCACCCAAAGACAGATCAGGAGAAAAAATAAAAATGGCAGTCAAATACTGAGCCAATACAAGGACGGCAATATTATAACCCCTTACCACGGAAAGTAAGCTTAGAAATTTAAAGAAAAGCGAATATTTATTTTGAGACTTAGGTTCTTTTTTCAAACCATTATTAGAAGCATCCATAATTTAGGGATGATTAAAATCTATATACCATTTCCAATTTATAGTTTTGCAGCAATTTTTTGGTTTTCTCATAGTCTTCTGTAAACCCTAAAATATAGCCACCACCTCCTGAGCCGCAAAGTTTTAAATAGTAATCATTTGTTTCAATCCCTTGTTGCCATAATTGATGAAAGGAGTCGGGGATCATTGGTTTGAAGTGCTTAAGGACAACCTTTGACAATTTTTTTACGTTGCCAAATAAAGACTTTACGTCGCCATGTAAAAAGTCATCTATACAATTATCGGTATAACGCGCAAAATCACGGTCTATCATTTTTCTGAACCCTTCATTTTTCATCTTGTTCATAAAAATATTAACCATAGGTTGGGTTTCACCTATCATTTCTGAATCCAATAGGAATACAGCTCCTTTTCCTTCTTTTTGAGAGGGTATACCAGTAGCTTCTAAATTATCTTTAGAATTGATCAGGATCGGTAAACTCAGATAGGAATTCAACGGATCCAAGCCAGAACTTTTACCATGGAAAAAAGATTCCATTTTCGAAAAAATCGATTTAAGCTTTAGTAATTTATCTCTGGTCAGGTTTTCAAGAACTGTGATCTTATCATCTGCGTATTTATCGTATACAGCAGCAACTAAGGCTCCTGAACTTCCAACACCATATCCTTGAGGAATACTGGAGTCGAAATGCATATTGCGATCTATATCAGCTTTAAACTCATCCAATCTCAATTGAATATCGGTGTCTTTTAAAGCAGCGAGATAGTGATAAAATGTTTCTAATTTTTTATTGGAATCATCTGCCTTTTCGGATGTGTCATCAGATATGATCAAGGCACCTTGATATGAATTATAAGGAATTGCCAAACCCTTAGAATCTTTTATGATGCCATACTCTCCAAACAAGAGGATCTTAGCGTAAAAAAGGGGGCCGTTCATTTCGTTCATTTAATTAATTGGCTACAAATATAAGTGAAAAATGTTTTTGATTCGTAAATGCTTGCCTTATAAACGAATAAATTACTCAAATCTTATATTTTTCAATTGCGATTCTTATCTATTGTATATGGAATGCTCCAGAACCTGCCTTGTCCTGAATAGACTGCTTGTTTTCACAAAAATAGATTAAATCACTCATTATGAAGCTGTTGACTAACCCCTTATCTTTCTCAGGAAACAGCACGTGCACATTGGCACCAGCATCCAAAGTAAAACAAATATGAGTAGCAGAAGTCTTTCTGAAATCCCAGATTCTTTCAATGATCTCTAAAGTATTGGGCTTCATTAATATGAAATAAGGATCTGAGCACATCATCATGGCATGCAAAGACAAGGCTTCTTTTTCGACAATATCAATGAATGCGTCGAGATCACCATTTTTAAGAATCGGGATCATCTTGCTCATATGATCCTGTGCTTGCGCAAATCTTGCCTCCGCAAAGGGGTGTCCTATCATAAGGTTATGGCCAATTGTTGAAGACACTTGTTTCTCTCCTTTGTCAACCAGAAGAATGGTGTCATTAAATGTTGTAAATACCGGGTGAATATCTCCGGGATATCGAATGCCAAATTCATCGCTACTGCCCATAACTTCTGGATGCTGCCCCCAAACAACCATGGGTCCTTCAATACTTCTCGCTGCACTTCCTGATCCCAATCTAGCCAAAAACGATGCTTTTTGAAAAAAATCAGACTCAGTCAGATGGGGATCCATTATTTTTTGAAGGCTCATCAAACAAAGAGCTAAAGCACTCATACCACTGGCACTTGAAGCGATGCCACTGCTATGAGGAAAGGAATTTTCTGTAACAATGTCGAATTTATAATCCTTTATAAACGGCAAGTAGTCGACAATTCTACTAAAGAAACTGTCGATTTTTGGTCTAAAGCTTGTCTTTTCTTCTCCCTCAAAGAATACCTTAAAATCAAAAGATTTGGATGGAGTCTGTTTAAGAGAATAATTTAATCTGGTTGTGGTATGACAGTTGGATAGGGTAAAGCTGATTGAAGAATTTTTAGGAATCTGAGGGTCAGTTTTCCCCCAGTATTTTACCAGTGCAATATTACTTGGACTCTGCCAGCTTACACTTCCTTCCTTTAAGTTAACAATATCCTTAGACTCAAATATAAATTTATTCTCAATCAAAATTTGAAATGTTTCAGCAAAGATAATTTTTTAGCTAAACATTATCTAATCTATGTTTGACATCATTTTTATAAGTCCTGCTTATAGGAATGGCCTTCTTATTAATTTCGATAAATTCTTGTGTAAAAGAGTCAATTTTGCGAATCGCTACAATATAGGACCTGTGAACCCTTAAGAAGTCATTTTTAGGCAATTTGGCCTCGATACTTGTGATCGTCTCTCGGGTTACAATCACCTTATCATCCAGATAAAGCTTGAGATAGTCAGACAAGCTTTCTATATAATGAAGCTCTGAAAAATTAATTTTAATCATTTTTCTGTCAGACCTGACAAAAATAAAATCTGATTTTTCTGAATTCAGTTCAATTTGCTGATCAATCTTTGGTAACAGATGTTCATGCTGGTACTTACTGATTGACTGGATAAGTCTTTCAAATGAAATAGGTTTTAGCAAATAATCGACAGCTCTGAGATCAAATCCATCTATTGCATATTCCCGATAGGCAGTTGTAAAAATGATCTTAATTTTTTTATTAATGGATTTCGCAAAAGAAAGGCCGGATATTTCCGGCATATTGATATCGAGAAAAATCAGATCAATATTCTTAGCATTCAATATATTAAAAGCTTCGATTGCATTTTTACAGGATCCTTCTACTGAAATTGATTCAATTTTTTTCAAATGATTTTCTAAAATCTCACGTGCCATCGGTTCGTCATCAACGATGATACAACTAATAATATTTTTCAAATCAGACATCATTTATGTTTTCAATTAACAAATCAACCACAAACCAATTATCTTGAGTCTTTACATCAAGTTTATATGCATTAGGATAAATTAAATCTAGTCTTTTTTTTATATTTTGAAGTCCAATCCCTGATTTTTTATCAGGATCATCTTCTGGTTTGACCGTATTTTTTATTTCGAAATGTAAGGTGTCATTATTGAGTATAATTTTAATATCAACTTGTAAATAGCCATCAATTAAATTGCCGTGTTTAAAGGCATTTTCAACAAATGGAATCAGTAGCATAGGAGGGATCATCTTATGTTGATCAGTATTTTCTGTTAAAAAAGAGACCTTAAGTGTATCTTGAAATCTGATTCTTTCAAGAGCGATGTACTCCTTGAGATGCATAATTTCCTCTTCCAGGCTTACCTTGGGTTTATTCACCTGATAAAGAATATAGTCAAGTAAATTGGAAAGCTTTAGAATGATATCAGGTGTGTTAGCGGATTGCTTTAATGCAAAACCATAAATCGTATTCAAAGTATTGAATAAAAAATGTGGATGAATTTGTTTTTTTAGATATTGTAATTCCTGATCCTTTAATTGTAACTGTGTTTCAAGAATCTTGTTTTGAAGTTCTTTATTTTTTGATTCGATTTTGAAATTATGATTTAAAAGATTCACAAAGCTTACTAAGAGCACAATGAGATATACCAAAATAAGGACAAATACATAATTCCTGCTCATAGGTGGCATCTGGTCGATGTTCAGATTTGATAAAAAAACAAGACTTGTAAATATGGTCATGAGTATAAGCCAGGTAGACATGATAATAGTGTAAATACTATATAGGATAAAAAGAGCATACTTTTTGACCAAAAGGTATTTAGGAATCAGATAGTACACAACAAAATAGGTGGTGATCATGGTAACCGGCAAGAGAAAAATGGAAAACCAGGTAACAAAGTTGGCATCTGAAGAATTATAACTAAAAAAGTAGACATAAAAAAACCATACTCCGACCCAAAAGAGAAAGTGAACAGCGATAAACCTTGAATTGATAAATTTGCTAAAATCCATTTGCTGCAATTTCCATATTTTATTTCAATTGTAGGTTTTAATTTGGTGAATGACTAAATTTGGTAAGGATTCAACCAAGTTTGTAATACAATTTACAATTCGATCGATACTTTCGTCAAATCCATAGCTAATTCCTTAATTCGTCGCATAAGATTTTGGACAGCTATAGATTTGAGTATTTTTGAGCTTATTAATTTAAAATCTACACACTATGTTATTTGATCGTTTGAATGAGGGCGGCCCATTTTTTATGTACCCGCTATTATTAATTCTAATTTTAGTTATCATACTAATTGTAAAAGGGTTTTTACAAAAAGGGTCAGTTGACAAAACCATCAGCTTGATCAGCTCAATTGCCTTATTTGCTATTGTTTGGGGCTTTCTGGGACAAATCATTGGATTAATTGGTGCCTTTGACGCTATTGAATCTTATGGGGATATCTCGCCAGAGATAATGGCCGGAGGATTAAAGATCGCCTTCCTTGCACCAGTTTTTGGTATGTTCTGCTTCCTTGTTGGCAGATTGGGGATTATCATTCTTACCTGGATGAAAAAGGATTGATTTCCTTTAAAAGAAGATAGTAATTAAGATATTCATTTCCTGATCGAAATGGATATCTTTGCTTAAAAACAAAAATGAACAGAAAGATAAAATTGATCTGGGATTTTAGAGGGCCCGATGCCCTGGAAATAGCCAAGCACCATATCATTCACCTAGAAGAATTTGCCTTAAAAGAGGATTTGCCCTTCCATTCAACAGGTGCTGAACCTGTTTCTGAATTATATTGCATGGCTTATATTACTGTAAATGAATCGGAGATGATTACCTACAGGGATGCCTTAATCCCTCACCGGGGAGAAGTTGCTAAATAAAAACTTGAGAATTATTTTTTGTGCAAATATTAATCGTATATTTGCGATTAACTATGAATAGGCTTATGAAACGATCGATTAAAGATTTTGATTATTCAAAAGACACTGAGCAATTGGCCAAGTTTGCCAAGGCACTAGGTCATCCGGCACGCATTATTATTCTGAAGCATTTAAGTAATCAGAGTTGTTGTTTTACAGGAGATTTACTAGAGGTACTTCCATTAGCACAATCGACGGTGTCACAGCATTTAAAAGAACTAAAGGAAGCGGGGTTAATAGTAGGAGAAGTGAATCCTCCCAAAGTAAAATATTGCATCAATACCATTAATTGGTCTGTTGCCCAGAAATTATTTTCATCTGTTTTTGAAGAAGATTTTTCAAAAATTAATTGTTGTTAGCGGCATGGTTGATTTGATAGATATTCAAATAATGAGCCCAAATGATTGGAGGTCCGTTTCAGAAATTTACAAAGAAGGGATAGAAACCGGAATGGCAACTTTTGAAAAGGAGGTTCCAACATGGAAAAACTGGAACATAAACCATATTGAAGCATGTAGGTTGGTAGCTAGGATCAATAATGAAATAATCGGATGGGCAGCGCTTTCGGCAGTATCTTCCCGATGTGTTTATGGAGGTGTGGCTGAGGTGAGTCTTTATGTGACAAGAAGGGTAAGAGGAAGAGGAGTTGGCCAACAACTTTTGATACAATTAATTTCAAAGAGTGAATCTGCAGGTTACTGGACCCTGCAATCTGGAATATTTCCTGAAAATAAGGCTAGTCTGAGCCTCCATGAAAAAATGGGCTTTAGAAAGATAGGTTTTAGAGATAGAATAGGACAACTTGATGGTGTTTGGAAAGATAACATCTTATTGGAACGAAGAAGCAAAAACACAGGACTGTGAAATGAGGTAAACCCAATAAATAGGAGTGGACCAAACATATAAATTTTAAAAACGGATATCATGAAGGTAAAAGAATTTATAACAGTTTTGACTGAACATAAAGGAAAAGAATTATTGTTTTCATATGCTCAGGACCAATTGATTGGGTCTAATTATCATTTGACTGAAGTTAAAAATGTTCAGTTTGATACCACTGATTGTGGTGGTAAGACTAATTTTTGGGAGGAAACCCATTTCCAGCTTTGGGAAAGCCCAAGTGAATTAGGAAAAAGCAGCTATATGACTACTGATATAATAGCCGCAATAATTGCTAAGGTCGATGGAATAAAACCAATAAAACAAGGAACAGAATTGAAATTTGAATATGGCAATGATATTTTTGCTACGTCTGTTATGCCAGTAAAGGAAATTGAATTTGATGAAAAAAGAGTTTATGTTAAATTATTTGCAGAGGCAACTCGATGTAAGGCTGAAGATGTTTGTGGATTATCTGCGGTTGATAGAGATGCAGAAAGCCCTATATTTGAACAGCAAAAACCAAAAATTAAACATTCCAGCTCACAAGCCATGTCCTCTTGCGAACCAAACAGCGGATGTTGTTAATTCAGAAACATAATTATGGCATTATTTGCAAAAATCGAGGGGTATATTTCAAACTTAAATGTAAAAAGTATACCCAATGATAGAAAAAAAATACTTCAAATACTTGCAGATTTTATTCGTGAAAAGGCGAAAACCAACGATGAGATAAGTCTTAATTTTATTTGTACGCATAATTCCAGAAGAAGCCATTTGTCTCAGGTCTGGGCACAAACACTTGCCCATTATTTCAGGGTGACAAATGTTTTTTGTTATTCCGGCGGAACCGAGGCAACTGCTTTGTTTCCGATGGTTGCAGAAACGTTAAAAAGTACTGGTTTCGAAATTAAAAAACTATCAGAAGGCGATAATCCTGTTTACAGCATTAAATATTCAGAAAATCAACATCCGGTCATAGGTTTTTCTAAAAAAATGGATGATCATTTCAATCCTAAATCAGGATTTGCAGCCGTTATGACATGTTCTCAGGCGGATAAAGGTTGTCCAATCGTTCCGGGTGCTGAAAAACGGATACCCATCACATTTGAAGACCCAAAAGCATTTGATAATACGCCACTACAGGCTGAAAAATATTCTGAAAGAAGTATGCAGATTGCAACTGAAATGTTTTACGTTTTCTCTAAAATTCAATCTTAATGGCATCAAAAAAATTAAGTTTTCTTGATAGAAATCTAACCTTATGGATTTTTGTAGCAATGGCTATTGGAGTTGGAGTGGGATATTTTTTTCCTACTTTCCCAGACTTTGTTAATTCATTTAGTAGTGGGACAACTAATATTCCGATTGCCATCGGACTGATTTTAATGATGTATCCACCCTTGGCAAAAGTTAAATACTCACTATTGCCTAAAGTTTTCAAAAACACAAAAATACTTTCAATTTCCTTAGTGTTGAACTGGATCATTGGTCCTGTTTTAATGTTTGTTTTGGCAATTACATTCTTAAGAGATTACCCGGAATATATGGTAGGATTGATCTTGATTGGACTGGCCCGTTGCATTGCGATGGTCTTGGTTTGGAATGACCTTGCTGAAGGGAGTAGCGAATACGGCGCAGGACTGGTTGCACTAAACAGTATTTTTCAAGTTTTTGCCTATAGTTTTTACGCCTGGATCTTTATAACAATTCTGCCGCCGTATTTCGGATTTGAAGGAGCCATTGTTGACATTTCAATAGGAACAATTGCAGAAAGTGTTGCTATTTATCTGGGGATACCTTTCTTGGCAGGTATCATGAGTCGTTTGGTTTTGGTAAAACTCAAAGGTGAAAAATGGTATACGGAAAAGTTTATACCAATGATTTCACCATTAACATTGATTGCCTTATTGTTTACCATTGTGATCATGTTTTCGTTGAAAGGTGAATTAATCGTTGAAATCCCGATGGATGTACTTATTATTGCCATACCCTTACTTATTTATTTTTCATTGATGTTTATCATTGGTTTTTTTGTAACCAAAGCAGTGGGAGCCGAATATGATGAAACTGCTTCTGTGGCATTTACAGCGGCTGGAAATAATTTTGAATTGGCAATTGCGGTTGCAATAGCAGTTTTTGGATTGAATTCGGGGCAGGCATTTGCAGGAGTTATTGGTCCCTTGGTAGAGGTTCCTGCATTGATTTTGCTGGTAAAGGTTTCGTTTTGGTTAAAAAGGAAATATTACTAAATATTCGTTTACAATTATATCAAATGAGCTAATTGAATTAAGTTGATTCTGATGAATTCCTGAATTGTAATTCACGGAGTTTCTGCAATGGCTTTGGCTGCAAGAAATCCTCCGGTCCAGGCATTTTGAAAATTAAACCCTCCTGTCAAGCCATCAATATTAAGTACTTCTCCCGCAAAAAACAGGTTCGGGTGCAATTTACTTTCAAAGCGTTTAAAATTGATCTCTTTAAGGTCTACGCCACCGGCTGTAACAAATTCTTCTTTAAAAGTAGTTTTCCCATGGGAGTTAAAGCATGTATTAGTTAGTTTTTTGCTGAGTAGTTCAAGTTCTTTATTTGATACATCTGACCAGTTTTTATCCTTTTGAATACCTACAGCAAGAACTAACTTGGACCACAGTCTTTTTGAAATTTCTACAAAAGGAGACTTAAGCAAAAGCTGTTTCTTTGGAGTGTTTGTTTTACATGTTTTTAGAGCTTCCAAAACCTGTTCAAATGTACTGTTCAGCCAATTGACCTTTACCGAGAATTGATAGTTCAACTGAGCCAATTCCAGTGCAGCAAATGAAGATAACTTAAGTATAGCCGGCCCACTCAGACCCCAGTGAGTGATAAGTAAGGGCCCATGACTTTCAAAAAGACCATCTTCAATGGAGACTAAGGCATTTGGCACTGATATTCCTGGTATATCTGTTAGTATCGGATCTTTAATGTTAAAGGTAAATAAAGATGGAACCGGTTCAATAATATGATGACCCAATTGCTTGATCATGTCCCATATTTGTTTATTTCCACCTGAGGCAATTACTAATCTGTCTGCCTGGTATTGATCGTTTTTGGTATTGATCAGAAAGCAGTTTTCTGTTTTCTCAATACGATTGACATTTTGATTATACACTACTTCAACTCCTGCCTTATCAGCACTTGAAAGAAAGCAGTCAATGATGGTTTGAGAGCTGTTTGATTCAGGGAACATTCTCATATCATCTTCAATTTTAAGTGGGATGCCTCGTTGTTCAAACCACTCTATCGTATCTCCTGTCATAAATGTATGAAAAGGGCCCAGTAACTCTTTTTTCCCTCTAGGGTAAAACTCTATAAGCTCTTTAGGATCAAAACAGGCATGGGTCACATTGCATCTACCTCCGCCCGACACTTTAACCTTTTGAAGGACCTTACTACTTTTTTCCAGAATGGTGACCTTTAGATCAGGATTTGATTCGGCCATATTGATTGCTGCAAAGAACCCTGCAGCACCTCCACCAATAATAATCACTTCGGTCTTTTTATTCATAGTGTTTTAATCATCGATGTATATGGAATAACGGTGTGAAACCCCTTTTGATTGAAATAAGTTGTTGTTGATTCATCTCCGGCAGCTAAAACAAAGTCGCCTCCCCAGGCACCTAAGCTTTTGATCTGACCTTTAAAATCAGGAAACAGTCTTTGTTGAACGGGCTCTATATCAAGAATTCTTGCAAGCATTGATTCGTGTTCTTTAAGCAGCTTTTTAAAGTCAATAAGCGTTTCCACTGATAAAAGTTTTTCCGATAAAATGGAAATGTCTTTGATCATTTCCTGCGCTACTTCTTTCTTTTTATAGGCCTTAATACTCTCACTACTGATCTGTTTTTTGTTGAGATACACAAAATAAAGCTGATCCTTAAATGGCGGGTCAAAGCTGACTGGTTCAAACTTAGGTGAACCATGATCCAATGCATATAAAATTGCCTGATCATTTTTGGCACAGGCAATGTCGTAACCACTGCCCCCAAAACTGTTAAATAACAATTCAAAGGCATTTGTTTCAGACCATTGCGCAATATTATTGATCAACGTTGAAGAGCTGCCAAGCCCCCAATCACGTGGGAATTGCAGTTTGGTTATGACACGGACTCCTTTGGTACTACTCAAGAATTTTGTATTTGCTTTTTTGGCTTCCAATAAGATACGTTGCAGGGTCGTTGCTACGCTTTCTTGTCCTCTAAAACTGATCAATGTAAGATTTGGTAAGCTGAAAGTTCCTTCAAACCAACTATTACCGCTTTCATCCAAACTTTCCCACAATAAAACACCTTCTAATGTTGAAGAATGTAGCGTCATTTCCTGACCTAAAGAGGTTGGTAATGCTAAACCTTTGGCACCGTCAAGGATCAGGTATTCACCACTCAACAATAATTTTCCGTTACTATAGAATCTTTGCATCTTAATTTGCTGGGCTTATTGAAGCGTTCGATACGTGTTATTCTTCATCTTTATTGTAAATCGGCAGGACCAAAAAAGAAAGTCCGCCAAAGAAAAGCACCATTACTGTTTGTGCCGTCCACATAATCCAACCAAACGCAAGTGCCGGATTCTCATCAATACCATAAAGTGTGAGGGCACTGGCTACAAAGATAGGATATGTTCCTAATCCGCCGTTGGTAAGTGCCATACTCAAGCCTCCTACTACAAAACCTACAATGATGGCTCCGAAGGCAAGATGTGTGGTTTCAGGAAGCGCAAAGGTGACTGCATAGAACATCAGTACGTACATTACCCAGATAAATAAGGTATGAAAAATAAAAGCCCACTTCTTTTTCATTTTAAAAATACTGACAACTCCTTGGATCAGACCAAGAATAAAAGTTTGAATTTTTACAGCGAATGGATGCTTGGATTTCCTGATCAACCAAACGAACAAGACGGCAAGAATTGTCAATAATCCGATAATATACCAGGTATAGTTTGTGCTTGAAACATCTTCTTTAAAAAGATAGGATGAAAGAAGTTCTGTTTGATATATAAAGGCCAACCCTATGATTGCCAGTAACATAATGACATCTGCAACTCTTTCGGAAACTATGGTACCAAAAGCTTTTTCAAAAGGAACGTGTTCATATTTTGAAATGGTTGTGGCTCTTACAATCTCACCTGCCCTGGGTACTATCAAATTGACAAGATAGGCTACTAAAACCGCCATGATATTATTGGCAAATTTTGGTTTGTATCCTAATGGATCCAGCAGAAATTGCCATCTGTATGCTCGAGACAAATGACTGAGGACACCAAGTAATAAGGAACAACCTACCCACCAATAATTGGCAGTTTTAAAGGAGTTTTTGATCGCCTCGATATCAGTTGGTTTTAACTTTGATAGTGAATACCAAATCAGAAACACCCCTAAAGCGATAGGAAGTAAGGTAAAAATGATCTTTTTAGGACTGATTTTCAAAAACTATGTTAATGAATTATCTTTTTCATTTGGGAAAACGATAGCAGGCTTGAATAATTTAGCATCTTCAAATTCAAGCGAAGCATAGGCTATAATAATGATGATATCGTCTTTGGCCACTTTTCTTGCGGCAGGTCCGTTAAGAATGATGTCACCACTTTTTCTTTCCCCTCTTATGGCATATGTTATAAATCTTTCTCCATTGTTAATGTTAACAATATGGACTTTCTCTCCTTCAATAATATTGGCTGCATCCATAAGATCTTCATCTATGGTAATACTTCCAATATAGTTCAAATCAGATCCCGTAATTCTTACGCGATGAATTTTTGATTTTACAACGTCAATAGTCATTTTTTGCTTAAAAATTTAACGATGCAAAGTTACTTAATTTAGAGCTATGTTGTCTATTAATCTGACCTTGTCGGCAAAAACGGCAATAAAAGCCCTGTATTTGGTATGATCAATAATTTTATCAGCTGACTTAAGTGTTTCTATATCAGTTATATCGAAATATTCCAAATCCAATTCAGCGTTTTGTATGAATTCATTTTTAACAAAACTTTTAACTTTGCCCAGATCGCCAATGTCGAAGAGTTTTTTACTTTTTAGCAGTGTCTGATAGATTTCCGGTGCGGCAAGACGCTGTTCTTGACTTAGTCTTGTGTTTCTTGAACTCATGGCCAACCCGTCATTTTCTCTATAGATACCAACTGCAACTATTTCAATTGGAAGTGATTCCAGGGCAACCATTTTTTTAATAATCATTAACTGCTGGTAATCTTTTTCTCCAAAATAGGCTTTGTCTGGTTTTGTAATTAAAAAGAGCTTTTTAACAATGGTCGCAACTCCATCGAAATGGCCTATCCTGAATTCTCCTTCCATAACTTTATCAAGCCCTTCAAAGTCAAATGATTCTGATTTCGTTTTACCTTGATAAACTTCCAGTATACTGGGGGTAAAAACATAATCACATCCTATCGATTCCAGGGCCTTAAGATCGGCATCAAGAGTGTTTGGATAATTGACAAGATCTTCCTTTTTGTCAAATTGAGTTGGGTTAACAAAAATGCTAACAATGATTAAATCGTTTTCTTCTTTAGCGCGTCTGATTATGGAAAGATGTCCTTCGTGAAGGGCTCCCATGGTTGGCACAAGTCCCAACGTAGAATTTTGATCTATATCGGATAAACTTTGCTGAAGAGATTTTATAGTTTTAAAAACCTCCATTTTGCTGTTAAATATTGTTAATTGAACCGTCAAACTTAAGATTTTAATTCGAATATCGCATATATTTTTGTAATTTTGCAGCGATCCAAAATAGAATGATAAATGAAAGATAAGAGAATCCTTTATATTTCGTCTGAATTAACCCCGTATTTGCCGGAAACTGAAGTGTCAAAAATGGCATTTGAAGTACCTAAGGAAATGCATCATCAAGGTGCTCAAATAAGGATGTTTATGCCGAGATTTGGAGTGATCAATGAAAGGAGACATCAGTTACACGAGGTAATTCGTTTGTCTGGAATGAATTTGATCATCAATGATATGGACATGCCCTTGATCATAAAGGTGGCCTCATTACCAAAAGAAAGAATGCAGGTCTATTTTATAGATAATGATGAGTATTTTAGAAGGAAGGCTGTTTTTACAGATGAAGAAGGAAATCTTTTTGCTGACAATGATGAAAGAGCCATATTTTTTGCTAAAGGTGTAGTTGAAACTGTCAAGAAACTGAACTGGTCTCCGGATATTATTCATATTCATGGGTGGATGGCTTCATTGTTGCCTTTGTATTTGAGAGAATACTATAAAAACGACCCATTATTTGCGGATAGCAAGATTGTAACTTCGGCTTTTAATTACCATACATCAGGTGTTTTGAACGGCCAGAAATTGATTGATAAGATCAAGTTTGATCAGATCGATAGTGAAAAATTAGGTTCCTTCGCTGATGGAAACGGAGACAGCTTTGTCAAAGTGGCCATAGAGAATTCAGATGCTGTGATTAGAGGTAGTGAAGATCTAAGTGAGGAACTCAATGATATGATTGACAAACTGGATATTCCGGTATTGGATTACCATCCTATAGAAGGTTTTACCGAAGCGTATTCCGACTTTTATCTCAACAAAGTTTTATAAAAGATTGCTAAAACATTCAAGAACAATTTATGTCGTCTAAAAGATTTGCCATTTTTAGAAATATTGGTGTAGGATTGATATTTTTATTAGGAGTCGTATCATGTGAAAAGGACCTGGAGGAAATTGCAGTTGATTTAGCTGGCCAAAGGCCTTTCAACGTAGGCGATTCTATTTATGAGGTTGTTGCCTATCATCGCAATGTTGATTCGTCAAGAGTTGATAACAATAATGGAGATAAGATCCCCCTATATTTATTAGGAGTGAACAGTAACAACACTTTTGGTACTTTGAAGAGTGATCTCATTTCTCAGGTTGCCTTACCAGCGTTTGGAGCTAATTTTGGTGACAATGCTATCATAGACAGGGTTGTTGTAGATATTCCATATTTTTCAACAAGAGAAGGCGATCAGGAAGCTGTAGATCCGATCACCGGTTTACCTATATTTGATGATGCAGGTGAAGCTATTAGTGTTCCTAATTTCACCTTGGATTCAATTTACGGAAATGATGATATGGCTTATAAAATTTCAATTTTTGAGCTGGGAACTTTTTTGAATTCGCTTGATCCTGAAGACGCGACCAAAGCCAAATCCTATTATTCCGATAAAGAATATCTATTGAAGGATAAGTTACATGAAGGAGATTTCATACCGAATAGGAATGATACTGTTTTATATGTCGAAAGAAGGCACCTGGATGATGATCCCAATACAGTTGATGACATTGATACCATTAAGGCAGAAACTTCAGCACCATCGATAAAGTTTGATCTTGATGAGCAGTTTTTTAAGGAGCGATTTATAGACCATGACAACCCGGCTGATTTTCAAAATAATGGAAATTTTGTTCGTTATTTTAGAGGGTTATATATAGACGCTGAAGGTTTTGACGGTTCGCTTATGAACCTAAGAGGATCTAATGCAACCATGACTATTTATTATACTTATGATAGAACAGTTACCGAGTCAGAAGGGACAGATCTGAATAATAATGGGATCACAGGTGAAGCAGACGTGATTGTTAAAACGAAACAGGATCAAGTATATAGTTTCTTTGGAGTACGCACAGGAAAATATGAAAGGTCATATGCCGGATCTAAAATCGAGGAGCTGTTAATGAATCCGGATAAGGAAAATGGGGAAACTAATCTTTATGTTCAAGGTGCAGCTGGTTCAGAAGTAATCATAGACCTTATGGATGAGGAAACACTCGATTTTCTGAAACAGCAGAAATTATTAGTTAATGAAGCGAACTTAATTTTTTATGTTGACGGGGATCAGGGAGAAGTTCCCAATAGATTGTTCTTATATAAGAAAGATTACAATTCAATGATCAGCGATTTTTATACTTTCAGATTTGGTCCTGACATATTTGGTGGATTATTGGAATACGACGAAGAAGGAAATCCGGAAAAATACAAGTTTCGAATTACGGATTATATCACCAACCTTATCAAAGCAGATGAATCGGTGTCACTTTCTAAATTGGTTCTGAAGAATTTCGTGATAACAGATAATCTTAGCGATAATGCTTTTGATACAATTGTTTCTGATTGGAACTATATTCCAAAAGGAGTAGTATTACATGGAAACAGACCTGAAGACAGCAATAAAAGGATAAAATTGGAAATATTTTATTCAAAATAAATCTATAAATTCGTCAAAATTTAATTCCTGAAACTTTAAAGGATTTCTCACCCTTGGTAATAAGTTGTCAGGTTTTTCGTTTTGATTATCAAATAATACTCAAATAATATGTGTGGAATAACTGGTTATATAGGTTATCGCGAAGCTTATCCTATAATTATTAATGGATTGAAAAGGTTGGAATACAGGGGCTATGACAGCGCAGGTGTTATGTTGTTTGATGGTGAGCAGATTAATCTGGCCAAGACCAAAGGAAAAGTTATAAGTTTAGAACAAAAAGTTGAAGAAGAGATTTCCAATAAAGGATTTATTGGAGTAGGTCATACACGATGGGCTACTCACGGTGTTCCAAATGATATTAATTCGCATCCCCACACTTCTCAGTCTGGGAATCTGGTCATCGTTCATAACGGAATCATAGAAAACTACGATACGATAAAACAAGAGTTGATCAGCCGAGGTTATCAATTTCATTCTGATACAGATACTGAAGTTTTAATCAATTTGATTGAAGAAATCAAAATCACAGAAGGGGTAAAACTTGGAAAGGCGGTTCAAATTGCGTTGAATCAAGTGAATGGAGCTTATGCGATTGCGGTTTTTGACAAAGAAAAGCCTGATGAAATTGTGGTGGCCAAGTTGGGAAGCCCTATAGCCATTGGAGTAGGGAAAGATTTTGAGGAGTTCTTTATCGCTTCTGATGCCTCTCCTTTTATTGAATATACCAAGAATGCCATATATCTGGAAGATGAGGAAATGGCAATTATAAAAAAAGGAAGAGAGGTTAAAGTAAGGAAAATTAAGGGAGATTCAGAGATTGATGCGAATATCCAGCAATTAAAAATGAATCTGGAACAAATTGAGAAAGGTGGTTATGAACACTTTATGCTCAAAGAGATTCATGAGCAACCCAGTGCAATTACAGATACATTAAGAGGAAGATTACTGGTTGATGAAGCGATTATCAAGCTTTCTGGTTTGGAGAATAACATGAAGAGATTTCTGAATGCAGAACGAATCATTATTGTGGCTTGTGGCACCTCATGGCATGCGGGTCTTGTAGGTGAATATATCTTTGAAGATTTCGTAAGGATACCTGTTGAGGTGGAATATGCCTCTGAATTCAGGTACAGAAATCCTGTGATTACCGAACGAGATGTTGTAATAGCCATCTCACAGTCTGGGGAGACTGCAGATACATTGGCAGCGATCAAGTTAGCCAGATCAAAGGGTGCGTTTGTATTCGGTATATGTAATGTAGTTGGGTCATCTATCACCAGAGAAAATGATTCGGGTGCTTATACTCATGCCGGACCAGAGATAGGAGTCGCTTCAACCAAAGCTTTTACGACACAAATAACGGTATTGTTGATGATGGCGCTTAGATTAGCCAGAGCCAAAGGAACAATGTCCAGTGCCGACTATAGAATGCATTTACACGAGTTGGAATTGATTCCAGGAAAGGTGGAGAAGCTCTTAAAAATAGACGAGCATGTAAAAGAGATTGCCAAAGAATACCTGTTATCAACCAATTGCTTGTATTTAGGCAGAGGATATAACTTTCCAGTAGCCTTAGAAGGCGCATTGAAATTGAAAGAGATTTCATATATCCATGCCGAAGGTTATCCAGCCGCAGAAATGAAACATGGTCCTATTGCCTTAATTGATGATAGAATGCCTGTTGTTGTTATTGCCACTAGCAAAGGTCATTATGAAAAAGTAGTGAGTAATATTCAGGAAATTAAATCCAGAAAAGCTAAAATTATTGCCATTGTAACAGAAGGTGATACCACTGTCAAGAACATTGCCGATCATATCATTGAAATACCAGAAGTGTCAGAAGCTTTTTCTCCTTTGTTAACCACAATTCCTTTACAACTATTCTCTTACCATATTGCGGTAATGCGTAATTGTAATGTTGACCAACCAAGAAATTTAGCAAAATCAGTTACGGTGGAATAACTCATAGGGGGTATTTATTTGAAAATAAAAGAGGTGATTTTTACTTGTATAGTAGAAATCACCTCTTTTGTTTTTTGGAGTTTACGAACACTGTTTTCACTTTAGACTGTTCTTATTTACCATTAAAAGTACTCATGGTATTCGCAATTCCGGCAAGTGCAAAGGGAGTTACAGCTTTGCTCGATTTCTCAATTCTTTCCTTGAGTTGTTCCTGTTCTTCAGGGTCCCAGGCCCCTAATACATGATCGGTTTGTCGACCTTTACTGTATTCACTACCAATGCCAAATCGCAATCGGGCATAGTTCTGAGTTTGTAAAACCTCATTGATATTCGTCAGGCCATTATGTCCTCCCGCACTGCCCTTTGCTTTTAGTCTTAAAGTTCCAAAAGGAAGATTGAGGTCATCTGTAATAACCAGAAGGTTTTCAAGAGCTATATTTTCTAATTTCAACCAATAATTGACTGCCTTACCACTCAGGTTCATAAAAGTATTGGGCTTGAGTAATATAAAAGTTCTACCCTTATATTTAAAACGAGCCAGGTCACCGAGTTTTTTTGTTTCGAAAATAACCTCCTCTTTCTCGGCAAGTGCATCTAGTATGGAAAAGCCAATATTATGCCTGGTGTTGTGATATTTGGCACCAACATTGCCAAGTCCAACAATAAGAAATTTTTTCATGTCAGGTTCAATATTACTTTTTGCCTGAAAAAACGATCTTAGTTTTTGCAAGAAATTCATGTTATAAATATAAAAAAAAGCTTTCCGAATTTCGAAAAGCTTTTATAGTTATATTGAAGTCAGATCTATTCTGCAGCAGGAGCTGCTTCAGCAGCAGGTGCTTCTCCACCTTCTGCAGTTGCTTCACCTTCATCTTCTTCATCATCCTCTCCTTCTGCTTCAACCGCCAAACGAGAAAGTCTAACCTGAGCCACAATTGTATTCTCAGTATGAAGAATTGTAAAGTCTCCTAAAGCCTTCAAATCTGCAACACTTAATTTATCACCGATTTCTAATTTAGAAATATCCGCATTGATAAAATCAGGTAAGTTAGCAGGAATTGCTCTAACTCTAAGTGTTCTGAATGGATTTCGTAAGTTACCACCCAAAATAACACCTGGAGAACTTCCAATAAGTCTTACAGGAATTTCCATGGTAACTTCTTTGTCTTCTGCTAACTGATAAAAATCCACATGAAGGATTTTGTCAGATACCGGATGGAACTGAATGTCTTTTAAAATAGCTTTAAATTTATCACCATTTTCAAGTTCAATCGATGCGGTATATACATTTGGAGTGTATACCAATTTGCTAAATGACAGTTCGTCTGCTGAAAAGTGCATAGCTTGGTCTCCTCCGTATAAAACGCAAGGAACCTTTCCAGCAATACGTAAGGCTTTGGTAGCTACCTTGCCCACGCTTTCTCTTTTAGATCCTTTGATCGTAATTGATTTCATTTTTCTATATTAATTATGTTACATTATAAATTGTCCGCTGATGGATGTGTTAGTTTGAACCTTCTTCATAACGTCAGCGAATAAGGGCGCGCAAGATACAACTTTTATCTTTGAACTTTGCTTTTTAAGAGGAATAGTATCTGTAACGATAAGTTCCTTTAAATCAGACTTTTCTATCCTTTCATAAGCCGGTCCGGATAAAATTGCATGCGTTGTCAATGCCCTAACACTTAAAGCACCTCTTTCCATCATTATATCTGCTGCTTTTGTTAAGGTTCCTGCCGTGTCTACCATATCATCAATGAGGATGATATTTCGACCCTCAACATTTCCAATCACCTCCATGGTATCAATAACATTGGCTTTTTTTCTTTGCTTATAACAAATCACCACTTCACACTTTAAATATTTTGAATAGGCATAAGCTCTTTTCGAACCACCCATGTCTGGAGATGCTATGGTAATATTGTCAAGTTTCAGCGCTTCAACATGAGGTAATAAAATAGTCGATGCAAATAAATGATCTACAGGAACTTCAAAAAATCCCTGAATTTGATCCGCATGAAGGTCCATGGTCATGATCCTTGTTGCCCCTGCTGCCTGTAATATTTTGGCCACTAATTTGGCTGCGATTGGAACCCTTGGCTGGTCTTTTCTATCTTGTCTTGCCCAACCAAAATATGGCATCACCGCTGTAATATGTCTTGCAGAAGCTCTTTTGGCCGCGTCGATCATTAAGAGCATTTCCATTAAATTATCATTGGGAGGGTTCGTAGATCCGATCAAAAAGATTCTCCTCCCTCTTATAGATTCTTCAAAACACACCTGATACTCACCATCACTAAAAAGATTTTTTTGGACTTTCCCCAATTGTATCCCATAAGACTCCGCAATTTTCTCTGCTAGGACAATGCTTTGGGAAGAAGCAAATATTTTTGGTGATAGTTTTTCAGATTGCATAAGGTTTTGTTTTTTAGGATTTTGTATGAAAATGAAATGATGTCAAAATTAATTAAATATTTCCATTAGTATATCATAATTATGAGATTTTAGCGCCTCTCAAAGGCGATATGTTAAATGCGAATTAGCTTAAAAAAAGATTATATTTTTCAACAAAAAGTTTATATTTGCATCCCCAAAAATGAAGTAATTCTTTACTTTTTTTTCGGGACTACTCTAAAAGAGGCCTTGGTGGCGGAATTGGTAGACGCGCTGGATTCAAAATCCAGTGATTGCAAGATCGTGTGGGTTCGATTCCCACCCAAGGTACAACAAACCAAAAAAATGGTTAATCGCGAGCGAGCTCCAAAAAGGAAGCTCGCTTTCTTTTTGGAGTGAAGCGAAGCGATTTTTATTTTTGGTTTTCA
>CAZPHF010000047.1:0-22213 GCA_964586115.1 uncultured Flavobacteriaceae bacterium | reverse complement strand
AAATCATCCTCGAAAGCGATTGAACTCGCTAAAAAAACAGGCGCAAGATTACATGTTTTTCATTTATCAACTGCCATTGAGACAGATCTTTTTACAAATGACATACCGTTGGAAGAAAAACAAATTACGGCAGAAGTTTGTATACATCATTTATGGTTTGATGACAGAGACTATAAAGAAAAGGGATCTTTAATTAAATGGAACCCGGCAGTAAAATCTAAAAAAGATAAAGAAGCGCTTTGGAAAGCCTTACTTGATGATAGGATTGACGTAATTGCCTCAGATCATGCGCCACATACTTTGGAAGAGAAAATGCAGGTTTATACAAAAGCACCTAGTGGAGGTCCCTTAGTACAGCACGCAATTTTGGCTATGGTGGAAGCCGTGGAGCAAGGAAAAATTACCATTGAAAAAGTTGTAGAGAAAATGTGTCATAACCCAGCACGATTATTTAAAATAGAGAAAAGAGGTTATATTAAGAAAGGCTATTATGCTGATCTTGTGTTGATTGACACGAAAAAATCACAACTAATAAGCAAAGAGAATATTCTATATAAATGCGGTTGGTCTCCTTTCGAAGGAACTACTTTCCATTCAGAGGTGACCCATACTTTTGTAAATGGTCATTTGATGTATCACAAGGGAGTTTTTAATGATCATATAAAAGGTAAGCGATTACTATTTGAGCGATAATGAGAGTTGTTTATTCCATAATATTAGTCATTTTGCTTTACGGTTGTAAAGACAAGGTATATTATAAGAAGCCTGAAGGGTTGATCGGTAAATCAAAAATGACTGACATGCTTTATGATATGCATATGGTGGTTGGTACTTCAAATATAAAGAATGTTAATTTGGAGAAGAATAGGAATTATATGTCACTGGTTTATGACAAATACGGAATAGACAGTACCCAGTTTGCTGTGTCCAATCTATATTATACTGCACATATTCAAGAGTATGAGGAAATATTTGAAGAAGTGGAGCGCAGAATCCAAAACCTAAAGGATATTATGGAGCCAAAGGCAGACTCAATAGCAGGGATTTCAAAAAAGGCCAAGGCAGCAATATGGAGAAAAGATAGTATTGAAAGGGCGTTGAACTTAAAAGATTGATTTTTTAGAACAAAAAGAGAGTTTAAGCCTTTAAATCTCGGGCTACTCTTTCAATACAGTTTTTTATCGGCTCAAAATCAATATGGAGTTCATTTTTTATTTTTTGCGCGGTATAGGGGTGGTTTGACAAGGCCGATTTTGCAGTATGCCTCGTTAATATAGGAGTTGAAAGGGTTATTTTACTTCTTAAAAATTCAAATCTCCATACCAAGGCACCGATGAATCTGTTGATCCGAATTTTTGGACGCTGTTTTTGGAGCGCATCGGCAATCATAAAAAGCACATTTTTATAGGAGAGGTTTTCAGAGACCAACACAAATTGTTGGTTGGACAAGTTCGAATCCATTAACAGGATCATTATTTTTACCACATCCTGAACCCCAACAAAACCTGTAATTCCTTCAGAATAGAATTTTAATCCTTTTTGGACATTGTTAAAAAGGGTACCGGAACCTTTATGCCAGAACCCTGAGCCCAGGATTACTCCCGGATTGACAATTACGACCGGAACTCCTTCCTGAGAAGCTCTCCATACTTCCATTTCTGCGCCGTATTTTGTGATGGCATAGCCACTTTTATCCGTTGCATTGTTCCAATTATCTGATTCATCCGTCAATTCGCCTTCAGCACCATTTTCAATAGCGGCAACAGAACTAACAAAGCAAAGCTTATCGATTTCATTACTGATACAAAGATTTACAATATTTGTAGTACCCTCTATATTTACCCGCCTCATTGTTTTATAATCTTTTGAATCAAAAGAAACGATGGCAGCGGAGTGGTACACATAGCTCACATTATTAAATGCTTTTTCCAATTCGGGAATGTCATTTAAACTTGCTTCAACCCAGCGAATGTTGTTAAAAAGACTCGCTGCCTCAGGCCCATAATATTGAAAAACCCTTTTAACCGCGTTGAGATCACTGTTTTTCTGATGAATAGCGCGAACACTATCATTTTTGAGTAAAAGATGATATAACAGGTGGGAGCCCACCAACCCAGTTCCGCCGGTTACCAAAATCATACTACGAAAATAAACAATTGAATAATACTGAGGCTTTGATAAATCCCTTTATTTGTAGGAATATTTCCAAGATATGATTTCAAACATGGCTTTCTTTTTTATATTTGCTGCAAATTTCTAATAATGAAGAAGAATTTTGTTGAAGAGCTGCGTTGGAGAGGACTCCTGCATAATATCATGCCTGGCACAGAAGAGCAACTGCAAAAGGAATCAACAGCTGCCTATATTGGCTTTGATCCAACAGCAGATTCACTGCATATTGGTAGTTTGGTTCAGATCATCTTATTGATGCATTTACAAAAGTCAGGGCATAAGCCAATTGCATTGGTTGGTGGAGCAACAGGGATGATCGGTGATCCTTCTGGAAAATCGAATGAAAGAAATTTACTCGATGAGGAAACACTGGCAAAAAACATTAAAGGTGTAAAGCAAACTTTGGAAAGATTTATTGATTTTTCAGGAGAGGTGGCTAATTCAGCCGAGATGGTGAATAATTATGATTGGATGAAAGACCTTTCTTTTCTTGAATTTGCCAGAGACATAGGAAAACATATCACGGTCAATTATATGATGGCCAAGGATTCTGTAAAGAATAGGATCAATGCTGAGTCAAAAGAAGGTATGAGTTTTACTGAATTCACTTACCAATTGGTGCAAGGTTACGATTTTCTTCATTTATATAGCCATAATAATTGCAAACTACAAATAGGAGGGAGCGACCAATGGGGTAATATTACAACAGGTACTGAATTGATTCGCAGGAAGGTACAAGGAAAGGCCTATGCCTTAACCAGCCCTCTGGTTACCAAAGCAGACGGTACGAAATTTGGAAAAACCGAAGGGGGGAATATTTGGCTTGACACTAAAAGAACCTCTCCCTATAAATTTTACCAGTATTGGTTGAATGCTTCGGATGTGGATGCTGAGAATTATATCAAGATATTTACTTTCTTAGATAAGGATACAGTTGAGAAACTTATTGAAGAACATAAAGAAGCGCCCCATCTAAGGTTATTACAAAAGAAAGTCGGCGAGGAGGTGACCATTATGTGTCATGGCGAAGAAGCTTATGATAATGCTGTAAAGGCTTCCCAAATTCTTTTTGGCAGATCTACAGCAGATGATTTGAAAACCCTTGATGAACAAACTTTTTTGGATGTTTTTGAAGGCGTTCCCCAGGCAGAGATTAAAAAATCTGAACTTGAAAACGGCTTAGACATCGTCGAGGCTTTAAACGAAAAATCAGGGTTTTTAAAATCTAACGGTGAAGCGAGAAGGGCCTTAAAAGAAAATTCGATTTCTGTAAACAAGGAAAAAGTAAAAGAAGACTTTGTTTTAGGCACTAAAGACCTAATTGCCGATAAGTTTATCTTGCTACAAAGAGGGAAACGAAATTATTTTTTATTGAAAGTTGTTTAAAAAAGTATCCTTTTATTAATTGTGCCATTAATGTAAAGCTATTTACTATGGGAAGTCATCCTATTAATTTAATGATCAGGTTTTTACTTGAACTGATTGCTTTGGGATCAGTAGGTTATTGGGGTTGGAAAAATTATGATGGCGCACTCCAATATATACTAGGAATTGGCTTACCTATTTTTATGACAATCATATGGGGAACCTTTGCCGTACCTGATGACCCAAGTCGTTCAGGCAAAGCACCCATACCCATATCGGGTTTTGTCAGATTGCTAATAGAAATCACATTTTTCGCCTTGGCAGTTTGGGCCTTATACGACTTGAAACAGGACAAGCTTAGCTATATACTTGGTGGTATAGTTATCATACATTATCTCGTTTCTTATGACAGGATTTCTTGGCTGCTGTCTCGTAAAAAATAATGCCATAAGTCTTAGAATAATAAAACCTACCTCATAAACAAACATGCAGATTTAGCGGTCTGTAGGGTAGGAGAGACTTTTATGCCTTCTCTAAGGTATTTTTATTTCCATTGATATTTGTCATGCTCAGCTAGAATAATTTTTGATACTTTTCAAGGCTCAAAAAAAAGCATAAATTTTAAACTCCTTATTAAGGAATATCGTTCGACTCAAAGGGAAGAATCGATCTGAATCAGGCAACTAATATTAAAATAGATTTAATTCATTAACATTTGTCAAAAAAGAAATACATGAAACGAAATTTAGCATTAACAAGTATACTATTTCTTGTTCTGATGATTAGTGGATATTCGCAATCGAAGACGAAAATTAAATTAAAAGAGAATTGGTATCACCTTAATGGAGAAAAGTTCTTTATAAAGGCAATCGGTTATGAAATAGGCGCCCGCCCGGGACAACATCCTTATGAAGATGAAAAGAAAGATGAGCTTGAATTAATGAAGTTTGATCTTGAAAACATAAAAGAAGGTGGTTATAACACTATTAGAACCTGGAGTCAATATTCTGAAAATCAACTAAAACTTGTTCAAGAATCAGGGTTAAAACTTATTATGGGGATAGATATTAAACCCGACAAAGATTATGGCGATCCCGAATTTGTAAAAGAGAGCGAGAAGGAATTGAAAAGAGTTTTGAGTTATGCAAAAAAATATGATTGTATTATCACCTATCTGGTTATCAATGAGCCACAAACGGATCATATTCATAGTGTCACAGGCAAGGCGTTTGTTGACCTGATGCAAACCTTGATAGAAGTTATTCATAAAGAACACCCGGGAATTCCGGTAACTCTTTCGGCCAACGCGATGATTAGCGATTATATGGATGAAAGCATATTTGATGTGTACGCCTATAATTGCTATGACCACATGGAAGCTCAGACGGCTACAATGGGGTTTAAAGATTATATTAAGGGTTTGAATGAATTAAACGGATTGGACAAACCATTTATAACTACAGAGTTTGGCTATTCGGTTTCGCCTGGAGGAGGGAATGGCCGATATGGTTCGAATACCCTAATCCAACAAAGCGATGGACTTATTTCGAATTATCGAGACCTTATTGATGCCGGAGCAGTTGGTATGTGCCCATTTTATTATGCTGATGGTTGGTGGAAAGGTGGTGAAAAAAGTGACCATAGTTTGGTTCAACCGGAAGAATGGTTTGGTTTCTGGGGTTATAGCGATTTGAACGACAAATATGGTTCACCTCGTCCAGTTTGGTTTGCCATGCGAGAATATATGAAGGGGTTGATTATAAGCCCCAAAAACAACTCGATTCATTCCAATACTAAAATACCTTTAGAGCTTTATAATGATAAGGATATAAAAAAAGTAGTTGTGAAATATCGCGATGAAGTTATTTATTCTAAAAACATAGTAAACGAAGGATATTTTAAAGATCAATTGTCGATAGACCCGTCTGGAATAGAAGATATGGAACTTGCTTTCGAATTTTATGATGCTGACAATAAGGTTGTTAAAAGCGAGTCTATTAATATTCTGGCGTCAAAAACAGCTTTTGAGTTACCTAAACTAACCATTGAAGTGACTCCTGGAAATGACTTAAATGAGGGGAAAATAGCGAGTATCAAAACCAAAATAGAGACCAACGAAAATTTTAAATTGCTTGGTGATTTGACACTTAGCTATAATACTCATCTTGGATGGGCAACAGGACCGCAAGTGTCAGTTTCTATTTCTGATCAAATGGATAATAAGATTATTACTTCTGAAAATTTCTTTAATATCCCTGATAATTGTTGGATCGTAAACGCATCTGCAGGAATATCAGTTCAGTATGGAAAGTTTATTTTTAAAATTCATGACCAAAAAATAATATATAGAGGTGATTGGGCAAAGGAAGTTGGTCGGAAATAATCCATTTATCTGATAAACATTTATCCTTTGATTTTATGGTCTGTTATGGCAGAAGAACTAAGGTAATGACTTATAAATAAAACTGTCCCGCTATTTGGCGGGACAGTTTTGGTTTTAGCGTTCATTAAGGTGGGTGAGACCATAGGACCAAATGCTATACATTTCTCTGAACCAAGCTCCTACTGCATACCCTGCTGCATAGGAACCTTTAGCGGCTTGGGCTCCCCCTCTTATTAAAAGGATCTCCTCTTGATGTAAAACCCGTAATCCGGTAATATTTAATTGAGTCATTTTATTATTTTTTTATTATTTCTAAAGATATAGGTACCTGCAAAAAACAGGATTGTGCATATAACACCATAATAGATGATGTTGATTGTTTTAGTCGTTACTATCGAAAAGATAGAAAATTGTGTTTCTGGATCAGTCAAAATAGTATCGACTAGAAACACAAAATTCAGTATTCCAACACTAAGAAAAACATAAGCCAGATTGATTTTTGATTTCATTTTCAATCCAGCTATAATATGGGTTGATTCCCCATGAGTCCGTCGTAAATACCTCTATAAAAACTACCTACAGTCTTATAGTACCATTCTACCGCTTCCTTGATCGGCCCTCCTCCTTGAAGAGTGTGCAATTCATTGTGATCAAGTTCTATACAATTGATGTCTGAAATATTTTCCATAGCTGTTATTGTGGGTTGTTCCATCCTTTAAGAAACCATTCTCCTATTTGGTCTAAGATTTTGCCAGCACTTACTGCCGCTGTAACAGCTCCCAGGACTACTAATATGGGAATTCCACCTTCTATTTTACGTAATTCTGATGGAGGCAATTCAGTCGCTCCATAATAATCTAATTTTTTCATAAGTTTTAAGTTTTTGGAGTCCTTTTAAAGGACTCCTGTTATACAAATATTGATTGTTCAAAAAATGGTTACGTCTAACCCACTACGTCTAGCTTTGTTTTGAGATAACTAAGATAGTTTGGCTTGCTGCACTTTCCTTGCAGTGAAAAAAGATAGTTTGAGAAAGTCTTTCCAGCATAAATATTAGTTAGTTTTTCACGAGACATTACTTGAATCGAAATATTAATTGTTAGCTCAAAATCGAATTCGTAATAGTAAGTTTTTGTACGACGATTAAATTTTAAAGGAGCATCAAATTCCTTGAGTTGTTCCAATAAAAGATAGGTTTGTCTTATGCTAATGTGTAATTTTTTTGATAATTCGAGGGGAGTTCCAGTACATTCAAGTTTTATCATTCGATGAATTTTTCTAAGTCGCTCCAGTTGTTTTAAATTGTTCATAGATGGTTATAATTATGTAGATGAGTTATGTCTGTATTCTTCAGGAAATTGTTTGTTCCATAAATTTTGATAAACACCTTTTTTAAGGATGAGTTTGTCGTGATGACCTGACTGAACGAGTTTCCCCTGATCTAAGACCATAATTTTGTCAGCAACAGATAAATTGAGTAATCGATGAGAAATTAGAATAATGGTTTTATCCTTTTTCTTAAGGGCCTTTATTGTTTTTTGAAGTGCAGCATCCGCATGACTGTCAAGGGAAGAAGTTGCTTCATCAAGGACTAAAACTTCAGGATCTTGATATAAGGCCCGAGCGATGGCAATTCTTTGTTTTTGACCTCCTGAAAGCATCGCTCCATTTTCACCTAAATAGGTATTAAAACCTTGAGGAAGGCCGTCAATAAATGGCATCATATGTAAAGATTTACAAATATGAACTACCTTTTCCATGTTTACTTGAAGGGCTCCAATAGCGATATTTTCAAGAAGGTTCCCATCAAAAAGATGAATTTTTTGGGGAACAACGCTAATGATTTTTCTAAGACTTGTTCTGTTGATGTATTTAATGTCTTGTTCATTTAATAAAATATTGCCCTTTTCTAAGATGTAGAGGCCCTGAATTAAATGAATTAGGGTAGATTTTCCAGAACCACTTTCCCCAACAATGGCAGTAACTTCTCCTTTTTTGAAGCAAAGGTTTAAGTCTGAGAAAACAAGGTTTTTATTATTGTAACCAAACGTTACATTTTTAAACCGGATATGCTCTATGGTAGTTTTATTAAAAGGATAGCAATTTTCAGATGTTTCAGTTTCAAGATCAAGTACTTCAAAAAGTCTATCTGCAGCGATAAGGGCGTTTTGAATGGTTTTGTTGGAGGAAATCAAACCAGAAACGGGCCCGGTAAAATAGCCAATAATGGCATAGAAGGAGAAAAGTTCTCCAGGAGTAAGTTCTTTAACCATGACATAATATGAACCGATCCATAGTAGCAGAATAGTAAATAAACTTGATATTCCCTGTGTTGAAGACTGGCTGAATACCTCATTAAGGGAGGATCGGTATCCATTGCTCAACAACTTGATAAATCTGGATTCGGTTTTAATATGCATCACACTTTCAAGCCCGAACAGTTTAATGGTACTTATAGCATTTAGAGATTCAACCAACTGACTTTCAAGATCTGCTGCTGATTCCATAATCTCACGCTCTGTTTTTTTATTTAGCCTATTGGTGATAAAAAATATAAGCAGATAGATAGGAATGATACTGATCATTAACAAACCCAATTTCCAATAGTAAGTAAACATTAAAATGAAAGAGAAAGTAACGATAAAGAAGTTTACCATTAAAGTGAGAGAAGTATTATTGATAAACAATCTTATTTTAACAGCATCATTGATGCGTGACAGTATCTCACCTACACGCATGGTATCAAAAAATTTCTGAGGTAGTTTTAACAGGTGCTTGTAATATCCTAGTATCAATCTTGCGTCTATTTCCTGTCCGGTTCTTATCAGAAAAATATCCTTAAAAACGCTGAGAATGATTTGTATAATCAATAAAAAAACCATCGATACACTCATGATATTCAGCAAATTAAAATTATCATTCAGAAGAACATGGTCTGTGATTTTCTGAATATAAATGGAAGTGGAAAACCCAAGTAGCGTGTAAAATACAGAGCCTATAAGTGACTGAATGAGTATAAATTTATGTGGCTTTAACAGGTGCCAGAATCGAAAAAACTGAGACACTTTTTCATTACGGGCGTTGAAGGAATCATTGGGAAGTAGTATAACAAGAACACCTGACCATTTTGCTATGAATGTATCTATTGAGATATTCTCCATTTTTCCAGTTCCCGGATCCATGATCCGAATATGCTTTTGAGACACTTTGTAGATCACAACAAAATGCTGAAGGCGTTTATCAATAACGGTATGAGCGATCGCAGGTATTGGAATTTTATAAAGACTAGTGATATCCCCCTTGACTCCTTTTGCATCGAAACCAAGTTTTTCGGCGCCTTCCAGAATACCCATTATATTGGTTCCTTCCTTATCCGTCCCAATAATTTGACGGATTTTTGAAAGTGGCAGATATAGCTTATAGAAAGAAGCAATCGAGGCAAGACAGGCTGCTCCGCAATCGGTAATATCATGTTGTTTTATATTCAGTCTAGACATAAGTTGTATTAGCTTGGGTCATACCAATCTTCCAGTTCATCAAATAATAATTGGAAAATAGACCTGTTATCGATAAAGAATAATGCTTTCAGAGTCATCCCTTTTTGTAGGTTTCCTTTAGTCGTTTTATTCAGAAAAAGTCGGGTTTCATTGATAGAGCATAAAACCTTGAACATAGGAAGGTCATTGCTGCTGCTGATGTCTTGATTGATCCTTACTATTTGTCCGGAAGCAGAGCCCCAGTGGTTGTGATCAAAAGCGTCTATTAGGAATTTTACCGGGTGGGATTTTTTTAATAATCCAATATCATCAGGAGACACATAGCATTCAACCATCAGGTCTGTTTGCGGAGAGATTTCGGCTATAGCACCTCCGCTATAAAGGAAATTGTTTCTTTCAAGCCCTTTGAGATCCTGAATGCTGCCGGTAGAAGGAGAAATAATATAATGTAAACCTTTGCTTCTTTTTAATGATAGTAATTTGGATTGGGCATTGCTTAGATCAGCTTTTTTTTGATGTAATTGATTTAGCCAAAGACTTTTTCGACGTTTCTTAAAATACAGAAGTTGATTACGAATTTGTTCCAGCTCAAAAGATGCTGTTTCGAATTCTATTTTTGCGATGACTCCTTTTTTATACAATTGATTTTGCCTCTTGAATAATGAAAGGTGTCTTTGTAATTTTTCATGAAGATCTTGAAGTTTTTGCTCGTATTCTGCGAATTGACCTTTAAAAAGTGTAGTTGCTAAGGAATCTGATCGAATGATTTTGGAATGACACATCAGCTTTAAATCATGGATATATAGTTTAAGAGAATCCAATTGTTCCTTCGCAAGACCCAACTCTATTGAAACTGAGGAATCGTCTAAGGTGACAAGCGTGTCGCCTTTTTTGACGGATGAATTTTCGACGATAAGCACATCATTGATCTTTCCATTGATTGGGCTTGTGATAAGATTTCTTTCTTTACTGGGCCTTATCATGCCTGGTGATGACGTATATAGATCGATTTTAATGAAAGGCAAAGCAAGAGCAATACAAAAAATTGATAGAAGTAGGATCACATAGATTATTTGACTCTTTTTTAAGAATTTATACCTGTATAACTCAGAAGTATAATCCAGAATCTCTTTTGGGAAGATGGTTTTCATGCTTGACGAAAGATTTATTGATATAAAACAATCCTCAAAATTCGTTGAAATTGAACTTAGACCCCTTTGAATTCTCCATAATATAAGTCAGGCTTATCCTTATTTTATATGGAATACTAGATAGAGTGTAAGCTTAAATGCCTTTGGGTTTAATAAGTTATTTTTGCTTTAAGACCATAGAGTCGTGGAAAAATGCCCTTAACCTTACAATTACTGTAACTTCTGGTAAGTCGTAAATTTATAATCAGTGTCTTTCGCCAAGTTATGACAGGCAATGCATTTAGCCGTTCCTTCTTTTAAACTTTGGTAGTTGCCGTCTCTTTTGATAAAACTGGCATAGCCCCAGTTGCCCGGGTTCTGAGAGAATTTTTTACTGTCTTTAATGGTATAATCAATTTGTTGAATCTCATTGGCTTCAAGAGCTTCCGAAAATTTGGACATTTTTTTGACACTCCAGGCGATGTTTACAAGGATACTACCTTCTGGGAAAGAATACGCTTCTGAAATGGCCTTAAAGGCTATTTTATTGGCAAGTATATAGCGCAATTCATTGTTATCAGTGACAAAATGCGTGGCTACGATTTTATAATTTTTATAATCTTCAATGGCTTTGAATCGCAGACCGTTTTCTTCCATGACTAAATCAGGAACCTCAGAAAGAACTTGATAGTCAGCTTTAGTATTGCAAGAAAGTAAGGCCAGAAAAAAGAATAATCCCAGTACAGCTTTTTTCATTTTTATATATGTTGAAGTTTACACAAAGAAACCTTAAATAAACGAATTAGTTAGAAAAAAGTCGAAACCAACTTATTTGTCTTCTCAAATTTATTCAATAAAGACCCTGAATTTAACTTATTGACCCATTCAACAAGATTCAGTATCTTAGTTTGCCTTTTTCAACCAATAACTAAATCATAAAAAAATGAAACCTATCAATCAATTAATCAAATTACTTTCCATTCTATTGATATTTATAATTTATTATTCCCCTTCTGCACAAAATCGAAGAGAAGTTGGGAATATGATTTTAGAGAATGTTCCTGACACTCCTGAAGAGATCACCTCGAGAATTCAGCAATATCAAAATACCAGATCTGCCTCTTTTGCAGATTGGATGCCAAATGATGAAGGCATATTGATCTCAACAAGATTTGCAAACACTTCCCAATTACATACAGTGAGCGTTCCTGGTGGAGCAAGAAGTCAAATATCGTTTTTTAACGAACCCGTATCAAATGGTTCTTTTTGTCCTTCTCCTGACTATAATGGTTTTCTTTTTACAAAGGATATTGGAGGAAACGAATTTTCCCAGATCTATTGGTATGATATGAATACGCGAACTTCTGAAATGATTAGTGACGGAGAGTCCCGAAATTTTGGAATGGTATGGTCAAATAAGGGCGACCAGTTTGCCTTTACCTCTTCAAGAAGAAATAAAAAGGATTTCGATATTTATATATCTGATATGAAATCATCTAAAGCAGCTACAATAAAAGTTGACCGTGGATCTGGTTACTGGGTTGCAGCAGATTGGTCTCCGGATGATAGCAAATTGATCGTTATTCAATACTTATCAAGTACAAAATCGAATTCCTATATTTTAGATATAAAAACAAAAGAATTGACGCAAATCAATGATGACAAAACTGAAGCTGTTTTCTTGGCAAGTGGCTGGGATAAAACAGGGAAAAAGATCTATGCAACAACTAACCTGGGAAGGGAATTCAACACCCTTGTTCAATATGACGTAGCGTCAATGAAAATAGAATACATTACAGACGATATTGCCTGGGATATAGAAGAAGGGGCAACAAATAAGTTGAGAACAAAAGCCGCCTTTACCGTTAATGAAAACGGATTTAGCCAATTGTATTTGATGGATCTTGCCTCCAATTCATACAAAAAAGTTCCAAATTTACCCGTTGGTCAAATCTATTCTTTCAAGTTCCATCCCTCTAAAGATGAACTGGCGATGGTCTTGAATTCTACAGAAACACCAGGGGATGTGTATTCTCTGAATCTTAATTCAGGGAAAACTACAAGATGGACCACAAGCGAAGTGGGAGGCTTGGACACGAGTTTATTTCCCAAGCCTGAACTTGTCAGCTTTGAAACATATGACCAAGTAGATGGAAAAAACAGAACTATTCCGGCTTTTGTATATAAACCTTTAAATGCCAAAGGGCCGCTACCGGTAATGATTTCTATTCATGGCGGGCCTGAAGGTCAGCATACACCTTCTTTCTCGTCTTTTTATGCTTTTTTGGCCAATGAGATGGGTATTGCAGTGATTGCTCCTAATGTTCGCGGTTCATCGGGATATGGGAAAACATTTCTGAAATTGGATAATGGTTTTAATAGGGAGGATTCGGTGAAGGACATCGGAAAACTAATAGAATGGATCGAGAACAATGCTGATTTTGATAAGAATAAAGTTGCTGTATTCGGAGGTTCTTATGGAGGATACATGGTATTGTCTTCCATGTATAACTTTAGCGACAAAATAAAATGTGGCGTAGACATTGTTGGGATAAGTAATTTTGTTACTTTTTTGGAAAATACAGAGGAGTATAGAAGAGACCTGAGAAGGGCTGAATATGGAGATGAAAGAGAACCTGAGATGAGAACCTATTTAGAATCAATTTCACCAACAAATCATGTGAATGAATTTAAAAGCCCTTTGTTTGTTATTCAAGGAGCAAATGATCCCAGAGTGCCGGCCAGTGAATCTGAACAAATGGTAAAATCAATCAGAGACAATAATGGGATGGTTTGGTATATGCTTGCGAAAGATGAAGGTCACGGTTTTAGAAAAAAGGAAAACAGAGATCGAATGACTGAAGCAGTTGCCATATTTTTAAAAGAAAATTTACTCAATAATTAAATAAGAACATGTATAGAAGCTATTTACTCTTGTTAATGCTGTTTTTTCTTTCCTCTTTTGAAAAGGAAAATAGCTGGATCGACCTACTAGACAAAGACCTTTCACAATGGGAGAATTACCTTAGTTATCGCTATCCTGAAGGGTACGAGGGAGAGATCCCAAAGGATGCTCAAGGGAACGACCTTAAACCTATAGGGCTGAACAAGGATGAGTTTGGTGTTTTTAGCGTGGTAGAAGAGAATGGGAAACCGGTGCTACGCATCAGTGGTGAAATTTATGGTTGTGTGGCGACCAAAGCTGAATTTGAAAATTATCACCTAAAATTACAGGTCAAATGGGGTGATATCAAATGGCATCCGCGAAAGCAGTTGTTAAAGGATTCAGGAGTTTTATATCATTCTATAGGTCCCCATGGGGCAGAAAGCTGGCGCTCATGGATGCTTTCTCAGGAGTTTCAGGTGATGCAGGGCCATATGGGCGATTTCTGGAGTCAGGCCAATTCGGCCATTGACATCAGAGCTTATTTACCTGAGTATATTATGAATCCCGTGGCAGATAAAAGCCAACCTTTTTTGGCCTTGGGCCGGGGGGAAGAGGTACAAGGCTATTGCATGCGCAGTACGAATTTTGAAAAACCGCATGGAGAATGGAACGAGCTAGAGCTTATTTGTTTTGAAAACAAAAGCATCCATATAGTCAATGGAGAAGTAGTGATGATCCTAAGAAATTCAAGATATGTAGTTGATGGTAAAAAGATTCCTATGAACAAGGGAAAAATTCAGTTACAAAGTGAAGCGGCCGAGGTTTTCTATAAAAATATTCAGCTTAAATATTTAACATCGCTTCCAGAAGAATATCTTCAATATTATAAAAAAGAAAAGAATTAAACGGATATTTACTAATACCCAAATCAATGAGAGTAAAACATCTTCTAAAAATAACTTCATCCTTACATTTCATATTCACTTTTACTTTTTAATCAAGACCGTATGGAATTTTTTCGAACCATCAATATCAGTACAGATGAGCAAAACATCAAAAACACCCTTGTATTTAAGCAGCTGGAATTGATGAGCTCAGAGCTGTTTTTATTGGAGGCATTAAATCACCATCAAGCCAAAATAGGGAGTTTATGGGGAGAATTTACTTTAGCGAGACAAGAAATTAAAGGGGGTTTGCGCTTTTCCTTTTTGGAATGCCCTAATGCCCTTAGCTGGACAATTACTACAGGATATGATCCGGCTCCAAATGCCCTGATAGTTCACCTGACGATTAATAGAACAGAAAAGGACCAGGAATTTATAGATGAAGTTGAGGAGTTTCTCAATGATCAAAGCGCTCTTTTGGAACAGGCATTTTAGACGAAGGAAGGGAGCACCTGTTGTTTTCCAAAAGGAAATCGAATAACTCTTCTAAGATGAAAAGGTTCATTTCATAAAAAATAAGCTTAATTTTGGGTGTTTAACATAGTAGCGCTGTAGCTTATTAGCACATCAAGCCTAATGTTTGAGGGCGTTTGATTTTCATTAAAATAAAATCCAATGGGACAAAATGAATTTGAAAAGGGAATGAAATTTTCATTCTCTGAGAGTATTTCATATGCAGATAAGGCGGTAGTTAGTAAGCATATACTTAAAAAGAAAACCGGGAACATCTCGTTATTTGCCTTTGATAAGGGCGAAGGATTAAGTGAACATACCACGCCTTTTGATGCCATGGTTTTAGTGGTTGACGGTAAGGCCGAAATCATTATTAACGGCAAATCACACTTGCTCGGGAGCGGTGAATCTATCATTATGCCAGCAGGTATTCCCCATGCATTAAAAGCTGTAGAAAAGTTCAAAATGGTTCTAACTATGATTAGAGGTTAAATACTTTCCTGATTTTAAAAAAACGATAACTGTAGATGAAAAATATTTTTGTTTTAATAAGCCTTGTTAGCTTGTTAAGTTGTTCGAATAAGTATCAAGATGTGGTAAATGCACCTCATGATTATCAGATCATACCACAACCAGAAATGCTGACCATGAAAAAAGGTCGTTTTGTGATCAATGCAAAAACTAAAATTATCAGTCATGCGAATCTGACTGGGGAAGCTTTGTATTTATCAGAATTGATTGCTAAGGCTATACATATGGATCTTGAAATAGAATCGACTGGTTCAGGTAAAGACAACATTAAATTGCAACTTGATTCCACTATAGAAAATACTGAAGGATATTATTTGAAGGTCAATTATGACGAGATTATTATTTCAGGAAAAACACCCGCAGGTGTTTTTTATGGGATACAATCATTAAGACAATTGATGCCTGTTGCCATAGAAACAGTAGAAGAGCAGGTAAAGGAGTTAAGTATTCCTGGGGTAGAAATCATTGACAGCCCTCGTTACGGATATCGAGGCATGCACCTGGATGTGGGCCGCCATTTTTTTGGCGTAACATCAGTTAAAAAATACCTTGATCTGATTGCCATGCATAAAATGAACACTTTTCATTGGCATTTAACTGAAGATCAGGGATGGCGCATAGAGATTAAAAAATACCCCAAACTAACAGAAATTGGGGCGTATAGAAAAGGAACAGCAATAGGTTTGGCAGGTACAAGAAATGCACCTTATACCTATGATACGATTCCTTATGGCGGATTTTATACCCAGGAAGAAATAAAAGAGGTAGTTGCCTATGCAGCAGACAGGCATATTACAGTTATCCCAGAAATAGAACTGCCCGGACACTCGTTGGCTGCTTTAGCTGCATATCCGCAGTTTGGCAATGGCAAAGGCCCTTATGAAGTCGCCAAAAGATGGGGGATTTTTACTGAAATATATGCGCCTACTGAAGAAACATTTGGATTTCTGGAAGATATCCTTAGCGAGGTCATGGTACTTTTTCCAAGTAAATATATTCATATAGGTGGAGATGAAGTATTAAAGAAAGAATGGGAAGAATCTTCTTATGCCCAGAAAGTTATCAAAAGAGAAGGGCTTAAAGATGAACATGAGTTACAGAGCTATTTTGTTCAGAGGATAGAAAAATTCCTGAATAAAAATGGCAGAGATATGATTGGCTGGGATGAGATCCTCGAGGGAGGACTGGCTCCAAATGCCACGGTTATGTCATGGCGTGGCATTGAAGGCGGTATTGCCGCCGCGAAGCAACATCATAATGTGATTATGACACCAGGCACACACTGTTATTTTGACTATTACCAGGCTCCTGAAGAGCAACGAATTGAAGAACCTATCACGGGCAGTACAAGACATACCAGCGTTGAAAAAGTATATGGATACGAACCAACTCCCGAAAATTTAAGCTCCGAAGAAGCCTCCTATATTTTAGGGGCTCAGGGAAATGTATGGACAGAATATATGCCTACCTGGGATCAGGTGGAGTACAAAGTATTACCAAGAATGACCGCCTTATCTGAAGTAGTCTGGTCAAGTAAAGAAGCCAGAAACTGGGATGATTTTCAAAAGCGTTTACAGCAGATGGCAAAACGATATGATGCCCTCGATTATAACTATGCAAAGTATAGTATTGATCATAAATAAAGACCAATTTATTTTACCCTACTTACTGTAAGGCCATCCCTGATAGGCAATAAAACAGTTTCGATTCTTGGATCTTCATTCATCATTTGGTTATAAGCGATGAGCGCTATGGTGTCTTCATCCTTGGGATTCGGTGTTTCCGTTACTTTGCCACTCCAGAGCACATTGTCTGAAAGAATCACGCCCCCTGAATTCATTTTATCAATAATAAGCTTGAAATAATTACCATAATTTGCTTTGTCCGCATCGATGAACACCAAATCAAATGGGCCTTTAATATCAGAAAGCACTTTAAGTGCCTCACCCACATATTGTTTGATCTGATCCTTGTGAGCTGAACGGTCAAAGTATTTCCTTTGAAAATCGAAGAGTTCCTCATTGTGATCAATAGTATGAAGTACCCCCTTTTTTTGTAATCCTTCGGCCAAACAAAGTGCCGAATATCCTGTGTAGGTTCCAATCTCAAGAATTGTTTTTGGGGCGACAAGTTTTGAGATCATTGACAAGACTCTTCCTTGAAAATGACCGCTAATCATTCTTGGAATCAAAGCTTTCTGCCATGTTTCCCTAAATAATTCCTGGAGAAGTTGCGGTTCTTTTTGAGAATGTTCAGCGGCGTAGTGATCTATGTTTTCAGGTAAAAAATTCATACTAAAGAGTTTAAAGAATAGGTGCGATTAATCTTGCAACGGAACAAAGTACCTTGACATACCAGGGTCTGTTTTTAAGATCTTCCAACTGCAATTTATAACAATCCTTTAAATCTTCTTCAAAATTGAATCTCAGTTTTTCAGCAATGGCTTTGTCGTTTATAAATGCGTTGACTTCAGCATTAAGGCTAAAACTTCTTTGGTCCATGTTGGTGCTCCCAACGGTACTGATCAGCGAGTCAATGATCATGGTTTTGGAGTGCATCATGCCCTTGGTGTAAAAATAGACTTCAACACCACTTAGCAGGAGCTCTTTTAGATAGGTTTGGGAAGCATAAAAGGCTGTTTTGATATCCGTTTTTTCAGGGATGATGAGTTTGATAGTGACACCGCTTTTGGAAGTAATTTTTAAAGCGTTAAAAATGGATTCATCAGGAATAAAATATGGAGTGGTGATCAGAATTTCCTGTTGTGCACTTGTAATCATTCCAAAAAAGGCCTCCATGATGGTTTGATTGCTCTTTCCATAATTACTTCCTAATATACTGGTGGGCAGGTTATTGGATATTCCATGGATGTTCTTGTATCGAACCTCTGTAAGGTCAATTTTTTGACCACTAACGAAATACCAATCACTTATAAATAGGTATTGTAAGTCGGTAACGGCCTCCCCTTTAATCATGATATGAGTATCCCTCCAAAATAGCCCCATTTTATTCGGATTGATATATTTGTCTTTGATATTGATACCTCCAAGGAATCCTGTTTCGTTATCAATGACCACAATTTTTCTGTGGTTTCTATAATTTGCTTTATGTGCAAGTCTTGAAAAAAGAACGGGCATATAGGGGAAAGCTTTTACTCCTGACAAACTCAGTTTGATCAATCCCTTTCTACTGATTGAGCTACCCACATCGTCATAGATCATTTTAACCTGAACTCCGGTTTTTGCCTTTTGACAAAGGATGTCAAAAATTTCATTACCAATATCATCATCTTTAATAATATAGTAATCTAGGTGAATGCTCTTTTGCGCCTTTTTCAGTTCTTCAAGAAGTCTGGGGAATTTTTCTTCACCATTGTTCAGAACTTCAATCCTATTATTAATTGTAAAACGCACCTTTTCAATATTATAGAACAAAGTGGGTAATTTGCCATAAGTTGATTTTGAGTTTCGAACGGGCAAATTCTTATTAACTTGACTGATCTGATGTAAGTATACCTTATCAAAATAGCGCTTTTTGGTGAGTAACTTCTTTTTATGATATTGGGCTCCAAACAGCAGGTAAATGATTACTCCGGCAACGGGAACCAATAGAACTAAAAAAATAAAGGCAAAAGATTTCTCTGGCTTTTTATTATCAAGAATAATTGTGACAATAATAAAGCTGATAAAAATATAATAAGCAATCAGAGCAAAGGGCTTAATAGTATCAAAATATTCCATTTGCGGTCAAATTTCTGATGCTGACTTAAATTGAGCATCTACTCAAAGGTAAAAAAAAAGGCATTGAATTTTCAATACCTGTTTAAGTTTAAGAACTTATTTATTATTTGTTTTTTAACTCTTCTTGAAGCTTCTCTTTGAGAGCTACTTTTGCTTCATCACTTAGTTTTTCAGATCCGTCACATGGCGCCAGGTGTTTACCAAACAACTGCGACATTAGATTGTTTTGCTTGGTATATTTCTTACAGTACTTGCATACAAACAAGTGAAAACTCAAACTAATTTTTTCTGACAGACTTGCCTCACCATATTGATTCTTATCGCAAATCTTAGTTGCTTCGTCACAGCTAATCATAAATTTCATATGCTCCTCTTTAATTTTTAAACCATTTTTCTTCCATACAATTTCTGAGTTGTATCCTTGCTCTGTGAATGATTACCCATAAATTTGACGGTGTAATGTCAAGTTCTTTACAAATTTCTTCGGTTTCATAGTGTTGAACTGTTTTTAACATGAATACAATTCTATATTTTTCAGGTAGGCTCGCGATACATTCCTCCAGGGTGGCTTTAAGTTCTTCATTTTCAATTTCCTTTTCCGCATCGTTCCCCCAACTTTGAGGAACCCTTTCTTCAATCCAATTCCCTTTCTTTTCTCCTTCTTCATAAAAATTCATTCGGACCTCTTTCTGCCCTTTGGCAGAGTTGATCTTGCGATAATGATCGATGATCTTTCTCTTTAAAATTGAAACCAACCAGGTTCGCTCAGCTGCCTGACCTCTGAAATTATCTTTCCCCTTGATTCCCGAAAAAAAAGTTTCCTGGACGAGATCTTTTGCCAAGTCACCACCATCTACTCTGGTAATGGCATAATTGTAAAGATAATCAGCATAAAGATCTATCCATTTATCCGGATTTAGGGTATGCTTAATGTTATCAGACATTATTGTTTAGTTTTTTGTTGGTATAAATATAAGAATGTTAATCAAATTAAAATAATCGATTGAATTAGACCCAATAAAATTAAGTATTTGGTATATTTGTTTTCTATTTTATAAACCAAGCAAAATGAGCGGATTTTTATCTTCATCTATCGCAAGAAAGGTTGCTATGGCCTTGTCGGCACTTTTCTTAATTATTTTTCTTATTATTCATTTATCAGTCAATATCACCTCGCTGTTTAGTGAGAAACTATTTAATGAGTTATCCCATTTTATGGGAACCAATCCATTAATTCAATTTGCGATGCAACCCGTTCTTATTTTTGGGGTGGTATTTCATTTTGTTATGGGCTTTATACTTGAAGTAAAGAATAGAAAGGCCAGAAATGTCAATTATGTGAAATTTAATGGAGGGGCCAGTGCCAGTTGGACGTCAAGAAATATGATCTTATCAGGAGGAGTCATTCTTGCTTTTTTGGTATTACACTTTGTAGATTTTTGGTTTCCTGAAATGAACCACAAATACATTGAATTTTTACCAGAAGATCCGAACAGGTATTTTGGAGAACTTCAACACAAATTTGTTAGTCCGTTAAGAGTAGGAGCTTATGTAATCGCCTTTGCATTATTGGGACTACACTTGCTTCATGGGTTTCAATCAGCCTTTCAATCGGTTGGATTCAACAATAAATATACAAATGCAGTGAAAGCTTTTGGTAAATTCTATTCTTTCGTTATTCCATTTGGTTTTATCGTCATTGCTTTATATCATCATTTTAACCATTAATCTATTCATTTATGACTAAGTTAAACTCTAAAGTACCAAAGGGTCCAATAAAAGATAAATGGACAACATATAAGGATAAAATCGATCTGGTTAATCCGGCGAATAAAAGAAATATAGATATCATTGTGGTAGGTACCGGTCTTGCCGGAGGTTCTGCCGCGGCTACCCTGGCAGAATTGGGCTATAATGTAAAAGCATTTGCTTATCAGGATTCTCCAAGAAGAGCCCATTCAATTGCAGCTCAAGGAGGAATCAACGCTTCTAAAAATTACATGGGAGATGGTGATTCAAATTACCGTTTGTTCTATGATACAGTAAAAGGAGGAGATTATCGCTCTCGTGAGGCTAACGTGCATAGACTTGCAGAAGTTTCAGGTAATATTATTGATCAATGTGTGGCTCAGGGTGTTCCCTTTGCGAGAGATTACGGAGGACTGCTCGATAACCGTTCTTTTGGTGGTGTATTGGTATCAAGAACTTTTTATGCCAAAGGGCAAACCGGTCAGCAGTTGTTACTCGGAGCGTATTCGGCTATGAACAGACAAATTGCTCGTGGTAAGATTGAAATGTTTAACCGTCATGAAATGCTTGACGTGGTGATTGTTGATGGCAAAGCCAGAGGAATTATTGCCAGAAACCTGATTACAGGCGAAATAGAAAGACACAGTGCACATGCCGTTGTTATTGGAACTGGAGGGTATGGAAATGTATACTACCTTTCAACCAATGCTATGGGATCTAACACTACAGCTGCTTGGAAAATTCATAAGAAAGGGGCTTATTTTGCTAACCCTTGTTTTACACAAATACATCCTACTTGTATTCCTAGATCAGGTGACTACCAATCAAAATTAACCTTGATGTCAGAATCTCTTAGAAATGACGGAAGAATTTGGGTACCAGCAAAAATTGAAGATGCTAAAGCGATTCAAGAAGGTAAAATGAAGCCAACAGCAATAGCCGAAGAAGACAGAGATTACTTTTTGGAAAGAAGGTATCCTGCATTCGGGAACCTTGTTCCTCGTGATGTTGCTTCCAGAGCTGCTAAAGAGAGGTGTGATGCCGGGTTTGGTGTAAATGCAACAGGAGAAGCTGTTTATCTTGATTTTGCTGCGTCCTTTGAAAGATATGGCACTGAGCAAGCTAAAATCAAACACATAGCAAATCCTTCAAAAGAGAAAATTACAGAATTGGGGGCGGCGATTATAGAAGAAAAGTATGGGAACTTGTTCCAGATGTATGAAAAAATCATTGACGAGAATCCATATAAGACGCCTATGATGATATACCCTGCTACTCACTATACCATGGGGGGTGTTTGGGTTGATTATAATCTAATGACTACTGTACCTGGTTTGTATTGTATCGGGGAAGCGAATTTTT